>CAISCV010000149.1 GCA_903883945.1 uncultured Chitinophagaceae bacterium | reverse complement strand
AGTAGCCGCGAGCATGCTGCTTGGGCTATCTACGATTATGGATTCAGAGCGGTAGTGTCTAGTTTCTTTGCAGACATCTTTAAAGGAAATGCTATCAATATCGGTATTCTTCCTGTTCAGGTTTCTCCTGAATTTTTAGAAAAGGTATTTACTGCAATAGAAGCGGATCCAAAAGCAGAAATTGAAATTGATTTACCAGCACAAACCATTACAATTGTTGCTAGTGGTGCATCTGAGTCTTTCGACATCAATGGATACAAGAAGCACAATCTACTAAATGGCTTTGATGATATCGATTATCTACAAGCCATGAAAGAAGAGATTCTTACGTTTGCAGAAGCGAAGGCAGTATAAGAAGTTGTAGGTAATAGGTATTTAATATATGATTGAAAACCTAATACCTATTACTTAATACTTACTACCAACACAATCATTCAAATCAATTTAATCATCATTGAAGAATACACAACGTCATATAGAAATAATGGACACCACTCTGAGGGATGGTGAACAGATGAGTGGGGTATCTTTTTCTGCATCAGAGAAATTGACCATCGCACAGTTATTATTGAATGAAGTGAAGGTTGATCGAATTGAAATTGCCTCTGCCCGTGTATCCGAAGGAGAGTTTCAGGCGGTAAAAAAGATTACTGGCTGGGCTGCAGAACATGGATTGCTAGACAAAATTGAGGTATTGACTTTTGTAGATGGTGAAACCTCCGTCAACTGGATGGTTGAATCTGGTGCTAAAGTAATGAACCTTCTTACAAAAGGCTCGCTAAACCATCTTACACATCAACTTAAGAAGAAACCCAAGGAACACTTTGCAGATGTGGCTGAAATAATTGCCCTCGCTAATGAAAAAGGAATTTCTTGTAATATCTATCTCGAAGACTGGAGTAATGGTATGCGTAATTCTAAAGAATATGTGCTCCAGTACATAGATTTCTTAGCAACGCAACCCATCAAACGTGTGCTATTGCCAGATACTTTGGGCATTTTAATTCCCTCTGAAACGTTTACTTATATCTCTGAACTGGTTGCCCGTTACCCACAATTACATTTCGACTTCCACGCTCATAACGACTACGATTTAAGTACCGCCAATGTATTGGAAGCCGTAAAAGCAGGTGCAAAAGGTTTACACCTTACCATTAATGGAATGGGTGAACGTGCCGGTAATGCGCCATTGGCAAGTGCTGTTGCAGTGATGAACGATTATTTACCCGAAGTAAAAACAAGCGTGGTAGAAAAGTCTTTATACACCGTTAGTAAACTGGTAGAGACCTTCTCTGGCTTTAGAATCTCTGCAAATAAGCCTGTTGTTGGGGAGAATGTATTTACCCAGACTGCTGGTATTCATGCCGATGGCGACAAGAAAAATAATTTGTATTACAATGATTTGATGCCCGAACGTTTCGGTCGTCAACGGAAATATGCGCTAGGTAAAACTAGTGGTAAGGCCAATATAGAAAACAACCTGCAACAGTTGGGTATCAAGCTGAGTGATGCTGACCTAAAGAAAGTTACCCAACGGATTATTGAATTGGGCGACAGAAAAGAAATGGTTACCCAAGCAGATTTACCTTATATCATCTCTGATGTGCTGGACAGCAATTCAATTGAGGCAAAGGTTCAGATTACCAATTATGTTTTGACTCACTCCAAGAATTTAAATCCTTCCGTCACACTAGAGATAATTATCGACGGAGAGAAAATTGAAGAACATGCACAAGGCGATGGTCAATATGATGCCTTTGTAAACGCCCTGAAAAAGATATATAAGCAAAAGAAAATAGAGTTGCCTTTATTAACAGATTACACAGTTCGCATTCCCCCGGGTGGAAAGTCTGATGCATTGTGCGAAACAATTATCACTTGGTTGCATAATGGCAAAGAGTTTAAAACAAGGGGGCTCGATAGCGATCAGACAGTGGCTGCAATTAAAGCTACAGAGAAGATGTTGAATACGATTTAGAGAGGGAAGGAGGATAAGAGGGGATAGTCAATGAGTGGAATAGGACAAGAGGGAAAAAGGATAATAGTTTTGGCGTAAAATAGGCAAGGAGGAGATAGGATAAGAGGGGGAAAGGGATTGGTTTTACAAAATAAAACAGAGAGTATGTCACTGATAAAGAGTTATCTAGATTTGATAGGGTGGCAGAAATTCATAGAATTAGTAAAGAGAATATACTTGGTAACACAGATTTTTCCTAGAGAGGAACTGTTTGGATTATCAAGTCAAATGAGAAGAAGCGCAGTTTCAATTCCAAGTAACATTGCTGAAGGATATGGAAGGCACTCAACAGGTGATTATATAAGATTCCTTCACATTTCTGTTGGCTCGTTATATGAACTTCAAACACAGGTAGAGATTTCTTTTCAACTAAAATACATCATTGAGAATCCTTACTTGGAGACCATTGGTTTATGCACCGAGATTGATAAAATTTTATACACAATAATTCACAAATTGAAAGAGAATAAAGCATAAGGGTATAGGGAAAGAGGAAAGGAGGATAAGAGGGAAAAATGGAAGAAATGCTTCCTAATTTCTAATACTCTCCTCATTACTCTTTGCCTCCTTGCCTATCCCCTCTTTCCCTAAAGTAAAAAAATGAAAAAACACATCCTTATTGTTCCAGGAGATGGAATAGGACAAGAAGTTACCGCTGTAGGTAAATTAGTATTAGATAAGATAGCTGCTAAGTTTGGTCATGAGTTTACTTATGATGAGGCACTTATCGGTCATGTGGCTATTGAAGCTACAGGAAATCCTTTGCCAGATGAAACTTTGGCTAAGATGAAAGCTTCCGATGCTGTATTGTTTGGTGCTGTTGGTCACCCGAAGTATGATAACGATCCAAGTGCAAAGGTTCGTCCCGAGCAAGGTTTATTGAAGATGCGTAAGGAACTTGGTTTGTATGCCAACCTTCGCCCTATCAAATTATTTGATGAGTTGTTGGATGCTTCTAGCATTAAACCAGAAATATTGAAAGGTGCTGATATCCTTTTCTTCCGTGAATTGACTGGCGATATTTACTTCGGAGAAAAAGGTCGTAAAAACAATGGCGATACTGCGTTTGATGTGGCTGAATATAGCCGATTCGAAGTAGAACGTATTGGTCGTAAGGCGTTTGAAGCTGCAAGAACCCGTAGAAAGAAATTGTGCTCTGTAGATAAGGCGAACGTTTTGGAAACAAGCCGTTTGTGGAGAGAGGTTATCCAGAAGATTGCTCCTGAATATCCTGATGTAGAAGTAGAATATCAGTTTGTGGATGCGTTGGCAATGATGCTGATTAAGAATCCTGCTCGCTTTGATGTGGTAGTTACTGCAAACTTGTTTGGTGATATATTAACCGACGAAGCTTCTCAGATTGCAGGTTCTATGGGTATGTTGGCTTCTGCTTCTGTTGGCGATGGTACTGGCGTTTATGAACCTATCCACGGTTCCGCGCACGACATTACTGGCAAGGGTGTTGCCAATCCATTGGCGTCTATTTTGTCGGCTGCTTTGTTATTGGATATTTCTTTTGGCATGAAAGAAGAGTCTGAACTAGTTATCTCTGCCGTTGATAAGGTATTGAAAGAAGGTTTCCGTACACGTGATATTGCTGATGCTAAAACACCTGCTGAAAAGATCTTGGGTACTGAAGCGATGGGTGCTGAAGTATTGAAGTTCCTTTAAAACCCAACCCTGAAGGGTGAAATAGATATTAAATTATGAATGCCGTTGGAAGTTTCTAACGGCATTTGTTTTTCCCCCACCTTTGCCTTTATGAATATACTCATTGTTTCTGCTACCGAGATGGAAGTTGAACTTGCCAAAGAACAACTCCAAGGCACGACCAACATTGCTTTTCATATTACCGGTGTAGGCATGTTGCCCGCAGCAGTTTCTTTAACGAAGCTGGCTATCATTCACAAACCCGACCTCATTATCCAGGTGGGTATTGCAGGTTGTTTTGATACTTCTCTGGAATTAGGAAGCGTTGTTTTGGTACAGGAAGAAATAATGGGAGATACCGGCGTGGAGGAAAATGGTGAATGGAAAGATTTATTCCATACTAAATTCATTGCTCCCGATGAAGCCCCTTTTTCCAATGGCAGATTAGTGAACCAACATCTTTCAAATTACAATAATCTACAATTGCCAGCAGTTACTGCGCTTACGGTGAATGAAATTACTACCCGAACTGAAAGGATTGCGCAGTTAAAGGCTCTCTACAATCCCACAATAGAAAGTATGGAAGGTGCCGCTTTGCATTATGTAGGCAACGATTTAAACATTCCTTACTTGCAGATACGCGGACTGAGCAACTACATAGGCGAAAGGGATAAATCTAAATGGCTGATTAAAGAAGCAGTGGAGAATGCAAACAAAGTACTAATTGAAACAGTTTTAGGTATTAAGTTGTAAGTAATAAGTGCTGGTAATACGTTGTAAGTTTTACGTTTTACGTCAGCAAATCATACCATCATTCAAATCATTTAATCACAATTCATTATTATGAAACTCTCTCTTGGCTTTTCCCCCTGCCCTAACGATACTTTTATTTTTGATGCCCTCGTAAACAATAAGATTGATACAGAAGGATTGGAGTTCGACGTACAGTTGGAAGATGTACAAACCCTTAATGAATGGGCTAGGGCAGGCAAGCTAGATGTATCCAAAATTAGTTACGGGGTGCTGCCCTTGGTACTTTCGCAGTATCAGTTGCTACAAAGTGGTGGTGCATTGGGTAAGGGTGTAGGGCCGTTGTTAATCAGTAAAAAAGACGTTGACCCTGCTTTGTTACAGGAAACCGTAAATAAGTATACTATCGCGGTGCCTGGCATCAATACCACCGCACATCTGTTGTTTTCGATGGCTTTCCCACATGCCAAAAACAAAACCTTCCTTGTTTTTCATGAAATTGAAGATGCTGTTTTAAGCGGAAAAGTAGATGCAGGCGTCATCATTCACGAAAACAGGTTTACTTATCAGGATAAAGGGTTGGTGAAATTGATGGATTTAGGCAATTATTGGGAGCAGCAACTGCAAGTACCCATTCCGTTGGGTGGCATTATTGCTCACAATAGAATTGGAAAGGAAACCGCTGCTAAAGTGGATAGACTACTACTCAAAAGTGTGGAGTTTGCCTTCTCTAATTACCCCGAACTAACCGATTATATCCGAAGCCACGCCCAAGAAATGAGTGAGGATGTGATGCGTAAACACATTGACCTCTATGTAAATAACTTCACCATCGACTTGGGTGTTGAAGGTAAAAAAGCTATTGATACGTTGGTGGAGGTATATGAAAAGATAGTTCGTAGATAGTGAACTGTGAACAATAAATAAGAGCATGCACTGTTCACTGATAACTGCTCACTTTTTACTGATAACTTCCATTTCGACTTTAAGAATTAATACCCCCCGCTCCGAACTTGCTACAGAAAACAGTGTATTATATAGTGGGGTATATTATCTTTGCGCCCCTGTTTATACTTTTTTAGACAGTTTTATATTGCATATTATGACAGAAACAGTAGCCGCACCCCTTCTTACCGCTAAAGATTTTGCAACAGATCAAGAAGTTCGTTGGTGCCCTGGTTGTGGTGATTATTCCATTTTAGCGCAGGTTCAGAAGGTGATGCCCAACATTGGCGTTCCCAAAGAAAACATTGTTATCATCAGCGGTATTGGTTGCAGCAGCCGCTTTCCTTATTATATGAATACGTTTGGCATGCACTCCATTCATGGGCGTGCAACGGCGGTGGCAAGTGGTTTGAAGGCTGCGCGACCCGAATTGAGCGTTTGGATTGTTACCGGCGATGGCGATGGTTTGAGCATTGGGGGTAACCATACCATCCACCTGTTGCGCAGAAACTTCGACGTAAATATATTGTTATTTAATAACCAGATTTATGGCTTAACCAAAGGACAATACTCGCCAACTTCCGAAGAAAATAAGCTGACGAAGAGTACCCCAATGGGAAGTATCGACCATCCATTTAATCCCCTTGCGTTGGCAATGGGTGCCGATGCTACTTTTATTGCGCGCAGCATGGATAGAGACCCGAAGCATTTGCAAACAATGCTTACCCGAAGCCACCTACACAAAGGATCTTCTTTTTTAGAGATATACCAAAACTGTAACATCTTTAATGATGGCGCTTTTGAAGTATTTACCGAAAAAGGAACGAAGCTGAATGAAGTTTTATTTTTGGAACAAGGACAGCCATTGGTGTATGGGCCTACTAAAAACAAAGGGATTAAACTTGATGGATTAAAGCCGGTAGTAGTTGACCTGGAAGAAGGTGCTGACACAAGCGACCTTTGGATTCATGATGAGAATGATTTTTATAAAGCACAGATATTGGTAAGAATGTTTGACGACCCACGTGTGGAAGGGCATTTCCCTCGTCCGTTTGGGGTGTTTTATCAGGCAAACAGAACTTGTTATGAAGATGCAATGGCGATGCAGATTGAAGAAGCTATTGCTACCAAAGGAAAAGGTAACCTGGATAAATTGTTGTCAGGAAGGGAGGTTTGGGAGATTGTATAACCCTTACTTTTTGTAAAATATGTAAAAGAGCGGTTGAACTTTGGTGTTCGGCTGCTCTTTTTTATTGCAAATCCCTTTATCTTCACAACTAGTAATAAAAGTAATGACATGGGAGCAAAAAAAGCGAGTGAGAGTTTTATTGTGATGAACGAAATGGTGATGCCCAATGATACCAACCATTTTGGGAACCTGATTGGCGGACGACTGATGTATTGGATGGATATTGCTGCCGCCATGAGTGCTATGAAACACTCCAACTTACCTTGTATGACGGCTTCGGTGGATAACCTGAGTTTTAAAACCCCCATTAAACTTGGTAACATTGTACACATAGAAGCGAAGGTTTCCCGAAGCTTTAATACCTCCATGGAAATTCATGTTCGTGCTTGGGGCGAAGATCCGCTGAGTAAACATATATACAAAAGCAATGAAGCCTATTTTACTTTTGTAGCCTTGGATGCCACTAACAACCACCGCCCGATTGCTTCGCCCGAATTGATTCCCGAAACTGAGGAAGAGCAAAAACTCTATGAAGGTGCTTTACGCAGAAGGCAACTGAGGCTTGTGCTTGCAGGCAAAATGAAAGCAGAGGAAGCCTTGGAACTGAAGGCTTTTTTTGCAAACCCTGCCTAAACCCATTTTTTATACCAATTCGATCCCATTGTTGGTAAAAGCAATCTTTTGTTGGCGATAGAGGTTGCCCAAAGCCATCTTAAAGGTTTTTTTGCTCATGCCAAATACCGAATAAATTATCTCGGGAGAAGTTTTGTCGTTGTAAGGCAGTGTGCCGTTTTTCTCTTTCAATAGGCGTAATATCTTTTCGGTTTCGGTTTCCACGCGTTGATAACCGTGTTTACCAAGCACCACATCTAGCTTGTTGGTTTCGGTATAAATCTTTTTAATATAACCCTTGGTGCTATCTCCAATAGCTATTGGCTGATATATTTCATTGTTGTAGATAAGGCCTAGGTGTTTATCGTTTACAATAACGGCGTAGCCAATTTCTGTTTTTCTATATATTTTCAGGTCTACTTCTTCTAGTTCTTTTACCGTAAGCTCGTCATTATTCAGTTCATGTTCAAACCATTCTGTTCCTACCAAACGGCTTGTTCTTTCATCAATCTTTACCAATACAAAATAGTTCCCACCTACAATCATTTCGCCTCGTTGTTGAGAACGAGGCACGAAGAGGTCTTTCATTAAACCTAAATCTAAGAAGGCGCCAATTTCGGTAACCGTTCTTACCTTCAGAAAGGCAATATCTCCTACTTTGGCTTTGCTTTGCAGGGTAGTAGCAATGAGTCTATCTTCGGAGTCGTGGCAGATAAAGACGTTAATTTCATCGCCCACCTTACTGTTTTCGGGCACCCACCTGTTGGGTAGCAGAATTCCTTTTTTACCATCATCTAAATACACCCCAAACTCTAGTATTCTTTGCACTTTCATCAGGTTGTAGTCACCAATTTTTATCATTACGTTGTAAGTATTAAGTTGTAGGTTATAAGTTGGTAGGTAAACGGTATACTTTTTAAAGTATACCGTTTACCTTGTTTATTAAAAGTCGAAGCCCAAAGAAAAATACCAGATTGGTTTACCCAGAAAGAATCCTTTCATTGGCCAGGCAGTATCGAGTTTTGCAAAATAACCCAAAAGGTTACTGCGCATCCCAAAGCCATATCCTGCTGCAAAAGGACCAATGCCACCTGCATCTATTTTTACAGCAACAGCCCCATTGGTATATGTTTGTGTTGGGCGCGTAATTCCGTTGTATAAACCATTCCATGCGGTACCTAAATCAAAAAATTGAATCACCTGAAAGTTTCTGATAAAGGCATTGTTAATTGGTTTGTCAATAAATGTACTGAAAACAGGTAGGCGAAACTCACTATTAAAAACAATCGCGTTGTTTCCATTAGCAATATTCTGTATATAGCCCCGCATATTTACAGCTAATGATTGAAAAGCATACGTTGGGTCTTTGGGCTGATTGGGATTGAACTTTGGATTTAACCAACCATCTGTACCTCCGAGGTAGTAAACAATCTTTTCTTTTCCCCAGCTAAAATCTGCTGCTCCTCTTACTGCCCATATAAAGTTTCTGTATAGGGGCTTGTAATACCGGGCATCATATCCCAGGTTATAGGTACTTTTCTCTATTCCCTGAGGAACATCAAAAGGTGTGTTTAAATCAAAATATACTTTATATCGCAATCCAGTCCAGATGTTCTGTGAAGGATTAAGGGTATTATCATGCACATATTCTATATGCGACAGCAGATATTGCTGTTCAACATCGGGGTTAGTTAATGTCATTTGAGGAATTGGTGGTAGTTGGTTTCCGTCCGCTACTGTTACTGTTCTGTCAGTTCGGTAAGCAAAGTTGGTACGAATACTTTTTACTTCATTAATAGGAAGAGAAAAGTTTAATTGATAAAGATTGGTGTACAGGCGTCCAAGAACCGGATAACCAGATAAAGAAGCAACTGTAACGCCATTGCTACGATAATAGGTAAAACCCCAATCTATCATCCGTTTATTGTTGATAAAAGAAAAGAAAAAGTCTTTGCTGGCAAGATCTGAGAAATCTAATCGAAACCCTCCTGCAAACTTGATGTCTTCGAAAATATCACTTGTACCTACATTGAAATTGAAATTGAGATTAGCGCCATTATTCAGAAAAACAGGGCCATATCCGCCCATATATTGCTGGTACCGGTTTATCAGAATATTATTCGAAACCCCTGCCGACACTTTATCCGCCATAAATCGATTGTCGTAATTAAACAACCTCGACTTTGATAGATTATTATCTTTCTTCGCAGCGAGCCTTGATCTTTCTATTAAAGAGGCAACCGTAGAATCGGGCTTTTCGTCGGCAAACTCGTTCTGAAAAAAGTCACTTGTCTGGTTCGTTTTGTTATCTTCTGCTGCACCTTTTTTGTAAATCGTTGCCTTACCCTCCTCGCCTTTGTCTGCCTCTACAATGCTTTTCATGTAGGTGGTAAGAGGCAATTTGATGTTTCTGTTTCTAAGCGCATCCTCATTTACTTTTAGTTTGTAGAGGTTTTTATAATCCCCATCTAGTTTTGTTTCGCTGATTGTTCCATTATTCCCAGCAATCCTTGTTTCTAGAATTGAGTTTGAATAATTGGTAAGCGGGAAAGCAAAAGCGGAATCTTTGTACGCCTGATAATAGCCAATGCTATCTGGTTCTTGCCTTTGCCAAACTGCCAAAGTAGAATCTAATTCCTTTGCTGTAGGATTTCTAAGTAGTTCATCTCCTATTTTATATACCGTATCCAATCCATTTCTTTGGGTAGAAAAGAATCCCGCCCACCTGTTGGCAATACCATTTTCATCTGAGACAAATGTAAAATGGTTGGTGTTGTATTGCATGGGGAAGTAGGCATTGCCATGAGGCATATTGGTAAGCTGTGTTATTTGTTTGCCGGGTCCATTGTTCAGGATATCTACCATAAATATATTGAAACGATAGCGGCTTGGCAGGGTTGTATCTTTCATATTATTGCCATTGGGGCGATTAGACGAAAAGATAATACCCGTTTTATTTGGAAATGAAACAAACGTAGGATTCAAATCGTCAAAGGCATCATTGGTAATTTGTTTTATTTCCCTCTCCTCAATTTTGTACGTATAAATATCAGAATGTCCATTCTTAACTGCACTCAAAACAACCGTATTAGGATCGAGCATGAAAGAGGCATCTAAAATCTGATCAAAATATTCTATCGTCTGGTTATCTTTTTTATAGCCTGCCACCACATCGTATACAAACATCTTCGTTTTTCCTGTTTCCCAATAGATCACCAACAAATCGCGCCCCTTCACATCCCAAGAAATAATGGGGTAATTGGGATTGATGTCTCCTTGGTGAGTAAGCACCCCTCTTTCCAACAAGGTATGTTCTTCTCCATCCGCATCAATCAGTTTCACCCTATAAACCCCTTTCTTAAACTCAACTTCCGCATAAGTATTGTTACGGGTATTGGGGTTTACCTGAAAACGGTAATAATCGTTTTCACTCACATCTTCCGATACACTAATGCTTCCCTTGGGATTATTTCGTCTTTTAGCTACGTCGTTTTCATATTTCTCTTGTTCGAACGTCATGAAATCGGCTAAAACATCTTTAATCTTTTTCTTACAAATTTTTTGTGAAGCTTTATTTAGACTTTTATAGATACGAGCCAAATAGAAAAAGTAAGTAACATTCTCTGGTTTGTACTTCTCGGCTAGATAAAACCAAAAAGCATGGCCGGCTAATTGTGGTTTTTTATATGCAAACGAATAGAATTTCGTATAATCTCCTGCTTGCATTACTTCTTTCAACTGGTCGTCAAGAGTAGTGTTCCATGGTTCGGCAGCATAGGCAATGTAACCATCTGTGAGCCATACCGGTAAATCCAGTAGCGCCTGGTTACTGGCAAATTCACCAATATTCTCGCCAAACAATATGTTAGCTGTCAGCACTTTAGCAATTCCTTCTCGTATTTGTCGCTTCAGGTTGGTATGGTTTCCATCAAAGTAAACGACTAGTTTATTGTTTACCAGATTGGTTGTACCTCCTTCATTTTTTGTATCCAATCCAAGCCCTACATTGGTTTGCTTGTAATCATCGTAGCTATTATATACAATGATATCGGTACGTTTTTCTAAAGAATATTCTATGAAACCTTCCAAAGAAGGTAGTTCCTCCTCTGCCACCTGCGACACAAATTTCCCCAAATCTGTGCCCCCTTGAGAAACATAAGTATTGAAATGTTTTGATTGATAAAATTTCCATTGGAACTTTTTAAATTGAAGTCTATTCCTACCAAATACAACGCTGTTGACCTGCGCCATCATTGTAAAAGGAAAAATTAGTAATATTATTCCGAAGATTAACCGACCGCTTATATATTTTCGCATAAATGCTATTAAGTTCTTTATTTGTTTTCTACCACAAAGTACACCAAGTAAAAAACACGAGGAACACAATGGCTGAATATATAATTTAGTTCTTTTGTGTCTTTGTGTAAACCCTTGTATGCCTTGTGGTAAACTTTAAAGTAGGTAAAAATACTTTATTCGGCTTTGCCGCTGCAAATGTTTAGTTGTAACGCTGTTAAAATTAGGTAATTCGGCTATAAATTAATTTAAAAAAGAAAAAATGCTCACTGTTCAAAGCTTTACATTCAATCCTGCCAGCGAAAATACGTACGTCGTTTACAACGAAAAGGGCAATGCCATCATTATCGATCCGGGTTGTTATTTCTCCGAGGAGCAACGTACACTTCAGACTTTTATCGAGACAAAAAAACTTACCCCGGTTCAGTTAATCAATACCCATTGCCACCTCGATCATGTATTTGGCAACAAATGGGTACACAAAACTTATGGATTGGAGTTGCATATTCATCCCCAAGAAAAACAAGTGCTGGACTTTGCCCCACAGAGTGCGCAACGATGGGGTTTGTCGATAGATAATTACTCGGGTCCTATTCATTTTATTGATGAAAGCAATATTATTTCTATTGGTGATGACCAGTTTTCAATCCTACTCACGCCGGGGCATTCACCGGGAAGCATTAGTTTTTACTGCGAGAAGCAAGGATTCGTAATAAGTGGCGATGTGTTGTTTAAGGAAAGCATTGGCAGAACAGATTTGCCCGGTGGCGACTTCGATACACTAATTGAAAGCATCCAAACCAAGCTATTTACCCTTCCACCTACAACATTGGTGTACAATGGACATGGAAGTACGACCACCATTGGGCATGAAATAAAGCATAACCCGTTTTTAAGGGGCTAACAAGCCATCAGGAGGGTTATTAGGATCGATAATATCTGGATTTGGATAATAAAGGTGGCGACCTTTATCGTTCAGGTGGTCACCCATTTCGAAAAGGTGGTCACCTTTTTCATTTAGGTGAAGACCTTTTGTAGAAAGGTGGCGACCTTTTGAAATAAGGGGGGGATTTTTATCATTTAGGTGGTCACCTTTGGGTGAAAGGTGACCACCTTTATTAGTTGGGTGAGCACCTAATTGAGTTAGGTGAGGGTATTTTGGTTTAAGAACTTTTCTTTCTTCTTTCCTGCCCCTTCCTGCCTTCGCGTCTTTGTGGCAAAAACCCTTTGCTTACTTATTCCTTACGCCTTATCCCTCCCTTTCCTTAAAGCAGTTCTTTCCCGATTCTGATACTCCCAATTACCCATATCGTAAGGTAATACCATTCCGTAGGGTTACATTTGCCACTAATTGAAAAATTCACCCTTACATATCGCACTGGTAGGCAACCCAAACAGTGGTAAAACGTCGCTGTTCAATGCATTGACTGGCCTCAACCAACAGGTTGGCAACTTCCCAGGCGTTACCGTCGATAAGAAAACAGGGTTTATTGATTTGGATGAGGAAACTAAGGCAGAACTGATTGATTTGCCTGGCACATATAGCCTCTATCCCCGCCGTGCCGACGAATGGGTGGCATACAAAGTGCTGATGAATGCAGACACCGAAGAAGTAATGCCCGATTTGGTTTTGCTTGTTGCTGATGCCAGTAATCTAAAACGAAACCTACTGTTCTGTAGCCAGATACTAGACCTCAAGATTCCGGTAGTATTGGCTTTGACCATGAATGATCTGGCAGAAAAGAAGGGAATCAAGATAGATGTAAATGGATTGGCAACAGACTTAGGCGTTCCGGTTGT
>CAISCV010000148.1 GCA_903883945.1 uncultured Chitinophagaceae bacterium | reverse complement strand
TATACCCATTGGGTAGCCATACAAACTGATATTACCGCACGAAAAAATGCGGAAGAAGAAAAAGAGTATTTAGTAAATGAATTGGTTGAGAACAACAAAGAACTAAAACAATTTGGATACATCACCTCCCATAATCTTAGAGCACCTTTAACTAATTTGGTTTCCATTTGCAATCTAATTAACATAAATAAAATAGAAGACGAACGTACTAAGAAACTAATTAATGGTTTTAAGTTGTCTACTACCCTATTAAATGAGACTTTAAATGATTTGATAAAGGTATTATTTATTAAAGAAAATACAAACCTCACCAAGGATGAGCTAGCATTTGATGAAGTACTAGAAAAAGTAAAGCATTCTATTGAAAGTATTCTTCTACTGAATGCGGTGAAGATTGAGGCTGATTTTTCCTTTTGTAAGTCTGTTAGCTTTGTTTATATTTATCTAGAAAGTATCTTCTTAAATCTCATGACAAATGCCGTAAAATATTCACATCCTACCCGTCATCCTGTTATTAAAATCAAAACAAGTAAAGAAGCAGATGGGCATATAAAACTTTCTTTTACAGATAATGGTATAGGGATGAATATGGAAAGGGTAAAAAATAAGATATTCGGGTTATACCAACGCTTTCACAATAATCCGGATGGAAAAGGAATTGGGTTATACTTGGTTCAATCTCAAGTCTCTGCACTTGGTGGCAGCATTGATGTAGAAAGTAAGGAGAATGTAGGAACCACATTCACCATTCATTTTAAATAGGATTAGTTATCTCCTTGTTTAATTAAAAATAAAGAGGGCTTTCTTTCACAAAATAAAAAAGCCCTTAACGTATATTTTAAGGGCTTTTTTATTTAGAAAAAGGGGATTATCAAACACTAAAAGAAGTGCCGCAACCACAAGTTTTACTAGCATTTGGGTTACTAAATGTAAACCCTCTGCTGTTTAACCCATCGTGCCAATCAACCTCCATTCCAAACAAGTATAGTTGATGACTAGGATTCATTACAAACTCCATTCCTTCGGCATCATAAACTTCATCTTCTGGTAACTGGGCATCGAAGCCGAGTACATAGGTAAGGCCGCTACAACCACCACCTTTTACGCCTATTCTAAGTCTTTGTGTTGTATCAAATCCATCTTCTACCATCAATCTCTTTATCTCGCTGATTGCATTTTCGGTAAACTTTATTGGGGAGGCTACTACTGTGTCCATGATAAATTAATTTGTGCAAAGTTAAAAAGTACAAAGCTCATAAATACAGCAACTACTATCGTAAAAGGGAATTATCTTAGGATTAATTACCTTGTTTGTTGTGCATTTATCCGGTAGCCTTCATAACTATCCATAATATATTGTAAATATTTGTCTTTAGACTTAGCATCCAACAAATTATCAAACTCTTCTTCAGGAACATCTTCATAAGCAAACGTGTAACCAGTTGCTGTGAAATGAACTTCCAAAATCTTACTCTTCATGTCATAGCCCACCAAATCTGCAAGGGTGGATTCTATTGGTAAATATTCCTTCATCGCTTTATTATTTAATGACTTAAAAAAATCCCTAGCCCAAATGACTAGAAGCGAAAGATATAATAAAAATAAATTAAACAAAAAACTTTTTATGTAGGTTACCAGTTACTGGTTACTGGCAACTGGAATTTTGTCCAGAAACCAGTAACTTTTAACCAGCAACATGCTACATGTAACTCAAATTAGTTTCAGGCGATAGCGTAAGCAAAGTCTCATACATCAACTGCACGGTACTATCAATATCGTCTTTGTGTAACATTTCTACCGTGGTGTGCATGTAGCGCAACGGAATTGAAATTAATACACTAGGGCAGCCATCATTTGCGTAAGCAAAGCTGTCTGTATCGGTACCAGTACTACGACTAACTGTACGCATCTGTAATGGGATATTGTTTTTCTCCGCTACATCCTCCACAATCTTCAACAACTTATTATGTACTGCAGGTCCATAACAAGGGGAAGGTCCTTTGCCACATGCTACATCGCCTTCTATTATTTTATTAATCATTGGTGTTTGGGTGTCATGCGTGACATCGGTGATGATGGCAATGTTGGGTTTTATCCTACGAGCAATCATCTCAGCTCCACGCAAACCAATTTCTTCTTGCACCGCATTCACAATGTATAAACCAAAAGGCAACTGCTTTTTATTATTCTTCAGCAAGCGAGCAACCTCGGCTATCATAAAGCCCCCAATACGGTTATCCATTGCACGACCAATGTAGTACCCATTTGCTAATTCATCGAAGCCTTCCTCGTAGGTAATTACCGAACCAATATGTATTCCTAGTTCTTCTACTTCCTTTTTGTTGCGGGCACCACAGTCCAAAAAAAGGTTATCTACCTTTGCAACAGGTTCCTTGTTATCAGGATTGCTCATACGGGTATGTATTGCCGGCCAACCAAACACTGCTTTCACGGCGCCTTTCTTACCATGAATCAATACACGTTTCGCAGGAGCAATCTGGTGATCTACGCCTCCATTACGTTTTACATATATCAGCCCTTCGTTGTTGATGTAGTTTACAAACCAGCTAATTTCATCACAATGTGCTTCAATAACTACTTTAAAAGGTGCATCCGGGTTAATAACTCCCACTGCAGTCCCATAAGGATCTACAAAATGCGTATCCACAAATGGTTTTATATAGTCTAACCATAGCTTTTGTCCGCCACTTTCAAAACCAACTGCAGATGGCGTATTGATATAATTTCTCAAAAAACCAACTGATTCTTCTGTTAATACAGTTGCTGGCTTACTCAATTTTTTAGTTGCCTTCGGTTTTGCCGATTCTTTAGCAACAGCTTTTTCTTTTTCTTTCACTTTCTTTTCTTTAGACATAATTTTCAATATAAATAGATTGACAATTAATAACCAATTCCTTCCAATAAGGTTTCACAATCAAATACACTTAACAAATCCCTTAAACAATATCTCTTTGCACCTTCTCTGCGAAAATAGCTTTTTATTCTTTTCGGTTAACCTGTCCTAACTCGTCAGCAAAATCCCCAATGAACCACAAATGGCTTTCACCAACATCAGCCCATCAATCACCGCAAGGTAATACAAGATGCTTTTACGCTGATACATCGAGTAGGCCACAAATATTAATAATATGAACGGTATTGTATTTAATATAATCCGTAAAAGTGGAAAATGATTTGCAAAGGCATACCCCCAGAAAACCCCCAACCCAATCACACACAGTGGCAACAAAATATAAAAAATGGTTTTCCGCAATCCCAGATGTACCACAAAAGTCTTCAACTCACTATTATGATCGTTGGCGTAGTCCTTTATATCAAACATAATGCAGAGCACCGTTATAAACATAAAGTTCTTGATAAAAAGTAATATTTTAAACAGTCCCAACTGATAAATCTCACCCTTCGCCAGATCCGAAAACAAGACAGGATACACCGATACCGCTCCCGCCCACACAAAACCAATAAAAAAGGGTTTCAACCAGCCTGTATCACGTAAATTATATTGACTCATCCATGGCATCTGCACCCCATAATACAAGACAGCCGTTAGCGGAAACACTAGCAGGATACACCAATAATAAAAAGAGAATTGAAATAAGTGCAATGGTTGCTCTACAATAAACACAATCATCGAAACTACAAAAACAGCAGTCAACAATATTTGGGAATAAAGTACCAACAGCCTGTTACGTTCATACCATCGCGACCTTTCATTATCGGCATTCGGATTCGTATCATCCAAATATGCATACGTGTAATACAGTACTGTCGCTGCAAATACCCCTGTATAATAAGCCCCAGAATTAAAGGGAGCAGACTGTTGCAAACACGATTCTACCGACAAGGCTGCTGCACACAACCCATAAAAGTAATTACCAAAAAAGAAGGAACGGAAAAGACGATACAGCAAGTAATTGAGAGATTAGTTCTTTACAATTGTTATTTTGGGAGATTTAACGGTATCACTCAGATAACCACTGTGGTCTTTTAAACAGAATAGAAAATAAGATGTATCAGTTTTAAAAGCATTTGCCGAATTGGCGCAAGTATTGAGGTTGATTGCATCGCCAGAACCACTATAAACACATGTTACAGTTATTTGCCCTTTTTGATAAGATGTTGCTGAGTAAGGTGGAATTAGTAGCGTGTCATAAATATTATTAATACTAAATCCGGTATTTGACGTATCGGAACAAACAAGTGTATTCCGTTTCATAAATAACGTATCAACTTCTCCTTGTTTATCAGTAAAGTTAAAAGTAAAAAACAACTCGTCCCCTGTATTTTCTAACCTTGTTGTACTCACACTCACTAACGAAAGTGTTGGTCTAGTCCCAAACTGACTTTTACTACAAGAATTAACAATGATTGCCAATACCAACAGTAACACTATTTTTGCCCTCATAATTTAATAATTGGCTCAAATTTACTCCATCTCACCCAACAAATACTTGTGACAGATACAATCATTAACAATATATTTTCATTAACACACGAAAACTTTGATTCCTTAGTCAAAGATATCTTGCAGTTTCAACTTTTGCACAACAAGGTTTTCGGAGAATGGGTTTCAGTTATTAGTGGTCAGTTATTAGTGGTTAATGAAGAAAATAATGCACTCACAACTCACCACTCACCTTCAAACACGAATCACTTACCACTTACCACTAACCACTATTTCCTACCCATCTCTTTTTTCAAATCCCAAACCGTCATCTCCACAGAATTCACCCCAGAATTAGTTTTCGAAAGTAGTGGAACCACCCAAACCGTAAATAGTAAGCACCTTGTAAAAGACGTTTCCATCTACCGCCAAAGTTTTTTCAAAGCATTCGAACTCTTTTATGGCAATATATCCGATTGGTGCATCATTGGTCTCCTCCCCTCTTATTTAGAACGGAATAATTCTTCATTGGTGCTGATGGTCGATGAACTTATAAAGGCCTCTAACAACACCAATAGTGGTTTTTATCTTAATGATTACGAATCCTTAAATAATATACTCACTCAACAGGAAGCCAAACAACAAAAAACGTTGTTATTAGGGGTCACCTTTGCTCTTCTCGATTTTGCCGAGCAATTTCCTATGCAATTAAAGCATACTGTTGTCATGGAAACCGGAGGAATGAAAGGTAGAAGAAAAGAACTTACTCGTGCTGAAGTACACCATATCATCACCACAGGATTAGGCGTTGCCAAAGTTCACTCCGAATATGGCATGACCGAATTACTCAGCCAGGCTTACTCCGATGGTGACGGGATTTTCACTTGCCCTCCTTGGATGAAGGTTGTTGTTCGTGAAGAAGATGATCCACTTACCATAAAACCCTTTGGCAGAGGCATTTTGAATGTGATAGATTTAGCTAATATTTTCAGTTGTTCCTTCATTGCAACAGATGATGTCGGAATAGTATATGAAGACGGCACTTTTGAGGTATGGGGACGTTTAGATAATAGTGATATACGAGGATGCAGCCTGTTGGTAGTTTAATTATTTAAAGTAACATCTATGGTTACTTCAACATTTTTTTGGTTACTTGCTTATCCGTATAAATCAACTTGATCGCATATAGCCCAGAAGGGAAATTTACAACATTAATTATTTCATTGGTAGTCGCCAATCCATTGTAATGCAACTCTTTTACTTTCTGTCCCATTTCGTTGTAAATAACAACACTTTGCAGAGTTGTAGGTGGCAAATAGTGCTGTATAGCAATTGTATTCTTAAACGGATTGGGGTAAATAAGTAAACCTTTGTCTTCTAACAAATTAAATTTATTGTAGCTCCTAACATTATCTATATACAAATTATTGCCATTATTATTGGTACTCCTAAACCTGAAACGAACCAAGTCGCCTCTATTTGCAACTTTGCTCAGGTTGAGGCTATCTGTTCTCCATTGTTTAGAAGTAGGTATAAATTCAGTAGATATGGAAGGAGCTGTTTGCATCATTGCTCCCCACTTCTTATAAATCGTTTGCCAGCTAATGCCACAATCTATGGTTATATCTACTTGTAGCGTATCATACACAATATTATTTGAAAAATAAGTCGCTGCTACATCAAACAGTAAGAACATACTATCGAAAGGGGAATTTATATTTATGGGGGGCGTAATCAAATCGTTCGTTTCACCTAAATAATAGTTTCGAAAATTTTGTACAAATACTGAGGACTTTCCCTTGCTAGAGGCCGAGTCGGTAACCAACCAGCTAAACTCATGAAGATTATTTTCTTGCCAACCGTTTGTAAGAAAAGTAGTATCCTCAAAACCTTCAGAAAAAGGCAGCTTAACAATGGGTAATATTGTAATAGTACTTTGAATGGTATCATTCAGGGTATTATTGTCGGCAGTATTATTTGGCAAATAAGTAAATACTTTAAGGGTATGAATTCCTGTTTGCAAAACCTGTACAGGAAGATTGAGAACAAAGGAGTCATTTGATGGAATATTCGCTGTAACAGGAAATGTATGAACTACACCTCCATCTATTTGATACCCGATATGACATGTAGATATAGTATTGATACCCGTATTTTTAAGCAATATCTGTGGACTTATACTTCCTTCACAATCATTTCCAGCAGGTTGTACAATACTACACACCGCTACATCTGTTTTATCATAAACGGAGACCCTTATATTATCAAGAAACAAATTATTACCTTCTCCATTATAACCACGAAAGGCAATTAATATTCTGTCTGCCAATTTAAATTGAGATAAATTAATGTAATCCTCCTTCCACTTGCTTAGCCCACCAAATGGGTAAAATTCTTTGTTGACAGTATCAGGGACAGTAGCTAATTCTTTACCTCCCTTCTTCCATACGGACGTAAATGTTTGGCCACAATCGGTACTAACTAATACTTCTAATGTATCTGAGTAAGCAATATTTTTATTGCAAAATTGATAAGCATGCCAATAACTTAGTGCAATACTATCTGCTCCCTTCACCTGAAGATAAGGACCTGACAATGTATCAGTTGCTCCCAATACTTTATTGTACTTATAATTATACAAACACATAGAATAGTCATCTCCTGCACCTGTGTGTGAGGTGTCATTGGCCGTATGAATCCAGCTACTGTAATCGTAATTAGTGTCTGTTACACGCCAAATTTTAGTTGGATATAAAGGAGGGAAATCAAAGTTTTGTACTAAGGCGTTCTCTCCTACAGTCTTGACAATAGGCTTTGCAATAGTACTCGTTGTCTTACTGAATGAATATTGATTATTCCTATCAACACCCCAAATTTTAAAATAATACTGCTCTACAGAATCTATCAACGAGAAAGTAAACTCATTGCTTTTACCCTTGTAAATAATCCTCCCCCCTCCTATTAGAGTATCACCTAAATTATAGGAACTCCCATCAGCTAATACACCTATGTTTTCATCGTTGTTGTAAACAATTATCACATCGCCACCAAGTGTATCATTCCAATGTAGGTTTATGGCATTACAGTTAGAAGTGGCTGAAAATGTTTTGATAGGGCTACCCCTTTTTGTTGCTAATGCTTGCGCCTTCAATACAGCAGAATAGGCATTCAAACGGCCAGTTCCTAACATCCCCCTATAGTTTTGATTGAGGGGATAATTATTATCTGTTGAAGATAAAATTATCTCTCGCACATCATTCGCTGAAGCTTTTCCTTTTAAAACTGATGCCACCAATGCAGCCACTCCTGCTACATGCGGACAAGCAAATGAGGTTCCAGAACTATTGCTATAATTTGCATTATCAGCCGCAAAAATGCCTGCTCCCCACCAACCTTCACCTCCAGGTGCAGAAATATCTACCCAGCTACCATAATCACTATAAAATGATTTCTTATCCTGATTATTTGTTGCGCCCACACAAATTACCGGACTATACCCTCCCGGATAAATACGTCTGTTGGAGCTATCATTACCACTAGCGAATACAACAATCCCACCATTTAAAACCTTACCTCCTCCATTGGCAATAAAATAATCTATGGCATCCAGATCCTCTACCTGATACACGTCCGCAATTCTTGCTTCTCCCCAACTATTACTTGATATGGCTGCGCCATTGTCTGCTGCATAAACCATCGATTGCGGAAAGCCACCAAAGGTTTCCTTTGGTCCAAATATTTCACAGCTCATCAACCTTGCACCAGAATTAATCGAACCATTGCCACCAGCAATCCCACTCAAACCTTCATTATTATTATTAACTTCAGCTATAATTCCTCCACAATGGGAACCATGACTATCATCAGATGTAAGAGAATCTTTGTTATCAACAAAATTAAAACTTTTACCTTTTGCCATATTTTGGGCAAGATCGGGATGATTCATATTCATAGCCATATCATGTACAGAAACAATAACATCGGTATCACCCGTTGTAATTCCCCAAGCATCCATAATATCAATGTCTTTACTAGGCGTCCCGCCTATTTGACCTGTGTTATGCAAATTCCATTGTAAACCAAATAGTGGATCATTCGTATTAAAAGGAGGTGGTGAATTTTGTTGCACTTGTGACTGTTGCTGCTCACATCCTATTACTTTTGCATAATAAAGAGGCTCCACTACTTCAAATACATTGGTTTGTTGATAGGCCTTCAACACGCTCTTTACATCAACATTTGCGCTGAAATTGATCTCAAACCATAAATCAAAGCCCCAGGATTGATGCTTTTTTAATAACGCTTCCGTTGGTAAATCCTTAGTGTGTATTACAGATGGCATTAATTCACTTGTGCTCATTTCTATTGTAGACTCTTTTTTTTGTTCTTGTTCTTTAAAAAGTGTAGACACACTATTTACTCGATACAATTTATTGAGTGCATCTACTGCAGGAATATTAAAGATGATGTTACCAGAAACATCTCCGGCAACTTGTTTGCAATTATTTCGATATACGGGTAAAAACTTAACATGAATTTTAGCTGGACTAAATGCAGAAGATGGCACTTTATTTAGGTCAATTCTTGGTCTCTCTCCCTTATGAATAACAGGCAAAACAGGCTGCCCACTTATTTCGCCCATCACAAACAATAACATTAAAGACAGGATTTGCCTTTGAAGATAGCTCATTAATAAAGTAAAATTATATGTTTTCATGGGGGCAAAGAAGCTAATATTAAGTTGCTAATTTAGGCTGATGACGACTATCAACCTGAAGATAAATATTTTACACACCTTACTCTTTATACATTTTTCATTCTTTAGATTTTAATCATAATTCTGAGAAAGTAAAAGCAAGAAAGTAGATGCAATAAATTGAATAAAACTAAAACAAAAAATGATTCATATTCTATTCAAACCAATAAATTTGTACAAAAGAAAGTAAAATGAAACAATTTAAAACAATTATCGTAACTGTTGTCATATTCATCGCTGCCTGTAAGTCTCCCAAGGCAATTTTAAGTCCTATTAGTTCAGACAAGAGTACGATATTACAAACAGAAATGGAGTTTGAAAAGATGGCAGCCAACAAAGGAATAGCTACGGCTTTTCTTTATTATGCAGATAGCAGTGCTGTTATAAACAGAGGAAACGATTCACTCATTTATGGGAAGAAAAGCATTTTCAATTATTACAATAATCCTTCTCTCAAAAGTGCAACGCTTAGCTGGCATCCAGACTTTGTAGAAGTTTCTACCAGTGGGGATTTGGCATACACTTATGGTAAATATCAATATCAGAATATCGACGCTAACGGCAAAACTATTACTACAAGTGGAATATTTCATACAGTCTGGAAGAAAAAAGCAGATGACACCTGGCGTTTTGTATGGGATTAATCAGTCGTTGAAAAATACATAATCATTTATATTGACTTTAACTCTCTAAAATTTTCACCTTAGGCATTGGACTATGGCTACAAAATTTTACTTGTTCCAATCAAAAAACACACCTATATAATATTAAATTAAAACATTTAACTCAAAAAGCCTCTAGTTTCTTTTATTTTTTTGAAAATTCAGCTACATATTCACTGATATCGTGAAAGCATTTTTGTTGAATTGTATAGCCAATTGAGTGGCTTGTATTGGTTAATTGCACAACCTAACTAGGTTAAATCCTTTAGCTACAAAGCTAAACGATTGACACACGGAGGTTAATTGCATAACACTGATAAGTGATATGATTTCGCTTGAGGACAAGCCTAAGTGATGTAACTTACAGGGTGAGGTAGACTTCCCTATTATGTTTCCGAAAGATAGAACTCATTTCGGAAACTCATATTTAATTCATTAAAAGTTCCGAAATGTTCAGCAACAGCTTAGATATCGATATTGGGCTATTATTGCAAGCGATTGCCCTGAAAGGTACCAATTGGCCTATCAGGTTTTGCTTATTATTTAACTACAAAATTGTCAGATGAAAAAGATTCTACTTGTTACTTTATCAGTGTTATTACTAATTACACTACGCCTTTCGGCACAAACAGTTATTACCGACACCACTGTTGGGTCTAAAATCTGGACTTGTCCTGCAGGTGTTAAGTCTGTTACTGTTGAGTGTTGGGGTGGCGGTGGCGGTGGTGGTTTCGCCAAATATCAATACACTTCCGCTGGTAGTGGTGCAGGAGGATCGTACATTAATTATACGATGCCTGTAACGCCTGGCCAGACTTATTATTTATATGTAGGTGCAGGAGGAGGAGGTGGTCCTGATTCTGTTACAAATGGCGGCATAGGGGGGGCATCTTACTTTGGAAGCACAACCGACACCCTACCACAAAGTGCAGTAGTATTGGCTGTAGGTGGAAATGGAGGCAATAGTATAGATTCAACAGGTGCAAAAGGTGCCATTGATTCTTCAACAGGTGGTACCGCCGTTACAAGTGGTAATCTGCCGCTTACAGGTTATAATACAAGCTTATATGGCGCTGCAGGTGGCAATGGTACTGGTACTGGCACTTTAGCAGGAGGTGCGGGTGCAAATGGAGGCGCCGGTGGTGCAGCAAGTACCAACTTTTCTGCTTCTAAAAAAGGATATAATGGGATGACGCCAGGAGGAGGCGGTAGTGGTGCTATAGATAAAACAG
>CAISCV010000147.1 GCA_903883945.1 uncultured Chitinophagaceae bacterium | reverse complement strand
GATAGAAAGACGGGTACCAGCAAGATGAGTAAAGGCATCATCAAAGAAGGAGTATTGGGCGTATTAAAAATACAGTTCCTAAGCCTCACAAAAAAATACAGCAAGAAAGTAAAAGCTATTCCCACAGCTAAAGTGGTGGCTGCAAACTTCGCTTCAGATGATATTTCCCAGCGTATTTAACTGCGCTTATTCCTCACTCATACATAAATAATGAAGTCTTCACTGATTAAACTCCATATCGCAGTATTCCTATGGGGTTTTACAGGAGTTTTGGGAAGGCTTATCAATTTAAACGAGGGCCTCTTAGTGTGGTACAGAATACTCATTACCATCATCACGCTATTTGTAATCCTTTGGCGTCAAAATGCACTGCATGCATTACCTAAAAAAACTATTTGGCAGTTATTTGGCATTGGAAGCATCATCGCTCTCCATTGGGTATTTTTTTATGGCGCAATAAAAGCCTCTAATGTATCCATTACACTCATTTGCCTTTCATCAAGTGGATTAATAACTGCACTCATAGAACCATTTATTATAGGAACTAAGTTTAGTTTTAGAGAAGTGGCACTCAGTTTAGTAGGTATTATAGGTATTTATTTAATATTTCATTTCGATTCTAAATTTCAAAAGGGAATTATAATAGGGATGATTGCCACCTTTTTGGGGGTGCTTTTTAGTGTACTAAATAAGCGAATGATTAATAATGTATCGCCCAAAGCAATCATGTTATATGAACTTACGGGTGGTTGGTTATTACTTACATTGCTAATGCCGCTTTACCTAAAGGCGTTCCCCCCATTGTCTCTTTTCCCAACAACATTAGACTGGGGTTGGTTAGTATTGCTAAGTTGGGTATGTACCGTATTGGCAATGGACTTATCTCTGCAAGCACTACGACATATGTCTGTATTTACTCAGAACCTTACACTAAACCTCGAACCGGTTTATGGAATAATACTCGCATTTATAGTATTCAAAGAAAACAAAAACCTAAATGCTAGTTTCTACGTTGGCTTTGGGTTGATAGCCATTTCTGTTGCATTTCAAATGATACGAGTTATAAAATATAAGAAACATTAAAAAGTCACGAAAGCGATAACGCGCATGCCAATAGTTTCTAGTCGTGGACAAGGGAAACTAAAGAACAAATATCCTATTACGATCAACCTACTCAATTCTATTATTTCCTATCCCCTCTTATCTATTGCCTATCCCCTGCCACTTATTGCTTATCGCCTCTTGCCTATTGCCCATCAACTATCCCCTATTGCCAATTTCCTATCCCCTCTCCTATTTACTTCAACTGATATGCCACAATCTTATTACCGTAAAAAGTTGGTACATATACAATTCGTGTTTTCATATCGAAACCAATGTCTGCACTATTTATCCTTTTACTTCTGTTATCAAACAATATTTGCTTGCTTCCATCTGCTTTAACGTAATAGCCTATTCCAGCCCAACATGTTACCAGAAACTCACCATCAACAACCTTTTCCAACCCATCCGTACTAGGATCCATCCCTTCGGCAACAGTAGTTATTTGCTTATTCTTATCCACCTTCAACAAACTACCTTTGTCTAGAACATACAAGGTATCCTTATCGCAATACAAACCGTTGGGCGCCTTTAGTTTGTCTAAGAAAAGGGCGGCTACACCGTTCTCAATCTTATGCACCGTAAATTTCCTCGTATCACTCACATATACAGCCCCCTTATAATCTACCGCAATATCATTTAAAAACGTTGCCCCCTCTACAGAAATTCGGTTAACAATTACCCCTTTCTTTATGTCAATTACTACCACTTCAGAAAGATCAGCAACATATAAGTTGTTTTTGTAAATCCCCATCCCTTTGGGTGCATTCAATCCACTAACCCAGTCAGTTACTATTATCTTTCCATCATATCCTACCTTACCAACAGATCCTTTACCATCTTTTTCAGCAGGCTTACCATCTATATTAGATACGAATATGCATCCTCCTTTCTGATAGGGTAAAGCACTCTCAGGCGTTTTTAGCAGGGTATCTGTTTCCCATAGCTTTACCAATTCATGTTGTTGAGCAAAAGTAAAAGATGCTGTTAGAAGGGATAATCCCATTAAAACTGATTTCATAAACATATTTTTCAAGTTATCAATTGATTAGCAAAAGAACAACAATTAAACAATTACAAACGATAATGTTTCAAGAAAGATTGAAAGAAAGTAGTGAGGAAGTGATTTGTATGAAAGGGGTTTGGGTGTAAAACCTAAGCATTTCAAGAAAATATCACCAAACATTGAATCAAAGTGTATACACTTTGATTCAATGTTAGACAACTTTAATGCGATATTGCGCCTTTTTTAATAGATATTGATTGTAAACATCAAAAAAGCGCTTATTTTCTTAAACAAACTAAGGAATTTGGTTACCATTATCTGGCACTTTGTGTAACAAATCAATGCTTTTAAGTCTGAATCTACAACTTTTTGATTAAAAGCTAGAGACATTAAATCGATGTGTGTACACTTTAATTGGGTATTAATAGGTTTGTGGAAGTATTTTTAGGCTATTTTATTAAAGATACACTACTCATCATTCAACTTTTCCATCTTTCGTTGGATGTATATAGAGAGCCGATGAAAGGAGTCTTTCAATGATAATTTGTATAAAAATTGGTTTGGGTAGTGTTTATTTACATCTAAATAAAAAAAAGTGATAAAAAACTTAAATAATTCATTGCTTATTAAGTACGAACCCCTACTTTTGCCGTCCGAAAAATTTTGAAAAATGTCTAGAGTATGTCAGGTAACAGGTAAGAGGCCAATCACTGGTAATAGTGTTTCTCACTCAAACATTAAAACCAAACGTAGGTTTTTGCCAAATTTACAAACTAAGCGTTTCTTCTTCGCTGAGGAAGATCGTTGGGTTACGTTAAAAGTTTCATCCGAAGCTATACGTACTATTAACAAAAATGGCTTAGCCTCAGTTGTTAAAGAACTAAGAGCTAAAGGAGATAAAATATAATTATAACACTGCAAACTATCAATAGTAATGGCAAAGAAAGGTAATAGAGTTCAAGTTATTTTAGAATGTACCGAGCACAAAACAAGTGGCTTGCCTGGTACTAGCCGCTATATAACTAAGAAAAACAAAAAGAATAATCCAGAACGTCTGGAGTTGAAGAAGTTTAACCCAATTTTGAAAAAAGTAACTGTTCATAAAGAAATTAAATAACAATGGCAAAAGCAGCAAAAACAGCGATTAAGACAAAAGACCAGAAGGCAGCCGCTGAAGCTAAGAACTGGACAAAAGTAATCAAGGCAGTACGTAGCCCTAAGACAGGTGCATACACCTTTAAAGAGGCAATAATACACAAAGACAAGATTAAAGATTTCTTGGACGAAAAGTAATCTTAATTATATTTTGGTTAAAGCCATCACTGCTAGTGGTGGCTTTTTTATTTTCTACATCTTGCTATTTTTGTCAAACCCATCCTATTTACTACCCACGTTTATTATAAATTCTATTTTATCTTACAGGATTAAAAACGTTGTTTAATGTCAGTGTATTATCATGTTTCTATGCTACTTTAAGGCACCACTATTAATTTTTGTCCTATTGTTTCATTATAAGATCTTCATTTAAATTATTCTTCCCCCACCATTAAAAATGCCTTTCTATGCATTTTAGGATAAAAACCAAGTGGTTCATTAAACTAAGCTAAAAAGAATTAAATCAAAACACTAATCAGAAGGAGGTAATAATACCATAAATATATATGTTTGCAATATGATAGATAGTATTGCTTATGCCCGAGCAGGCTTAGTAGGAAACCCCTCGGATGGCTACAATGGAAAAACAATCAGTTTGATAGTGAAAAACTTTGCTGCTAAAATATTAATCTACCAGTCTCCAAAATTGTACATTGAACCGCAGGAGTCAGACTCCAGTCATTTTCAAAACATCTATGATTTAAAGGAAACGGTTAGCTTAACCGGATACAATGGAGGCATACCCATTATCAAAGCGGCTATTAAGAAATTCTGTGATTACTGTGATGAAAATAGCATCAAGCTTGCCAGCAAAAACTTCACTATCCAATACAATTCAAACATTCCACGTCAGGTGGGGCTTGCAGGTTCTAGCGCAATCGTCATTGCAACTTTAAGGGCATTAATGCAGTTTTACGGGGTAGAAATTCCATTAGAGCAGTTGCCTACTATCGCTCTGGAGGCTGAAGTGAAGGAATTAGGCATTACGGCAGGATTGCAAGACAGGGTAATTCAGAGCTATGAAGGATGTGTTTACATGGACTTTAATAAAGAACAACTCGGAAAATATGGATATGGCAAATATGAACGATTACCAACAGAAAAGCTTCCCCAGTTTTATATTGCCTACAAAACAAATCTCAGTAAAGTGTCAGGTAAAGTACTGAACGACATCAAGACAAAGTATGAAAAAGGGGATGAACAGGTAGTAAATACATTAAAAGAGATAGCAGGACTTGCTGAAAAAGGAAAAGAAGCCATATTAAATAGCGACTTTGATACGTTGGGCTTCCTTATTAATGAGAACTTCAATAATAGAAGAAAAATCATGCACATCTCTGATAGTAACAATGAAATGGTGGAGACGGCTAGGGCTTGTGGTGCATCAGCCTCTTTCACTGGCTCAGGTGGTGCCATCATTGGCATCTACAAAGACAATGAGATGTTGCAGAAATTAGTTTATTCACTCCGAAACATACAGGCAAGAGTCATCAAGCCGTATGTAATATAAGAAAAATGTTATGGTAAAAAAAGCAGTTATTCCCGCAGCGGGATTGGGTACTAGGTTTCTTCCGGCTACAAAGGCATCACCCAAGGAGATGTTGCCAATCATTGATACGCCAACTATTCAATATGTAGTACAGGAAGCGGTTGACTCTGGCATAGAAGATATTCTTATTATATCTGGCAGGGGTAAACGCGCGATTGAAGACCATTTTGATCGAAACTTCGAATTGGAAGAGCGTATCAAAGGAAAGGAAGATATGATGTATGACGAAATCAGAAACCTAACCAATCTTGCTAACATCCATTTTATTCGTCAGAAAGAAATAAATGGTCTCGGAGATGCCATTTATTATGCACGTCAGCATACGGGTAATGAGCCTTTTGCTGTCTTGCTTGGAGATACCATTATCGATTCTGTTATTCCGGTTACCCAACAGTTGATGGATATCTATGAGCAATACCAAAGTACTGTTATTGCCGTTGAAACAGTCCCAAAAGATAAGGTCTCAAGGTATGGTATTGTTGGAGGCGATGTATTATCTGAAAAGTTAATGCGGTTAAACCAACTCATAGAAAAGCCAAGTATTGAAACTGCGCCTTCAAATCTTGCTATTGCAGGCAGGTATATCCTTACCCCTGGTATTTATAAAGCTTTGGAGAAGACACCGAAAGGAAAAGGTAACGAACTACAACTTACGGATGCATTGATTGAACTCTTGAAAAGAGAATCTATTTATTCTCAAACTTTTGAAGGGAAAAGATATGATATAGGTAACAAGCTCGACTTTATTAAAACCACTATTGAGTATGCTATCAAGCGTAAAGAGTTTTCGTCTAAAGTAATTGCCTTTATGAAAGAGATCATTGCCGAGCACGAAGGCGATGGCAAATAATAATAGATGAATATTATTTTGTAGGCTCATGAATATCTTCATGAGCCTTTTTTGTTTAATTAGAATACCCTCTTCAACAACATTTCTAATAGTTACTTTATAACTAAATATTTGGTTTATTTATTACTGATGTGGATAAAAGCCTACCCATTATCACATTCCTTTGTTGGATATTTGAACGCTCAACGAGCAGTCATAAGTATTAAGTCATAAGTAGTAAGTCTTTTCTTGCTTACTTATGACTTAATACTTACAACTTATGACAAATTTAAAAAAAACATGTGTCAATTTTCTCACCTTCACGTTCATACGCAGTACTCTTTATTGGATGGGGCGGCTAATATTGGTGATCTTTATAAGAAGGCGGCTAAGTACAATATGCCCGCTATCGCTATAACTGATCATGGTAATATGTTTGGCGCTTTCGAGTTTGTGGCGCAGGCATGGAAAAACACGAAAGTAGTGGGTAAGAATGCTGATGGCAAGGATATTATAGAGCCCACTGTGAAACCAATTGTGGGTTGTGAGTTTTATGTGGTGGAAGATAGACATGCAAAGATTTTTACTAAGGACAAGAAAGACCATCGCTTTCACCAGGTATTATTGGCAAAGAATAACCAGGGATATCAAAATTTGATAAAGCTTACTTCTCTTGGTTTTATTGAGGGGATGTACAGTAAATATCCACGTATTGATAAGGAATTGATTGAAAAATACCATGAAGGATTGATTGCAACCACCTGCTGTATCGGAGCGTATGTGCCACAGACAATATTAAAAAAAGGGGAAGAAGAAGCAGAAAAAGAGTTTAAATGGTGGTTGAATCTGTTTGGTGAGGACTATTATATTGAGGTGCAACGTCACCAGATACCTGAGCAGGAAATCATCAACCAAACATTGTTAAAGTTTGCAAAGAAGCACAATGTACCTGTGATTGCTACCAATGATAGTCACTACACCAATCAGGACGATTATAATGCCCACGATATTTTATTGTGTATCAATACAGGTGAAAAGCAGTCTACCCCAGGCTTCGATGACTTCTCTAATGACGACATCATGATTAAGAACCGTCGGTTTAAATTTCCGAATGATCAGTTCTATTTCAAGTCGCCAGAGGAGATGCAGAAGCTCTTTCACGATATTCCAGAGAGTATTGATAACACCAACCAGATAGTGGATAAGATAGAAGTATTGAACCTGAAGAAGGATATTCTACTGCCTAATTTCCCAATACCTCAGTCCTTTAAGGTACATGCAGATGATACCCTCAACCAGTGGGAATACCTGAAACACCTTACTTATGAAGGTGCCAAGGAACGTTATATAGACATCAGCGAGGAAGCACAAACAAGGATAGATTTTGAGTTGAACACCATTCGTATCATGGGGTTTGCGGGTTACTTTCTCATTGTAAGTGACTTCATCAAAGCAGGTAGGGATATGGGCGTATTCATTGGGCCGGGTCGTGGTTCTGCGGCGGGTAGTGTGGTAGCGTATTGTACAGGAATCACCAACATCGACCCTATTAAATACAACCTGCTATTTGAGCGTTTCTTGAATCCAGACCGTAAGTCGATGCCCGATATTGATACCGATTTCGATGATGAAGGTAGGCAAAAGGTAATGGACTATGTGGTACAGAAGTACGGCAAGTCGCAGGTGGCTCAGATTATTACCTATGGTACAATGGCTGCCAAAAGTAGTATTGCCGATGTGGCGCGTGTGATGGATCTGCCATTGGCAGAGAGTCGTGCCTTAACGAAAATGGTTCCCGACAAACCTGGTACTGATTTAGGAAGGGTATTACAAGCCCCATTAACCAAGAAAGACGGAGAGAAAAGCTTGGAAGAGAAGGAGGGTTTACAACCTGAGGACTTAGATAATATTAGACAACTAAGAGAAATTTATAAGGGAACAGATATTCGCTCGCAGGTTTTACATGAGGCCGAGAGATTGGAAGGAAGTGTACGAAATACAGGTATTCACGCAGCAGGAATTATCATTGCCCCAAGGGATTTAACAGAGTTGATTCCGGTAGCGACCTCTAAGGAATCGGAGTTGTGGCTAACGCAGATAGAAGGTAACTCCATTGAAGATGCAGGAGTTATCAAGATGGACTTCTTGGGATTGAAGACATTGTCTATCCTCAAAACTGCCTTAGAACTGATTAAGCAGAATCATGGCGATGATATCGTGATTGATGATATCCCATTGGATGATGAACTTACTTTTCAACTATACCAGAAGGGGGAGACCAATGCTACCTTCCAGTTTGAAAGTGTGGGAATGCAGAAGTATCTGCGTGAATTGAAGCCTGATAAGTTTGCGGATCTGATTGCGATGAATGCCCTTTATCGTCCGGGGCCAATTGCCTATATCCCTAAGTTCATCTTGCGTAAACATGGCAAGGAAGAGATAACTTATGACGTGGATGACATGGCAGAATACCTGGAGGAAACCTATGGCATTACGGTCTATCAGGAACAGGTGATGCTGCTTTCTCAAAAGTTAGCAGGTTTCTCCAAAGGCGATGCGGATGTACTCAGGAAAGCGATGGGTAAAAAGCAGCTTTCTGTGTTAGATAAAATGAAGAAACAGTTTATGGATGGGGCAACTGCAAAAGGACACCCTAATGATAAACTAGAAAAGATTTGGACTGACTGGGAAGCATTTGCACAATATGCCTTCAACAAATCGCACAGTACCTGCTATGCCTTTGTGGCTTACCAGACTGGGTATCTGAAAGCACATTATCCTAGTGAGTATATGGCAGCGGTACTAAACCATGCAGGTAGTATTGAAAAGATAACTTTCTTTATGGAAGAATGTAAGCGTATGGGTATTAAAGTATTAGGCCCCGACGTAAACGAATCTTTGAAAGGCTTTGCCGTAAATAGTAAAGGACAGATACGCTTTGGCTTAGGTGGATTGAAAGGGGCAGGCGACAATGCAGTAGAGAATGTAATTACAGAGCGAAAAAAGAACGGACCATACAAAGATATATTCGATTTTAGTGAGCGAATAGTAAGTAAGAATGTAAATAAGAAGTCATTAGAAACCTTTGCTCAGAGTGGGGCATTTGATTGTTTTCCCGAACTGCATCGGGCACAATATTTCTATACTGCAGAAGGAGATAAGGCATCAGGGTTGGAAAAGATTATCAACTACGGGCAAACGAAACTTTCTACGGAAGTAAATACTGGGAATAGCTTGTTTGGAGAACTGCCCTCAGCAATGGATGTCCCTGTGCCAAAGATTGCTCCCTGTCCAGAGTGGACGTTGACCGAGCAACTAGACCATGAAAAAGAGGTGACAGGAATGTTTATGAGTGGACATCCGCTAGATCATTATAGGTTTGAGTTAAAGCATTATGGCATAATGATACTCAGTGACTTCAATGAAATTAAAGAAAGTATCACTTTGTCTCAAGCCAATGTGGGCAAGAACTTTAAGATTGCTGGCTTAGTTACGCAAGCACAACACCGAAAAACTAAGACAAATAGGGATTTCGGCATTCTGTCTTTAGAAGATTATAGCGGTAAGACAGAACTTGCCCTTTTTGGAGAAGATTATGTGCGATTTAAACATTATTTAGAAGTTGGGAAAAGCCTTTTTATAATAGGCATATTCAAAGCACCATGGAAAGAGGGGGCTGCTTATGAATTTAAGGTTTCTAGTATGAGTTTGCTGGAAACTGTAAAACCTAACCTTACAAAAAACGTGGAGATAAGTGTTGCCCCCACCGCCATCAATAGGGATTTTGTAGATTTCCTTACTAGGAATATGAAACAAAACCCGGGTAAGTCTGTGCTAAAATTAAATGTTTATGATGCTGAAGCGAACATGAAAGTAAGTCTTCATACCAGCGATAAAGGCTTTGTAATGAACGATGACTTAGCCGACTTCCTGATGAACAATCTAGATATAGATGTGAGTGTAGCAGTAGCATAGTTAATGGAAGTTTCAGGTTACAAGTTGCTGGTTTCTATTACCTGTATCTTGTAACCTGTATCTTGTAACTACTATTTCAACGCTTCTTCCACTACTTTTCCTACACAGCCGCTAGGCATTTGTACGTGTAACAAGGCGGTGATGGTGGCAGCAATATCTGTCATGTAAGTTTCGCGGTTGGTATGCCCTTGCTTAATACCCCATCCATAAAACACACATGGAATATGTGCATCATAGGGAGCCCATAATCCGTGTGTAGTTCCCGATTTACCACTTCCATAGGCCTCTATATAACCCGGTTTTAGTACTATCTGTATGTCGCCGCTACGGGTAGGGTAGTAGCCATTAGTCAGCATATCTTTTTCCTTTGCATTCAAAGCGGTGATGGCTATATCCTTTAACGGAAACACACGGGACACTGCTTCATTCTGTTCTGTTAGCCTAACAATGGTATTGTTAATTGCCTTTTCATCAGCATTGGCAGAATCTATTAATGCATGGTTTAGGTGAATCTGATAGTTCATAATTCCTGTTACTACCTTATCTAATCCATAAGTATCATTAATTTTAGTATTGAGGCTCTTTACAAGTTCTGCTTCACTAAATAGTCCGCCTGGCAACTTATTCTCTTTCATAAAACCAGGTACATGTGCTACACCGTGGTCGGCTGAAAGGAAGAGAGTATACTGTCCCTTTCCTACCTTTTCATCCAGATAATTAAAGAAGGCCGCTAGGTCTTTATCTAGTCTCAGATAGGTATCTTCTGTTTCAATTGAGTTTGGGCCAAAGTTATGCCCCACATAATCAGTACTCGATAAGCTTACACAAAGCATATCTGTTTCGCTGCCTTTACCTAGGTGTTCATTGTCCAAAGCTGCTTCTGCTACTTCCAGGGTCATAGAGTTGCCATAAGGAGTAATTGCTATTGGCTGGTAGTTTTTGCCTTCGAACTTCGAAAGACTATAAGGGAATTTAGTTTGCTCTGCACCAAAAGGCTTGTTTTCATAGTCCTTCTCATCTGTTGTACTTTGTGTGTAAGTTTCAATTGGGTAGAGGGTATTCCATCCCTTATCGTAGAATTTATCTACAGATTTGTTGGTGTTGTAATTGATTAACCACTTTGGCAATTCCGCTCTGTAATACGTACTTGTTATCCAGTTACCAGTAGTAACATCGTACCAATAAGCCGCATTGGCACTATGTCCTGCGGGCAATATCGAGCCCCTGTCTTTTAAAGCCACACCAATTACTTTACTTCTAAAGTTGGTTGACAGTCTTATCTCATCACCAATGGTGGTCACCAACAAATTCTTCGGACTTTGTTTGCCACTATTGCCCTCATTTCCAACAGTGGTTACGCTATTGTCTTCACTGCAATAGGTTTTCTTCTGCGCCAGTTTATCATACCAGTCATTACCTACAATACCGTGTATGGCAGGCACCGAACCAGTGTAAATGCAGGTATGACCCGCAGCGGTTACAGTAGGCGTGTAAGGGATAAATGTATTTTCACAACTGAATCCTTCGCCCAGCAAACGCTTAAATCCATTACTGCTGTATCGATTATAATAACGGTAAAGGAAGTCCCAACGCATCTGGTCTACCACTATCCCTACTACTAGTTTAGGGCGTTTTACGGTAGTATTTACTTTGGAATCAACTACAGGTTTAGTCTGTGCATTGGCTGCTTGCAACAACAATATTCCCATTAATACATATAATACACGTTTCATAATTGCTTGTTTGTCGCAAATGTAATAGTTACTGCCATTGGTTTGCATTAAGTAATCATCATCAACAACGAACCTCATTTAAATTTTCAAAGGCTTAATAACAACTCATACTCGCTTTTCCACCAGTCCTTACATAAGCCACCTTAGGGCTCTCTGGTTTCAGCGCAGCTGAAATTGATAAAAATCCGTAGGTTATTTTTATCAAAAGTGAGAACGTAGTGGCGTTGTAAGGACGAAGCCTGCCGGCTTTGAGGCAAAAAATCCTAAAATGAGCCTCTCTTTCCATTTGTCAACAGGTTCCGATAATTCATATATTTTTCCTTTTGCTAAATTAAATGCCGCCTAATACTTCCTACTTCCTCGGCGTCAACACCAACTCCTCAACCGTATGCTCTTTTATCTTTCCTAAAGAATAATACGCAGGAAAATACTGATCCTTCGCCCACAATGGAAACAGATTGTTATAGAACCTGCTAGATGGATTACCAGATTGCCCCGGTGTATTTATCAGTAAGGCTTTATCCCAATCACCCACATCCGTAATAAACCGAAAGCTCGCACCCACCACCTGGTTATCCGTTGCACCTGTTACTCCTGGGGTGAAGGCATTACCTCCTCTTGGCAACAAAGGCGTATTCAGTTTCTTCTTCCATGTATCAGAGAGGGCATTGGATAGCGGGTGTTCTATTTGCACATGTTTATACTTCTCTTGTCCATATTGCCATTGCTCCGTCTGTGCGCCTAGCTTTGTTTTGAGTGCAGCCACAGCTTGTTCAAAACTCTTTTTAATAAACAGATCCCGCTGACTTATTGAGTCATTGCCAAACACCAGCGAAGGATATTCCACCCATTTTACAATACTTTTCATCTGTAAGTTCAGGTAAGGCTTAGCGTTATTGGGTACAAAATCATTTTTGGCAGCCATAAACAACTGCTTTTCCCAAGCTGCATAAATACCCGCAGCAACACTGTTTTTATCTAAGGTATAGTTCCAGTCAAGTATTTTTGTCTTCGCTAAACCAGTAAGGCTATCACTAAAAGTTATGTTTTTCAGATAAGGCACTAATGTTCTGGCAGGAATAGATAAATAGTCTGTTTGTAAAGCGGCTATCTGTGGAATGTTCAGTTTATTGGTGCTTTCTAATACTTCATTAATTCTGTCTGCACGGTAAGGGTCAGCCCAGGTATAGCCGATGGCTTCAAAGTGATTGTACGAATCAGGCGTCAGGTTCTGATTAGCAGTTGTAAAATATCCTTTTAAAGGATTATACACGTGTGGCAACTGATCTATCGGTAAGTATCCATCCCAATCATAACGGCCATCACCCGGCACAGGAACCATCCCACTAAAGTTTTTGCGTATAGGCGCAATACCTACGGCTTGCCAGCCAATGTTCCCTTTACAATCGGCCCACACCATATTTTCTCCCGGTATATTACTATAGGTACAACCCTTTCTAAATGTCTCCCAATCCTTCGCCTGGTCTATTCTAAGCGAAGCCATATATGGGGCGCATCCAGGTTCTAGCCAGGCGCATTTAATAGCATATGCCTTATGGTTGGGGGTATCTATAAAGCTAACCGGGCCATGTAGGGTATAATATAAAGTTATGGTGGTATCTCGTTGCCCTTTAATAGGAATCTGCTCCTTTATCTGCGTCATGGTTTCCCAATGATCTTTGTATTTATACTTGTCTGGATGAGCAGGGTCAATATCATACACAAACAAATCTTCGCCATCGGTAGCAAAAATGGTTAGTCCCCATGCACCATATTCATTATGACCGATAGATACACCCGGTATCACAGGCTCGCCACCACCAATCACATTCCAGCCCGGTGCCACCAGGTGAACCATGTATCTAAGGGACGGCAATGAAATCTTTCTATGAGGGTCATTCGCCAGCATCGTATGACCACTAGCTGTGCGCTTTCCACTTACAATCCAGTTGTTACTCCCTTCGGCTTCCAGGCCACCTATCACAGAGTCATCAAAGGTTTTATTGTGGTTTAATAGTTCTAGCCCAAATGTTTGTGTCACTACATGCTGGTCAATATCACTTGCTTTAAAAACAATATCAGTATGGCAATCATTATATGGCGCAATGATATCTTTCATTAAAAGCTTGCCATTAATAGTACTGTCCAATGTAATGTTTGGTTCTTTGGGATGAAACCAACGTAGTTCTTTTACTTTATCTGCACCCACCATTGCTACTGCCCTGCCAGTATTTAGTTCGTCTGCAATGTTTCCTAGTAAACCTTGGTGACGAGACACAACTACTTCACTCGTCCATTTGCCTGGTTTTGTATGTAACATCTTAAATTCAACAGGCAGTTGTTCGGGTGTTGCATTTACTTGGTCTATATAGGTATTAACTCCAGCTACATATGCCTCAATAATTTCTGTTCCTTGTGGATGATAATGCTGCAATTCGGTATTCATATCTCCCCGATACTTAAAAAGGCGACTACCCATATCACGTTTCAATTCGCGCACACCCAGTAGTTCAGCAACGGTACCAGTCGCTTGCCTGCGCCATATTTCAAATTGAAACAACCTGTCTTTTGCTGCCAGATACCCTTGCGTAAAGAACAGGTCGTGCTGATTTTTTGCATAGATGTGGTTAATGCCCCATTCATCTCTTAATACTTCCACGCTTTCATGCAATCCTTTTAGGGATAGAACACTTTTCTCTTGTGCAGCAGCATTATTTATTTCAGTTAATATATAGGCTATAACCAGTAAGTATCTTACTATTTTAATCATAATCACAGTGTTTTGTTCTTGTACTGATAGAACACTTTTTGTAATAGAGAAAGGGGGAGTGTTTGGGTAGGATTGAATACTTTGAAGTTTAGTATAGCTAATTCTGATAAAAGGATAGTTCGACAAGTTCTTTGTACAGCTTGATCTGCTAATCAATTAACCTACCTGACATAATCAATTGGCTTTATAAGTCAATCAATTAACCCACCTAACATAATCAATTGTCTTATCCAATAGGATCGATTGGCTTTATAAGTCAATCAATTAACCCACCTAACACAATCAATGGTCTTACCCAATAGGATCAATTGGCTTTATAAGTCAATCAATTAACCCACCTAACATAATCAATTGGCTTATCCAATAGGATCGATTGGCTTGGCGAGCTTATCAATTAACCTAAATTATGTAATCAATTGGCTTGATCTGCTATGCATCCTATACCAATTAGTGTCTCAATAATATGTTTACATAAATTATTTTATACTCTTACTACTTGTGAATTATACTTATTGAGAGAGAGTATGAGAGGATATTATCGGAAATAATCTATTTTTGATAACAACTTAACAATATGAAATTACTTACCCTTTTACTTACTTCGATACTGGTTTATCCTGCATTTTCCTCCGCTCAAACACTTCTTGAAGCCAATGGAAAAGGACATACTTATGAATTAATAGATAGTGCATTGGCACCGGGAGCTCACGCTGAAGAAACCCCTGATCAATGCACCAACCACCCCCAATTTGGTAGGCACATCAAAGAAGTGTGGGACGAAACCCTGAAGCATTGGGTATTTGAGTTTATGATACACGCTGCCATAGACAATGACCGCTGCGAGAATCTTGATAGACAACGGGTAGAGATAAAGACCTACGAGCCTTCTCCGGATAGTCTGAAAGGCACCCCCAGTGAAACCATTACGTACAAATGGAAGTTTAGGTTGCCGCCCGACTTTCAACCTTCACCAACCTTTACGCATATTCACCAGATTAAATGTGTGGGTGGCGATGACGGCGATCCACTCTTTACGTTGTCGCCACGCTATGGCAAAAACGGGTTCAACACCTTACAACTCATCTACAGGGCAGAAAAAAATGCGCCAACATCTATTTTACAGGAAGTTTCTCTTGGCTCTTTTCTAGGTACTTGGGTAGAGGCTACGGAGAAGATTACAGTAGGCGCAAAAGGCAGTTATTCAATTGTAATTAAAAAGATAGGTAAGGAACGAGCGTTATTATCGTATAGTTCTGATAACATTAAGACATTTAGGGAAAGTAATTCTTTTATACGCCCTAAATGGGGCATCTATCGTAGCCTTAATAATGTAAGTTATCTAAAGGATGAAGCGGTAAGGTTCAATTCATTTTATATAAAAGAAGACCCTGCTACGGCTTATCACAAATAAAAAGTCCCAAACAGTATAAACCATTTGGGACTTTTCTACATAAAAACTTATAACTTTTTACCTGTAACTCATT
>CAISCV010000146.1 GCA_903883945.1 uncultured Chitinophagaceae bacterium | reverse complement strand
GTTAGTAATAACAGGTGCATTTCCTCACGAGGAATGTGGCACGTTAGTAATAACAGGTGCCTTTCCTCACGAGGATTATCGAATACTCAATTGCTTCACAGTTTCGAATGGAAAAGGAGCATGGAGTACAACTCTATTTGTAAGCTTTGACATCTTATTTATATCAAACTCACGTTAATCTAATAATTATAAATTACCCACAATCAATGAAAATAATCGAGTAAAAAAATATAGTAGTACTTGTATTTATTTCATTTATAATGCAGCTACTTATGCAGGCAACAGTGCCTTCAAAAAATGAATTGTACAAACAAAAGGCGCTGCCCTAAAAAGAGCTGCGCCGTTACATGTTGAAGAAAAAATACCAAGATCGGGCAAGTGTTACTTGCCCATTTTTTTAACATCTATTGTTGTATAAGTTGCTATGTAGCGCATAATGTTTTTTACGAAAGCCTCCGCAAAGCGGTAGTAGGCGTCGGGGGTATCTCTCACACCCTTATAATTTGTTTCTATCTGCCAGCCAAATACGTTGGGATAGCGGGCATAGCGGGCAGTGTTGTACCCTCCGTTAAAGTATTTTTGATTGGCATAGGCAAAAGGGTCTTGCTTACTAGGAACGGATGGAAAACCCGATTCTACCATCCACGTACCAAAAGCAGCAGGACCTGTAAGCAGTTCTTTAAGTGTTAACTTGCCCTTATGGTAGGCTATCAGGTTTTTGATAGAAGCCTTAGACGTATACAAGGTGTCATTTTCTCCTTTAAAAGATTCCTCTAGTTCTTTTGGGGTTAATAAATAGCCTAATTCCAACCTTTGTTCGGGGTGTCCTTGTGCATGCAGGTCAATATATACCGATTGTCCATATTGCTTTACCGCCATTGCCAACGCAGTATCTACCCAATTATGCCATTGTATCCAAGGAACACGCATGGGGTCGTAACCACAAGTACCTAACTCTATTTCTCGGTTCATATCCACCTTCAATCGTCTCAGATTACAAAAAACAATGGAGGGATGAAAGTGATAGTCGCGCCTAAAAACCGAGTCAATAGCTTTTGCCAGGTCTTGGGTATGAGAATCTATAACGGTTACCGCATCGGGGCAAGTTCTATCTGGCACACTGTCCAGATTTATCAGACCACCGTGCGGCACACTTATCACCAACGGCATATTGCCCGGAATAAATTCTACCCATTTGTTTTTGTCATAGTAAACATTACCTTCTTGGTAGGTTTGTGCAGATACCTGCAAAACAATCACAAGTAAGCAACTAATCAAAAGGTATTTTCCTGCACTGTTCATTAAATGAGTGTAAAAAGTATTACGAATAATTAGGCAAAATAAGCTATTAGATAAGTAATAGATTGGTGTAAAATGTAACGTATAAAAATAAACTTTTTTAATTAGACATCGTCCTTTGTCTTATTGAGAAGAAGATCGAAATCAAAAGGATTTACTTTTAATGCAAAATCAACTAGATTATACATTTTATCCTTATTTTAGCCGCCAAATTGCTAAAAACGGTATTTTTTTACTAACATTAAACTAAAAAACGATGGCGCTGCCGCAGAATGCTTCTCAAATGTCGACTACTGAACCTACAGATAAAGGTAATTATCTGTTTCCGTTTATCCTTATTACTTCTTTGTTCTTTTTATGGGGATTTGCCCACAACTTAGATCCTATCCTGATTCCTCACCTTAAAAGATCCTTCACTTTAACAACCGTTCAAGCCTCTTTGGTAGATTCTGCTGTATTCATAGCCTATTTTGCAATGGCATTGCCCGCAGGATTCATCATGAAGAAGTATGGATATAAAACAGGTATCATTACAGGGTTGTTATTGTTTGCTTTAGGGTCATTTTTGTTTATTCCAGCTGCTAACACACAAATGTACATCTTCTTTTTAGGTGCTTTGTTCATCATCGCTTGTGGGTTAACGATCTTAGAAACCGCTGCAAATCCGTATGCCTCTTTGTTAGGTGACCCAAAAACATCGAGTCAAAGATTAAATTTCGCGCAATCATTTAACGGACTTGCTGCAACCTTAGCACCAATCATTGGAGCCAAATTGATCTTAACGAAAGGAGCAACCGATCAGGAATTAAATACGATGACCGAGGCTGTAAGAAAAATAACCTTAGCATCGGAAGCATCTACTGTCAAACTCCCCTATTTGATACTAGGAAGTATCTTGTTAGTAATTGCATTGGCATTCTATTTAACCAAATTACCCGAGATAAAAGATGGGGAAGACAAGGCCAGTAGCAAAAGTATATTCCATGCACTCAAACACGTACATCTTAGCTGGGGAGTAGCTTCTCAATTCTTTTATGTAGGGGCACAAGTTTGTGTGTTTAGCTTCTTTATGCTTTTTGCATCTAAGACAATTCCAATTGGTACGCCCAAAGATGGCTTGATATTAACCATTGAAAGCCTGTTCAGATCTTTACACTTAATAAGCGATGCTAGCCAATCAGACTACTTCTCTTACTATTTGTCTGCTGCCGGGCTTGCCTTTATGATTGGTCGTTTTGTAGGTACATTCTTAATGAAGTTTGTTTTACCAAATACGCTTTTAGCTATTTATGCGGCCATAAATATTACCTTGTGCATAGTTGCAATCACAACACATGGCACAACGCCTGTATATGCACTTATTGGCATAGCATTCTTTATGTCTATTATGTTTCCAACAATCTTTTCTTTAGGAATTAAAGACCTCGATGGAGATACAAAATTTGGAAGTAGCTTAATTATTATGTCTATTGTAGGGGGTGCGTTATTGCCACCTGTATTTGCATATATAAGCGATGCAACAGGCAATATTCAACTAAGTTTTCTGGTGCCGATGGTCTCATTCATTGTGATTATGTTGTTTGGTTTAAAGGGATATAAAGTAAAAAATGTTGTTAACTAATTAATAAATTAAAATATGAAAAAGTATTGCTTGGCAGTAGACTTGGTAGATAATGAAGAACTAATTGCAGAATACGAAAACTGGCATAAACCAGAGAATGCCTGGCCAGAAATAAAGAAAAGTATCTGGGATGCAGGCATTACAAACATGGAAATTTTCCGTGTGGGCAACCGTATGTTTATGATAATGGAAGTAGATGACACCTTTAGCTTCGAAAGAAAAGCTGCAATGGATGCCGCCAATGAAAAAGTTCAGGAATGGGAACAATTGATGTGGAAGTTTCAGCAATCTATGCCCTTTGCAAAGAATGGAGAGAAATGGATGCTCATGAACCAGATATTTGGTTTGAACGATTAATAACACAAACACAATACGATGAGTATAGCAAATATTGGGTGCATAGATGCGCACCAACACTTCTGGCAATACGACCCCATCAAGCATAGTTGGATTGATGACGAGATGGCAATTATCCGTAAAGATTTTTTACCGGATGATTTAGCACCCATCATCAAAGCCAATGGCGTTATAGGAACCGTTGCTGTACAGGCAGACCAAACAGAAATAGAAACAGACTTTTTACTTGGTCTTGCAGACAGATACGACTTTATAAAAGGAGTGGTTGGTTGGGTAGACCTTCGTGCAACTGATATAACAGAAAGGTTAGGCAATTATGCTCAGTTTAAACACATCAAAGGATTCCGACATATTTTGCAAGGAGAAAATCCTGCTTTCATGTTACAACCAAGTTTCCTTAGGGGCATTGCAGCTTTAAAAGAGTACAACTTCACCTATGATATTCTCATCTTCCCCAAACACCTTAAAGCAGCTTTAGAATTAGTAAAACGCTTTCCTAATCAGGCATTCGTAATAGATCATATTGCAAAACCATACATCAAAGCCGGATTGATAGAGGAATGGGCAAAAGGCATTTCTGCTTTGTCCGAACACGAAAACGTTTTATGTAAAGTGAGTGGGATGGTAACCGAAGCTGATTTTAAAAAGTGGCACCCCTCCAACTTTACACCTTATCTCGATGTGGTGGTAGAATCCTTTGGCATAAACCGTTTGATGTTTGGTTCCGATTGGCCAGTGTGTGAAGTAGCCGCTTCTTATGGTCAGATGATTGGTATAGTAGAAGATTATTTTGCAACATTTACGCTAGAAGAAAAGAATCAGTTCTTTAATCAAAATGCAAGTGGTTTTTATAATCTGTAAGGGTATTAAATAATTAAAAAAAACAATCAGACGATAGATAACAATTTCAACAACAATCATATACTGATAACTAATTAGCAAATTAAATGAGCAAAAAAACAATTAGTTTACCTCCGGTAATCTTTGGCACCAGTGGTTTGGGTAATATATACCATGAAACAACCTACGAAAAGAAACTTGCGATAGTAAAAGAATGTATTCTCGAAGCAAAAGGCATCCCTATGTTCGATAGTGCAGGAAAGTATGGGGCAGGAATGGCATTAGAAGTTTTGGGCAAATGCCTGAAAGAACTAAATGTGAAGCCCGACGAGGTATTGATAAGTAACAAACTTGCTTGGTACCAAGTGCCGCTTACTACAGATGAACCTACTTTTGAGAAAGGAGTCTGGAAAAATCTTACACACGATGCCGTACAAAGAATAAGCTATCAAGGTATATTAGATTGCTTCGAACAAGGTAATGAATTGCTGGGTGATTATACCTCACAAATGGCATCTGTACACGATCCCGATGAATATTTGGCTACAGCTACCAGCGAAGAAGAAGAAAAGAAATTATATCAGGATATTTTGGATGCTTACCGTGCTTTGAGCGAGCTAAAAGAACAAGGAAAAGTAAAATCTATTGGGGTTGGTTCCAAACAATGGAAAGTTATCCAACGTATTTCAAAGGATGTAGATTTAGATTGGGTGATGATTGCCAACAGCCTCACTATCCATAGTCACCCAAAAGAATTAATTGATTTTATCACAGAACTTAATAAAAAAGATGTTTCTGTAATTAATTCTGCTGTATTCAATGGAGGATTTCTTATTGGCAGTGACCATTATAATTACCATTTAATTGATGGCACAACTGAGGAAGGAAAAAACCTATTTGATTGGAGACATCGATTCTTTAATATTTGTCATAAATTTGAAATTACACCCGGTGAAGCTTGTTTCTACTTTGGCTTCCACATCCCGGGTATTACAAGTGTTGCTTTAAGTACAACAAACCCATACAAGGTTAAATCCAACATTAGAATGGCAGAAAAGTTTGTGCCAAAGGAGTTTTGGGAAACATTGGTTGCCGAAAAATTAATGGCTTATAATCCGCTACCGTATTAATTTGAACCTACTTTTTATTTGTATTAAAAGGACCAGAAAGTATTTATCTTTCTAGTCCTTTTTTATTTAGAACTAGATTTTAAAAAAAGATTTGGTAGAGTAAATAATATTATTGAATATTTGTATCAGCACAGTACAGCACAGTATAGATTTTTACTGGTATTAAATTAAAGATTGTTTGCCCATGAGTTCCTTAGAAATAAAATTAGACGAAAATTTAAAAACTTCAAAAGTTAGACAACTGATTGATGCTATTACAGCAGCAATTGGAAATCATACACTAGAGGAGGGAGAAGTATTGCCTTCTGTAAATGAATTGAGCAATTCTCTCAACATCGCAAGAGATACCGTTTTTAAAGCCTATTCCGAATTGAAAAAGTTAGGCATCGTCGATTCAACTAGGGCAAAAGGTTATTACGTAGCTAATTCTTTAAACAAAATTTTCCTTTTTCTCGACAGTTTCAGTCCATATAAAGATGTATTATATAATGCCTTAATTCAAAAGATGGATGGGCATTACACCGTTGACCTAGGTTTCCACAACTATAATGAGGACATTTTCGAAACTGTTATCTCGCATAGCCTTGGTAAATACAATAATTATGTTGTGATGAATTGCAATAGTTCACACCTGCATGAGGTATTGGGAAATATTCAAAAAGACAAACTATTACTGTTAGATTGGGGCAATTTCGAAGGACTGCAATACTCCTCTGTCATTCAAAACTTTGGCGAACAACCCTATCAATGCTTGCAACAAGTAAAAGGGTTACTAAAAAAATACGATGAATTTATTTATGTAGATAATGAAGGGTCACAGCATCCTATCGAAACGCAGGAATGGTTTATTAAGTTCTGTAAGGAAGTTAAAATTAAATGCCGTATAGAAACGCATATAAAGGAAGAAGATGTTCAAGAAGGTAAGGCATTCTTCCTTGTTCAGCACCTAGACGTAGTATCGCTGATTAAAATTGCTAAGAAAAAGAATTTAGATATAGGTAAACATGTAGGTATCATCTGCTATAACGACTCCCCGATGTTCGAGGTGATTGAAAATGGCATTACGGTAATCTCTACAGACTTTGCAAAGATGGGGGAATTGGCTGCCGAGTTCATTTTGAATAAGAACCCTGTGAATGCAACTGTTCCAACATCACTAATATTAAGAGGATCGTTATGATAATCATTTAAAATTTAGGAATTATGCTTACAGAATTAGAAATGAACAAGCCTGTAAACAGGTTGAAAGGTCAGTTGCCAAAGGTTGGTATCAGACCTACTATTGATGGTCGTTTAGGCGGCGTAAGGGAGTCACTGGAAGAACAAACAATGAACATGGCGAAGAATGTGGTAAAATTGATTACCGAAAACTTGCGTCATGCTGATGGCACTCCTTTAGAATGTGTGATTGCAGATAGTTGCATAGGTGGTGTGGCGGAGGCAGCACAGACGGCTGAAAAGTTTCAGCGCGAGGGTGTAGGCGTTTCACTAACAGTAACTCCATGTTGGTGTTATGGCAGCGAAACAATTGATATGGACCCATTTATGCCCAAAGCCATTTGGGGTTACAATGGGACAGAGCGCCCAGGTGCTGTGTATTTGGCGGCTGCTTTAGCAGGTCATACACAAAAAGGATTGCCTGCATTTAGTATTTATGGTCGTGATGTGCAAGAAGCTGGCGATCCTAACATTCCTGCTGATGTAAAGGAAAAGATACTTCGTTTCACAAAAGCAGGCTTGGCTGTAGCAACAATGCGTGGTAAATCTTACCTCTCAATTGGTGCGGTTTCAATGGGTATTGCAGGTTCAATTGTGAATGCAGATTTTTTTCAAGACTATCTCGGCATGAGAAATGAATATGTAGATATGTCGGAATTGACTCGTAGGATGGAAAGAAATATCTACGATCCTATTGAATATGAAAAGGCATTAACATGGACAAAAGCCAATTGTAAAGAAGGTGTAGACACCAATAAAGAAGCAGATAAATTCAGTAGGGCAGAAAAAGATAAGGTTTGGGAAACAGTGGTGAAAATGACTATCATCACAAGAGATTTAATGATTGGTAACCCACGCTTAAAAGAATTGGGCTTCGGAGAAGAAGCTCAAGGACATAATGCCATCATCAGCGGTTTCCAAGGTCAACGTCATTGGACAGACCACTCTCCTAATGGTGATTTCTTGGAAGCAATTCTTAATTCATCTTTCGATTGGAATGGTATCCGTCAGGCATATATGGTGGCTACAGAAAACGACGCATTGAACGGTGTAACGATGTTATTTGGTCATTTATTGACGAATACCGCACAGATATTTGCAGATGTTAGAACTTATTGGAGTCCTGATGCTTTGGAAAAGGTTGCTGGAAGAAAGCTTGAAGGTGAAGCTGCCAATGGGTTGTTACACTTGATTAATTCAGGTTCTGCAACTTTAGATGGCACAGGTCAACAAAATATGGATGGTAAACCTACCATGAAACCCTATTACGACATTACAGCCGATGAGGCGAAAGCTTGTTTAGATGCTACAACGTGGTATCCTGCTGTAACAGAATACTTCCGTGGTGGAGGATTCTCTTCAGAATACCTATCTAAAGGAGGAATGCCGATGACGATGGCAAGAATCAATTTGGTAAAGGGGCAAGGACCAGTTTTACAATTAGCAGAGGGTTATAGCGTTGATATCCCTGCTGATGTACACGAAAAAATAAATAAGCGTACCAATGAAACATGGCCTACTACTTGGTTTGTGCCAAATGTAACAGGTAAGGGTGCTTTCAAGGATATTTATTCTGTAATGGCAAATTGGGGTGCAAATCATGGCGCAATCAGTTACGGTCATATTGGTGCCGACTTGATTACGTTGGCTTCAATGCTACGTATTCCTGTTTGTATGCACAATGTGGATGAGAATAAGATTTTCCGTCCTAGTGCATGGTCAGCGTTTGGTCAGGAATCAGAGGGTGCAGATTTCCGTGCCTGTGCCAATTATGGTTCCTTGTATAAATAAGCCTTTTTACCACAAAGTAAACAAGGGTAAACACAAGGGATACTAGGTCTATTTTTCATTAAGTATTAAACTTAGCGTCCTTTGTTTCTTCCTTGTGAACCTAGTGGTAAAACAAAAAAATAAATAAAATGAGTCAACATAAATTAGTCAGTAAAGAAACAATTATCCCATTTATATTAGTAACAGCCCTATTTTATCTGTGGGCATTGCCAAACAATTTGAACGACATCCTCATTCCACAGTTTATGAAGTCTTTCGAATTGAACAGGCTTCAGGCAGGGTTGGTACAATCAGCCTTTTATCTCGGTTATTTCCTTTTGGCAATGCCTGCTGCCATGATTATGGATAAATACAACTATAAAACAGGGTTAATCATCGGATTACTTCTTTTTGGTACAGGTTGTTATCTGTTTTGGCCTGCTGCCGTGTTAGGTAGTTATGTATTTTTCTTGACAGCACTTTTTGTGATTGCAACAGGTCTTGCGTTTCTAGAAACAGGGTCAAACTCATTTATTTCGGTTTTGGGCGACCCTGAAACTGCTGCACAAAGGCTCAATTTATCACAAGCTTTTAATCCTTTAGGTGCCATGTCGGGTGTTTTAATTGGCACTTTCTTTATATTTTCCGGCAAGGAACTACCCGCAGCAGAAGTAGAAGTAATGAAACAAGCAGGAACATACAAACCTTATTTACATAGTGAAATATTGCGAGTCGTGCCACCTTATTTGGTTATTGGAACAATTATCTTTCTGTGGGCAATCCTATTATGGAAAATCAAATTCCCTGTCGAAAGCAAGACAACGCATGAAGGAGCACATGGCAAAGTTTCAGCTTTATTTAAATACCCTCACTTCTTACAAGGGGTGCTTGGTCAGTTCTTTTATGTAGGTGCTCAAGTTGGCACCTGGAGTTTTATGATTCAATATGTAAAAGACTACATGCACAAACCCGAAAAGGAAGCAGGCTTGTATTTATTTATTTCCTTATTGGCTTTTGGAGTTGGGAGATTCGTAGCTACTGCCTTGATGCGTGTATTTCCACCCAACAAATTGATGGGAATTTATACCCTTATCAATTTAGCAATGGTGAGTGTGGCCATACTTATGCCTGGTTTTCTTGGTGCATGGGCATTGGTATTGTCTAGTTTCTTTATGTCGCTGATGTTCCCAACAATATTCGCTTTAGGAATCAAAGGTTTAGGCCCTCATACAAAGTTGGGCGCATCTATGATAATCATGGCAATTATTGGGGGTGCCATTTGGACACCGCTGATGGGATTAATTTCTGACAAAACACATAGTATGGCAATTGCCATGACCATCCCATTCGTTAGTTATCTATATATATTATACTATGCTTACATTGGTTCAAAACCCAAGGGTGATTTGTATGATACAGTATCAAATGTGGTGGCATCACATTAATAATTCAGGTTTTAATGTTTGCCACAGTTTAGAATATAAATTATTGTTCATTTTAGAATACAAAATATAAAGAATTAAATCATGGAAAATTATCGTAGAATTTATTGGCCTGCCATTAATTTGATTGGTCCAGGTGCCATAAAAGAAATTGTAACAGAAGTAAAAGCTCTGAAGATTACCAAACTATTGGTGGTAACAGACAAAGTATTGCGTTCAGTTGGAGTAGTTGCAAAGGTTACTGACTTACTTGATGAGGCAAAAGTTGATTATGTGCTATATGATGATGTAAAACCAAATCCAACCGTGACTAATGTAAATCATGGTTTGGAGTTGTATAAAGAAGAAAAATGTACTGGTATCCTCTCAATTGGTGGGGGTTCCCCTCAAGATGCGGCTAAAGCAATTGGCTTGTTGGAAACAAATGGTGGAAACATAGTTGATTTTGAAGGAATCGGGAAATCAAGCTTCAAATCAGTTCCAATTATTGCGGTTAATACTACTGCAGGAACAGCATCTGAGGTAACCATAAATTATGTAATTACTGATGAAGAAAGAAAGATTAAAATGGTAATGGTTGATCCCAACTGCCTTGCATCAGTAGCCATAAATGATCCCGAATTGATGTTGGCAAAACCCGCTGGTTTGACTGCTGCAACGGGAATGGATGCATTGACACATGCAATAGAGTCCTTTATAACAAAAGGCGCTTTTAGATTGTCCGATACTTTGTCTTTAGAAGCAATAAAATTAATCGGAGAATCATTAGAAACAGCCGTTTTCGATGGTCAAAATATAGAAGGTCGTTCCAAAATGGCTTGGGCTTCCTATATAGCGGGTCTTTCTTTTTCAAATTGCGGGTTAGGCATTGTACATTCTATGGCTCACCAGTTAGGTTCCGAGTACGACTTGCCCCATGGTGTTGCAAACGCTATTCTGTTACCTTACGTTGAAGCATTCAATTTTGATGCTTGCCCAGAAAAATTTGCGTTGATAGCAGAGGCTCTTGGAAAAGATACAAAAGGGCTTTCAGTAATTGAAGCTGGCAAATTGGCTATTGATACCTTGAAAGAGATGGCAGTCAAATTAAATATTCCTGTGTTAAAAGATACCAAATTCAAGGTGGATGATATTGACAAACTTTCTGAACAGGCAATGAAAGATGTTTGTACAGGGGGCAATCCAAAAGAAGTAACAATAGAGGATATAAAAAATATTTACTTAACGGCCTACAAGGGCTAATAAAACGTTTAATTATGAATAACATTTCAATTTTAGAACCACTATATGTGGAAGTATCAGAAATCAGTGGTTATCTATGGCAACGAGGTTGGGCAGAGTTAAATGCTGGAAACATTTCTATCAGGCTATCCAATGTTTCTGAAGACACTTTTCAGGATTTAGCAGTTTTGGAAAATCAGAAACTACCTGCCCCTATTCCTGCTTTGGCAAATGAATTTGTGTTGATAACAGGTACTGGTCATCGAATGCGGGAGATTTCTAAGCTCCCAAAAGAACATACTATGATTGTAAGCGTAGGTTCAGATGGTGAAACCTATAAGATATATTTTACTTCTTTTAGTAAATCTATCAGACCTACTTCCGAGTTACCAACCCATTTAGCTTGTCATGGTGTATTAAAGGAAACAAAACCGGGTTACAATACAATTATGCATACCCATCCTTCAGATTTGATTAGTTTTTCTCATCATCCCGATATGATTACAGAAGAGATAATCAACAAGACTTTATGGAAAATGCATCCAGAAACAGTTGTGTTTGCACCTACTGGTATGGGCTATATTCCCTACCAGATTCCTGGTAATACCAAGATTGCAAATGCTACAATTGAAAAATTGGCAACTAAAAATACCATTCTTTGGCAAAAACATGGTGCTTTTGCTGTAGGTAAATCTTTAACCCAAGCTTTTGATGTGATAGATGTTTTGAACAAGTCTGCTGGTATGTATTTACAATGCAAGGCAGCAGGTTTTGAACCTACTGGGTTAACCGATGCTGAAATGGAAGAACTATTGATAGTATATAAAGACTTTGGGAAATAAGGTTTGAGTTTTATGTTTTAAGTTTTACGTTCTACGTTTAGAGATACTGAGAAGATATATTATTATATGATATGGTTCAGCTCAGTAGTACGTACAACGTAAAACTTAAAACGTTTAACTATTTAAAAGTTTAATATATGAAAAAGTGTTATCTAGCGATTGATTTAGGTGCTACAAGTGGAAGGGGTATTGTCGGCTATTTAGAAAATGGCAAATTAGAAACCGAAGAAGTTAACCGCTTCGCCAATGCTTTTGTTCCTGTGAATGATCATCTTTTCTGGAATATCTACAAACTATTTGATGAAATATTAAATAGTATTCAATTTGCCACACAAAAAGGATTTGATATTCAATCTATTGGCATTGACACTTGGGGTGTTGACTTTGGATTGATTAATGAAGATGGTTACCTCACAGGCCTTCCTTATATTTACAGGGATACAATTTCAGATGGGGCGGTGGAACAATTCGCCAACGAAATTATGCCTATCAATAAATTGTATGCAATAGCCGGCATCCAGACCATGCAATTAAATTCCATATTTCAATTATTTGCGCAGAAAAAAGCCAAAACAGTTTCTTTTAGTAATGCAAAAAAACTATTGTTTACCCCCGATTTATTAACCTATTTATTGACGGGAGTCTATAAAAACGAATACACTATTGCCTCTACTTCTTCTTTATTAAATTGTAAAACACGAGATTGGGATACTGATTTGTTGAATAAATTGGGTATGGAAAGAGAGCTGTTTTCATCCATCGCTTTTCCTGGTGAAAAGATTGGTAATTTAACTGCCCAATTATCCAATCACCTCAATATTCCTACAATACCTGTTATTGCTGTAGCTTCTCACGATACCGCTTCTGCCGTTGCCGCCATTCCTGCAACAGGAAATGAATGGGCTTTTTTAAGTTTGGGTACTTGGTCGCTGATGGGTATTGAATCTGAACAACCTATCATCAATGAAGAAACTTTTGCTGATTCCTTCACCAATGAAGGTGGTATAAATGGAACGATACGTTTCTTAAAAAACCTCACTGGATTCTGGTTAATAGAACAATGTATGCAATCATGGGAAAAGCAGGGTCAGAAAGTTACTTACGCCCAAATTGATAACGATGTATTATTGGCAAAACCTTTTGAAAGATTCATTGATACCGATGCGAATGATTTTAAACAAGCAGGTGATATGGTGACAATGATTACCAGTTATCTACTAAAAACAAGTCAATCTATTCCCCAGAATTATGGTGAATGGGCTAGGTGTATTTTCGAAAGTCTTGCCATGAAATACAGACTTACCTTAGAAAAATTGGCGCGTCATGCTTCTTTCAACATAAAGGCAATACATGCAATTGGTGGTGGCACAAAGAATCATTTGTTGTGTCAGTTGACGGCAAATGCTACCCAACTTCCTGTTATTGCTGGCCCGGTTGAGGCAACAGCATCTGGAAATATATTGGTGCAAGCAGTAGCCATGAAGGAACTTTATTCTTTTGAAGATATAAGAGAAGTGATGAAAAAATCTGTTGGAACAACTACTTATCTGCCAATGGACAAGCTGGATTGGCAAGCACAATATGAAATTTTTCGTAGTAAGGTGTAAGATTTAAGTTATTGGTAACTAGTTACAAGCTAGTTGTACCTGAAAGCTGCAAATTGTAACTTATTACTAATAACCCACAATCTATTAAGGTATAACTCAATAAAGTCTTTTCTTTCACTTTAAAACAAATCAATATGAGTAGTATTAAATCGTACAAACAGTACATCAACGGAGAATTGGTTTCCTCAACTTCAACCGATGTGATTGAAGTGCTTAATCCTTGCACTGAAGAGGTAATTTCTACCATTCCAAAGGGTAGCAATGCAGACGCGGAGAAGGCGTTGGAAGCCGCCAAAGCTGCTCAACCAGCTTGGGAAGCTTTGACAGCGGCAGAAAGAGCTGGCTATCTAAACAAAATGGCAGATGTAATCAGGGCAAACCGAGAGCATCTTGCACGGACACTTGCTAGCGAACAAGCCAAGGTGATTGGTTTGGCACAAGTGGAAATTGACTTTACAGCAACTTATTTTGATTACAACGCTGCATGGGCAAGACGAATTGAAGGGGAAATTATTCAGAGCGACAGAAAGGGAGAGCAGATATTCTTACACAAATGTCCAATTGGTGTGGCTGTAGGTATTTGCCCTTGGAACTTTCCATTCTTTGTAATGGCACGTAAAGTGGCCCCTGCTTTGGTAACAGGCAATACAATTGTTATCAAACCAAGTTCTATCGCACCGAATACTATTATGGAGTTTACGACGATGCTACAAAGTGCAGGATTGCCAAGAGGAGTGGTGAATTTTGTATGTGGTAGCGGAAGCTTAATTGGTGATGCCTTGGTAAAAAGTCCAATTACAGGAATCGTTAGTTTGACAGGTAGCCTTGAGGCAGGTCGTCAGATAATTGCATCTAGTGCCGAAAACATTACAAAGGTTTCTCTCGAATTGGGTGGTAAAGCACCTGTAATTGTTTGTGAGGATGCAAATATGGATATTGCAATTGAGGCAGTTACAAACTCAAGGATTATATTCAGTGGACAAGTATGCAATTGTGCCGAAAGGGTATACGTAGATAGAAAAATATATGAACCATTTATGGAAAGGTTGATTGCACGCTTTAAGAAAGTGAAGGTGGGCGATGCATTTGATACTGGAAATCCTGAGATGAGTAGTCAGGTATCAAGAGACCAAGTACTCAAAATTGATGGAATGGTAAAACGTGCAAAAGCTGCTGGTGCAGAGATTCTGCTAGGAGGAAATCCCAACGGTGCTTTTGGAAAGGGTTATTACTATGAACCAACACTGATTACAGGCTGTACACAAGATTCTGAAATCATTCAGGATGAAATCTTCGGCCCTGTATTACCAGTAATGCCGTTCGATTCTTTGGATGAAGCAATAGCAAATGCCAACGATTGTCAATATGGATTAACGTCTTCTATATTCTCTGAAAACATCAATAAAGTACAATATGGTATCGAGCAGTTGAAGTTCGGTGAAGTGTATGTGAACAGGGAACATTTTGAAGGAATGCAAGGTTTCCATGCAGGATGGCGCAAATCTGGCATCGGTGGAGCAGATGGCAAACATGGTATGGAAGAGTATCTTCAAACAAAAGTTGTTTATCTTCAAAGACATTAATAGGAAAGGATTGTGTAGATAAAAGCATCCCTGAATGAAATCCGCGATGCTTTTTTTATTCATTTATTCGCTCATTTAAAAAGAGAATAATCAGACTTTGTAATCATTCTCTTTACAAATTCAGCTGAGAATGCTATTACTTTCTTTTCCCTATATAAAAATGCTTGTCAGCATATTATTATTTGGAAACATTCGGTTTAAATAATTCTATTAACGCAGTAGTTCCTAGTATCGTTCCAAATGGTATAGCACTTAAATCGACTGCAAAGTTGGGATTATGGTTACTATATGGATAATAAATACCTTCTTTGGAATACTTGGCACATACTTCCAAATTGGCAGTACCTACATGAATAAAGTCATAAACCGGATTCTTTTTGCTATTAATAATGAGTAATGGAAAGTCTTCCGACCCCATTACAGGTTGCTTTCCTATAAGTCTTTTTACTACAGGTAGATTTTCATCAAAGGCCTTGTTTAATTTATCAACCATTGCAGTATCGTTTTTTACAGGGAATACCGATCGATACATTTTGGTGGTGGGATATAAGTCATACGGCAAATTATTCATCAATGCTATTCCACTGTCTACGCTATTAATGCCTTTTGTCATTGTCTCCCTATCTTTTACATCATACCACCTCGTGGTTATTTTCAGAGTGGCTTTGTCAGGGATTACGTTTGCCACAGTGCCCGCCTCCATGGACCCCACTGTAATTACGTGTGGATTTAATGCAGAAACAGAACGGCTAACAATAGTCTGATAGTTAAGAATTGCAGTAGCAGCCATTATTATGGGATCCTTTGCCGCATGCGGAGCAGATCCATGCCCTCCTACGCCATGAAAAGTAACTTCCATACCCGTAGACCCTGCCATGCGATAGCCAGCAGCATTGTCTACATACCCTACTGCATAGGGTGCGGTGTGCATACCAAAAAGGTAATCGGGCAACGGCACTTTTTCGTATAATCTATCCTTTACCATAGCATCTGCACCACCAATAACTTCTTCGGCAGGCTGTGCCACAAAAACAAGGGTGCCATGCCAACGGCTTTTAGTGGCTATCATCATTTTTGCCACTCCTAATAGCCAGGTCACATGAGCGTCGTGCCCACAAGCATGCATTAAGGGAACAATAGTGCCATCTTCTTTCTTGGTAGTTGCTATACTGGTGTAGGAAAGGTCGGTGGTTTCTTTAACAGGAAGGGCGTCCATATCCGATCGATACATAACTGTTGGCCCATCGCCATTATGTAACACAGCAGCCACGCCAGTTTTGCCAATACCTGTAAAAACTTCATACCCAAGTTCCTTTAGTTCTTTGGCAACTATTCCTGCAGTTCTTGTCTCGGTGAAAGCTAGTTCGGGATGTTGATGCAGGTCTTTATATATGTCTACCAAACGAACTGAATCAGCATCGGCCAATTGTTTTAAGATCAAATACTGGTTAGAATCTGTGGGCTTTATTTTTTTCTTTTTCGTTTGTGCATCCGCACTAAAAAACAATAAAAAAGTAGAAACTGAAAGAAGTGCTATTGAGCTTTTTAAAAAATTGTACTGCATATATAAATAAGTGTAGTGACTAACCAGATTGTAATACTTTCATGTAATATCGTGGAATTAAACCAGGGGATACTATTGCTTCACGCTCCACTCCTATTTAGCGTTTTTTACAAACTTATCCAACCAGTTCGTCATCTCCCAAAGCATGTGTAGCACATTTTCTTTAGCGTCATAATGGTGTGCCTCATAGGGTAACATCACCAATCTTGCAATTCCCCCATTACCCTTAATAGCATTATACAAACGCTCGCTGTTAATGGGAAAGGTACCCGGATTGTCATCCGCATCTCCGTGAATTAATAAAATCGGCGTCTTTATTTTATCGGCATAACTAAACGGACTCATCTCGTAATATAACTGCGGTGCCTTCCAATAGGTACGTTCTTCATTCTGAAAACCAAAGGGGGTAAGGGTACGGTTATAAGCCCCACTCCTAGCGATACCTGCTTTAAACAAATCGGTGTGTGCCAATAGGTTTGCAGTCATAAAGGCTCCATAACTATGTCCGCCAACTGCCATTCTTTTTCTATCTCCTACACCCATTTCTACTAGTTTATTAATGGCGGCTTCTGCATTCAAACGCAATTGCTCCACAAAATTATCATTCGGTCGTTGCCCTGCTTTAGCAACAATAGGCATCTCGGCATTATCAAGCACGGCATATCCTTGGGTAACCATATAAACGGGTGATGCCCAACTAAGCATCGTAAATTTATTTTGAGAACCCCTCACCTGTCCTGCATCAGCAGCGGCATTAAATTCTCGTGGATATGCCCAGATAAAAACAGGCAATGCACTATCCTTTTGCGGATTAAACCCCTTTGGCAAGTATAAATCTCCCGTCAGGTTAATGCTGTCTGCTCTTTGATATTGAATCTTTTGTTTGGTTACGCCCTCCATTCCCGGATAAGGATCAGAGAATCCAACCAATAGTTTATCGGGCACTCCAGTAGATAAATTCTTTAAGTAAAAGGCAGGCGGGGTCTTCTGCGATTCCCTACGGGTAATAAACTCCATCTTATTGGCGTCAATTACCTTTACTACATATTCAAATAAGGTATCAGGACTACGCCACAGAATTTCATTTTCTTTAGTAATCAGATTGAACTTTGATAAGAAAGGTAAATCCCCTTTGGGCGATGAACCTACTTCATTATTCATCAATATCTTAGTACCATTGTCTGTGGTCTGAATAACAGATTGTCCTAGTTTATTTTTGGTTAATACAGGTATACCGGGATTTTTATAAGCGTCTGTAGTGTTGATGGTATATATTTCTTCCAAGGTTCCGGTTACCGCGTTATATCTGCTGAGCGTAGTAGTTTGTTTTACTTTAGAACTTTCACGAACCAATGCCAAGGTCGAATCGCCCCATATAATGCCTTGATACCTTGCTTTTGTTTTAAAGAGTAGTTTGGGTTCTGCGGTAAAGGGTTCTTCTAAACTATAGATAGCATCCCGGTAAGCACTTTTCTTTTTAATCAATCCACTATCCAATGGCTTAGCCCAGGTAATAGTTGCAGGCTCATCTATGCGCCATTCAAAAGCACGAGGCACATCTTGGGTATTATCGTAACCAGAAGGCGTTCCTTCTTCCGAAGGCAAATCGTGCAACACCTTCAACTGCTGTCCTTTCAAATCATAAATACTGATTGTAGAAGGGAAACCACTTGCCGTTACCAGATAAGAGAAGGGCTTGTGAATAGTCTTAGTAATAAAATACTTTTTGTTGGGTGATAAAGTAAACGATGAATAAATGCCCGTATTACCAATAATAGTCTCTTTCCCACTTCTGTTTATAGTAAGGTTACTGGTGGTATAAAAAGCAAATAACTGCTCATCGTAAGGCGTTTTAATAAGATCTTCATACGTGGCACTAGGAGCAGCCTTTCCAGAACTCTGTTGTATAGCAGGCCCAAAAGGTTTAACAGGTTTGGGTGGCGCAGCACTAGCAGGTTCATTAATTGTCTTGTACAACAAAGTAGTACCATCTATCCATGCGAATGCATTACCAAGAACTGTATTCAAAGGATGTTGGTTGATGATGGTTGCTTTTTGGGTAGCCACATCAATTACATATAAATCCGCACGGGTCTCGGAAACATTTACAAAGGCAACCTTTGTTTCGGTACTGTTCCAGCTAATCTGAGTCCCCGAAAGCTTCGCAGGCAAACCATTCACAGGATATTCTTTACCTGATTTTATATTTTTTAGTAGAAAGCTACTATAAAAGTTCTGTCTGCTAAGAGAGAAGTTATTAGGATTAATACGTAGCCCTGCCACACGCACTTCGGGCTTACCTAGTTCTTCGACTGTCGTATAACTGGTGTGACCACATATCAACAACCAATTAGCTTTACCGCTGATGCTAACTAAAGGAGTTGGCGTGGCAAGCAACAAATCGGAAATTGCCTTGGGTGGTACTTTATATCCAGATTCCTGGGCAGTAACCAAACCAATAGTAAACACCAACACAACAAGTAATATCAAAGACACAATTCTTTTCATAAGATAGAAAGATATACGTTTTACAAAGACCCCATACAGCCCACAGGCTTTATTGAAAGTGATGGATAAGTTGCAATTGTAACACAAATTATTCATTTTAGAAAGCTATTTGTCAGGGCAAACGCATCTAAATTTAAAAAAGGTTTAAATAGCTAATACTCGCATATCCACCAGTACTTATATAAGCCACCTTAGGGAAATCCGGTTTT
>CAISCV010000145.1 GCA_903883945.1 uncultured Chitinophagaceae bacterium | reverse complement strand
AGTTCTTTCTTTTGGCTTCAGTTTGGGCTGACGTAACACTTTGGAACATCAGTTCTTATATTTGGCTTTTGGAACAGTATTGAGCTTTGGTTATCAGCGGACGTAACATTCTTGCCCTGCCATCGCAAATACCTGTCCGTTGTGCGTCATGCTTGGTGACAGATACTTCAACTGAATTGCCTAAAAAAAGTTGCATAGTATTACCTAATTAGATAACTTCGCACCGTGGATGATTTTAAAGGGCAAATAAGAAGTTTAAAAGTTTACGGAGATGATTTTTGGACGTTTTATAACAAGCAGAACAAAAAAGTTCAAGCACGTATATTATGGACAATACGCTTAATCCGTGACATCCCTTTTGTACCTGAAAAGTATCTTAAACATTTGACAGGAACCGATGGGATTTATGAAATTCGTGTAAGTTCAGGTAGTGACATTTATCGCATATTTTGCTTTTTTGATGATGGAAAATTGGTTATCTTAATCAATGGTTTTCAAAAGAAAGCCCAAAAGACACCAGTTGAAGAAATTGAAAGAGCAAAAAAACTAAAAAAGAAATATTATGAAGACAAAGCAAAATAAATTGGTTGACCTTGATGAATTCATAGATGACCAATATGGCATTCGTGGTACAAAGGTCAGAGAAACCTTTGAAGAGGGTTACGAAACATTCAAGTTGGGTGTAATGTTGCAAGAAATGCGAAAGGAACATAATATGACTCAAGAGCAGCTTGCGGTTAAATGTGGCACAACAAAAACGTATATTTCACGAATTGAAAACAATGCAAGTGACATTCGTCTGTCGACACTTATGCGTATTATTCGTGAAGGGTTTGGCAGACATCTAAAATTGTCGGTTGATATTTAGCAGCCTAATAGCACGAACGCACAACAAAAGTGTTTAGGAAAGTGCTTGCAGACAGAAGTAATTGAGCAATTCTGCTTTCATTCAGCAGTAGTTTCGGCAGTTGACATCAGACTACATATTCAAAACATAATGCCAACCTACCCACCACCCGGCTTTTACAAGTGAAGGATATCCGTCCGATATATTGGGGCTTTAATTTCGAATATTTAGTTATTATCCTTCATTTAATAAAAAGATTATCAAGCCCATTCCCTCCCATTAATAAACCCGATCTTCTTTATCTTTTCCCTAACTGTTTTTCTATTCAGTCATTTAACAAGGTTTAAGAGTGAGAATGGAGGATTACTAATTAGCACCCTTTATGATTATAATCACAATAAAACATTACTGTCAAATGCTTATTTACTATAGTTTTGGAGAATAATTATCGACATATATGGCATCATTTATTATTACTTGTCCCAATTGTAATACCCAGTTTGAACCCGGTGATACCATGCGGGATGAAATAGAGAAAGAACTTAGAAGTAAAATGCTGGATTGGCAGAAGAAAAAGGATGAAGAATTTAAAAGTAAAGAAGCGGGTTTTCAGCACCAGTTACAACTAAAAGAAGAAGAAACTGCCCGCTTATTACAAAAGGAAAAGCAGAAGCTACAAACTGAATTGCAGGAATCTATCACCAAGACCATTGCTTCGGACTATGAAAATAAACTAAAAATGTTACAACAATCGGCTAGTGATACCGAAGAGAAACTAAAGGAAGCACGAAAGAAGGAACTGGAGTTTTTGCAAATGGAACAAGCACTTAAAACCCGCGAACAAGAACTGGAACTGACGGTACAATCTAAATTGGCGAAGGAACGGGAGAAACTAACTGAAGACATCCGGAAGATAGAAGAACAACGGATTGCAGCGAAAGAAAGCGACTATCTGATGAAGATGAAGGAGTTGGAAAAGCAACTGGAAGATCAAAAGAAATTAGCAGAAGAAATGCGCCGCAAATCTGAACAAGGCAGTACTCAACTACAAGGAGAAGTGCAGGAACTATTATTGGAAGAATTGTTGCAAACAACCTTTCCTTTCGACTCTATCGAGGAAGTAGGCAAAGGGGTTCGTGGTGCAGATTGCGTGCAAATAGTACGAAATAAGTTTGGGGTAGAAGCGGGTAAGATTATCTATGAAAGCAAGCGTACCAAAGACTTTGGTGGCGATTGGATAGAGAAACTTAAAACAGATATGCGCAATACCGGGGCAGATATGGCAGTGATTGTAACGCAAGCGCTACCTAAAGATATGGAACGCTTTGGTGAAAAGAACGGGGTGTATATCTGTACTTTCAGCGAAGTAAAGAGTGTGGCTTTGCTGTTACGTAATGCATTGTTAAAGATATTTGAGGTAAGAAAGAGCCAGGATAACAAAGGCGATAAGATGGCATTATTATATGACTATCTGGTTGGAAATGAATTCAGTGAACAATGGAAAGCCCTACGTGATGGTTTTATGCTGATGAAACAAAGCATCCAGAATGAGCGTAATGCCATGGAGAAGCTATGGAAAGCAAGAGAGAAAACATTGGAAAGGGTGTTGCTAAGCGCCGTACACATAAAGGGTTCGATAGAAGGTATTGCTGGTGCAGATGCCGTAAACCTGAACTTGGTAGATGATGACGAGGCGTTGTTGTTGGAATAAAAAGTTGTACGTAATAAGTAATAGGTATTAAGTTCAGAACCTTTTTAAACTTAAAACTTATTACTCAATACCTATTACTTTCTAAAAAAAGAGTATGCTAGATTTCAATCAAAATGAAGTAGAGGTAAATAAGCCTAGTAGGAAGAAGCCTATTTATCCCATCAATACAGACTTACGTAAGTATCTGGTGAAGTATGGTCGTGAAGTTTATTTACCTATTCACTACGAAGACTTACAACGCTTTACCTATTCTATTCCACTAAAAGATAAAACGGGTAAAGATGCTTATTGGGAAACAGTTTCGTATGACATGCGCGAATGGGAGTATCTGAGCGAAGCCCTTGTGAAAGTATATGCTATCTTGAAAACAGAAGGAGATTTTAGCTTTGTAAACCAGTTGGACGTTGCTCGGATAGACTTCTGTGCTTTTGGTAATAGTCAGCCTTTTAGAATTAGAATTAAGAACCGCTTTAATGATAATTGCGATCATTACTACATCAAAAAAGCGGATGCAAGCAGGGTTTATGGGTTAGAATTGGAACATTTGCTTTCACCCAACCGGATGACTTATTTTACCAATAACCAAACGCTGATAGAAGAACATATTCCTGGTATTCCGGGTGATGAATTTATAAAGCATTACTTAAATCGCCCAGAAACCAACCAGATACGGTTTGCCAAAGAGTTCGTTAAGTTTAATGAACGTTGCTTTATGCGGTTGTTGGGCGATATGCGCAGCTATAACTTCGTAGTAGATATCACGCCCGATATAGAAAACATTGATTATGTTATTAGGGCCATCGACTTCGACCAACAGAGTTATGAGGGAAGAAAGAACTTGTATCTCCCCCAGTTCTTTAAAGACAATTATCCTTTTGTGGAGCAGGTAGGTAAGGTTTTGAACAAAGAATCCATTACACAATACCAGGCAGAGGAGCGGACTAAAGTGGTATTTAGGTTGGCATCAGCCTTATATCGTATGAAAGAGTTGTTGGATATTATGTGTCACGACAATATCTCCCCTCCTGAAAAAATAAAACAATTGGCTTCTGATTTATCAGAACATTTTAAACAAAAGAAGTTTCTGCGTGCCAAAACAATGGGACATATTGTTAAGACACAGTTGAAACAGATTTTATTGACTAAGTTGAAAATGGTACCTAAAACGAAGATTCGGTTTGATGACTGATTTAATTAATTTACATTTAAAAGTGGCTTGCTGACGGATAATATGATGTGTTTGCCGATTATCGCTCATTTTTTGACAAGTTAACATTTTCAAATTAAATCTTTACATGAAATTTGTATTATAAGGGACAGTTTAAAATAAAGGTTATGAAAAAGATTCAAATAAGAAATTCAGTTGTTGCTACAGTTGTAGCACTTGGATTATTTGTTACTGCTGCCTCCGCACAGCGTAGAGGAGGAGGTGATGGGGGTAGTTTTCATGGAGGTTCTGTAAGTGGAGGCGGCGGCCATTATTCTCTCCCTAGCACAAATGGTGGCAACATCAATCGCCCGCAGGTGAGTAATAATGGAGGGAATAATAGTGTTTTTCTTCCACGGGTGAATGGTAATAATAATATTGTACGACCACAAGTGAGTTATAATAACGGAACCAATGTAGGCCGCTTTGACAATCACAGCGATGTCCGCAGTAATATTGAAGGGGGACATGGACTTCCTGACAGAGGTAGTGATCGTTACAATAATAATCGTAATGAGGGGCGTTCGGCAGGTACTTTTAATGGCGGACATAACGAAGGTTCCTATATGTCTCGTGGGGGGTATCCTGTATGGTATGGTCATGGATATGGTCACCATGGATATGGCTATCGTGGATATGGTATTAACGTATTTAGCCCTTATGGTTTATATCCTTTTTATCCAACCCTTGGATTAAGATTGGGATGGCTTCCTTTTGGCTACTACGATTTCTATTGGGATGGTTATCCTTATTATTACTACAATAGCGTATTTTATAGAAGAACTGTAGATAATCAGTATGAAATAGTAGCTCCTCCTGTTGGTGCTAAAGTAAATTCTATCCCTAGCGATGCTAAAATTGTCGTAATAAATGGCAATAAATACTATGAATGCAATGGCACTTATTACCAGGAACAAGTGGATGCTAATAATAAAGTGGTATATGTTGTAATTGGTACCAATGGGGTATTAAACCAGCCTAGTACACCGCAAGTAGTACAAGAACCAGAAGTAGGGGATATCTATCCTCAGTTACCCCCTAATTGCACTGCTATCTATTTGAATGGACAGAAATATTACGAATCACCTGATCATGTGTATTATCAGGAAATAATTGAAAACAGTCAGACAGATTATAAGATTGTTGGCAAATAATTAAGTCGACATAACAGAAGAGGCTACCCAATTGAGGTAGCCTTTTTTAGTTTAAATAAGTTAAGTAGCAGTAGTTTAACGCTATAAATCTCCTATTTGAAATGTTTCCTTTAGTCTGATTCCTTTTTCTGTCTCTTGAAGTGTACAGCATTCATAAACAGCATCATGTTGTAGAAAAAGTACATATTCATTATCTACCGCCTCTTTAAAAAAGCTCTTTCGTTCTTCTAAGGTTGTTAAAGGAAACATATCATAACTCATTACATAAGGCAAAGGGATGTGCCCAACAGTAGGCAATAAATCAGCTGCAAAAACAATGGTGCGGTCTTTATATTTCAATTGAGGCAACATCATTGCTTTGGTATGCCCGTTAGCAAAACGAAAGGAAAGATCTTTTAGAATAGTTGATGGTGCAGTTGCCAACAGGTTATTTGTTAGTTCAGTTGTTTCTACCTCAACATATTTCAAGGTGCCACTAGCTTCTATCGGCAAAATATTCTCCTTTAAAAAAGATGCTTTTTCTCTTTCATTGGGGTTAACAGCCCAATCCCAATGAACTTTATTACTCCAGAAGGTTGCATTAGGAAATGCGGATACCAATTTTTCATTATCCTTAACAATGGCGCCACCACAATGGTCAAAGTGAAGGTGGGTAAATATTATATCGGTAATATCTTCTTTTAGAAACCCTAAAATAGCCAAGCTTCCCTCTAACGTATCATCTTCCTCAGGAACAAGATAATGCGAAAAGAATTTTGCATCCTGCTTATCGCCCATCCCGGTATCTATCAAAATCAGCTTACCCTCATCCTCAATTAACAATGAACGCATAGCCAATTTGCAAAGATTCTTTTCATCAGCAGGGTTTGTTTTACTCCAGATGCTCTTAGGTACCACTCCAAACATAGCCCCACCATCCAATTTAAGGTAACCTGCATTTACTGAATATAGCTTCATAAAAGTCTTTTTAAATGGCAAAAATCAATTCTAATATCTTATTAGTTTGCTAAAATAGGGCTGAATTTGCTTTATAAGATAGTATATACTTTTTTTGCCTGTATTTTTATCGCCAAATAAATGCGCATGAAGAATTTTACACTACTATTTAATACCGTATTAGCTGTTGCCGTTGCAATACTTTTCTATCTACATTTTTCTACCTGTAATAAATGTAGTGCCCCTGCGGCTAGTGCTGCAGGCAAACAAGGTGGGAAATTTAAGATCGCTTACTTTGATTTGGACTCTGTTGAAAATAACTTTGAATACTACAAGCAAGGTGAGAAAGCATATTACAGTTTGGAGCAACAAAAAAGAAATGAATTAGCTTCAAAGAAGGATGCTTACATAGCCAAGGCAAAAGAATATCAGGCAAAAGGACAAAATATGTCTCAAGCTGAATTGGCTACAGCGCAACAAGATATGGCCCAAAGGGAGAAAGACTACACACAAGATGAGCAACAAAAATCGCAGGAACTGCAAGCAGAAAAATTTAAGACCTTGCAGGATGCAAATAAAAAAATACAAGACTACTTAAAGGAGTACAATAAGGATAAGACTTATGCCTTTATCATTTCTAGTTCTGCTGACCTGGTTTATTACAAAGACTCTGCTTATGACATTACAAATGATCTGGTAAAAGGACTTAATGATTTATATAAACCCAAAAAATAGTTGGTTAAATAGGTAATTTATATATCTTCCAACCTCATCCCTACTAAAGGACGGGGTTTTTTAATATACACTTATGAGTAATACAACTTTTAAACCTACCCTCGGCTTGGCGGATGCTACCATGATTGTTGCTGGCAGTATGATTGGCTCTGGTATCTTTATCGTTAGCGCTGATATTGTTAGAAATGTGGGTAGTGCAGGTTGGCTGATTGCAGTTTGGCTCATAACTGGTTTTATGACGCTTACTGCTGCACTTAGTTATGGCGAGTTGAGTGCGATGTTCCCAAAAGCAGGTGGTCAATATGTGTATCTGAAAGAAAGTTATAATCCGCTTGTTGGTTTTTTGTATGGCTGGAGTTTCTTTTCTGTCATTCAAACGGGAACAATAGCTGCCGTAGGGGTAGCCTTCTCTAAGTTTGCCGCATATCTATTACCTGTATTGAGTGAGGATAACAAATTAATCAAAATTGCCACTGGCACTAATGGTTGCGGGGGTACTACTTACTTCTCCATCAGTGCAGCACAATTGGTTTCCATAGTACTCATCACCTTTCTCACCTATACCAATACCAAAGGCGTAAAGGGGGGGAAGTGGATACAAAACATCTTTACAAGCACCAAACTTCTTTCTCTTTTTGGACTGATACTGGCTGGTTTCATAGCTTTTAAACCCGAAGTATGGCAACACAATTGGGCCAATACCTGGGTGGCAACAAAGGCTTCGCTAGTAGACAATTGCAATCCCTCCCTTGGTTTTAATGTTACACCTATTGCTGGTGCTGCCTTAATGGGTGGTATTGCAGCAGCAATGGTGGGTTCTGTTTTTAGTAGTGATGCCTGGAATAATGTAACCTTTATAGCTGGTGAAATAAAGAATCCACAGCGTAACATAGGGCTTAGTTTATTTTTAGGAACCCTGATTGTTACCATTATCTATGTATCTATCAACTTGGTATATATCTCTGTGTTACCGCTCGATGTATTGGCACACGTGGAGAAGGACAGGGTTGCTGTTGCTGCCTCCAACGTAATTTTTGGCAATATTGGCACAGTTGTTATAGCCATGATGATTATGGTTTCTACCTTTGGTTGTAATAACGGATTGATATTGGCTGGCGCACGGGTGTATCATACCATGTCTAACGACGGTTTATTTTTTAAGAAAGCAGGTACACTTAATAAAAATTCCGTTCCTCAATGGGCTTTGTGGGCACAATGTATTGTGGCAGCGCTACTTTGTTTAAGTGGAAAATATGGCGACCTGCTAGATATGATTTCTTTTGTGGTGGTTATCTTTTATGTGCTTACCATCGCAGGAATTTTTATATTGAGAAATAAACGTCCCGATGCCGAACGTCCTTATAAAGCTTTTGGTTACCCTGTTTTACCCGCTTTATATATCTTGATGGGCATTACCTTCTGTGGATTATTAATTGCATATAAGCCAGAATTTACCTGGCCCGGACTAATAATTACGCTTTTGGGCATTCCTTTATATTATCTTGCGGTCGCAAAAAACAAAGAGAAAGCGTAACAAATGGACTTCAATAAACTTTTTAATGACTTTGGTAACATCAAAATAGCAGTAATTGGCGATGTGATGTTGGATACTTATTTGTTTGGAAAGGTAGAGCGGATCTCTCCCGAAGCCCCAGTTCCGGTAGTGGCAGTCCAAAGCAAGCAACAGCGTATTGGTGGTGCAGGAAACGTAGCATTGAATACGGTTGCCTTAGGTGCAGAAACTTTTATACTATCGGTCATTGGCAGTGATGAGGATGGCAAACAATTAGATGCTCTCTATCGAAGTTATCATATTAATACTAATTATTTAATCAGTTCAGATATCCGTATTACAACAAACAAAATTAGAATACTCGGACACAATCAACAGATGATGCGTTTGGATAGTGAGACAACTAAAGACATCTCCAACGAAGAAGAAGATTTATTGTTAAACCAATTAAGGCATTGCATTGCCTCCAATAAGCCCGATATTGTTATTTTTGAGGATTATAATAAGGGAGTACTTACCTCTAGAATTATTAAGGATGCAATAGCTCTATGTAAGGAAAATAACATTATTACAACCGTAGACCCTAAACATAAAAATTTCTTTGCCTTTACTGGTGTAGATATTTTTAAGCCAAATTTAAAAGAGGTAAAAGAAGGATTGAATCTTTCTATCGAAGAAGTAACTGCCACCACCTTGGGTAATGTGCATGATAAACTTGAAGCGAAACTTCTACATCATATTTCACTCATTACCCTTTCTGAAAAGGGCGTTTTTTATAAATCTGCTACCGAAACTGCTATTATTCCCACACATATTCGTTCCATTTCAGATGTAAGTGGTGCTGGCGATACGGTGATAGCAGTTGCCTCCTTGGTATATGCTACGACAAAGGATATACATCTTGCTGCGGAAATTGCCAACATTGCAGGGGGCTTGGTTTGCGAGGAAGTAGGAACGGTTGCAATCGATAAAAACAAGCTTCTAAAAGAATGCGAGTTGCTTTTAAATTGAATAAGGGACAAGCAATAATCAGAAATAATTATCGGGTGGGTATTCCAAATAGGTTAGGCAAGATTATTTTGTTGGTCATTCAACAGATAACTTTTGCTCGGTAAGCTGGCGTGGCTATTTTTTATCGATCTCTTCTTAGTGCAGCTAAGTGTAATTATATCAATGTACTTTTCTATATTTTTTTTATATTTTTCAAGGTGTTAGTGGCAATCTTCTACAAGTTATAGAAAGCGAAGCGCGCAATTTAACCTTACTTAATTTCAATATCCCCTTCATCCTTTTATCTTCGCCACATGGAAATTATTTTCACATTACAAGAAATGGAAACTGTAGTTAAACAAACATGGGAAGAAGGAAAATTTCATAAAATATGGGCATTCTATGCTGAAATGGGCACGGGAAAAACTACTTTTATACATGCTTTGTGCAATTATCTGGAGGTGGATGGAGCCGTTAGCAGCCCAACTTATGCCATTATTAATGAGTATAAAAGCAAGGTAGTGGGAACCATTTATCACCACGATTGGTATCGACTAAAAGGAGAAGAAGAAGCAATCAATGCTGGGGTAGAAGAGGCAATTTTTAATGGAAACCTTTCTTTGATTGAATGGCCAGAAAAAGCAGAAGGACTGTTGGAAGATAATACCTTTAAAATTACACTAACACTAATTGATGAATACACTAGGAAGTTGATGATTAATTAATAACAGAATGGGATGTAGACTGTTTATAGTCTAATTCCCAATAGGAAATTATATAAACTTACATTCTTGGGGAGGTGATCTTTTCCCCCGAGAACAGGGCAGTGGCTATAGTTAAGGACGCGCATGAATAAGCATTTTATATCATTACCCATCTTTATAGGTTCTTAAAAAGCATCTTTTCACAATAAAATTATTTCAATAACAACAGAAACAAGTAATTTTAGCCCTCACATTGCATCTTTCAAAGTAACTACTATTGCAAAATGGCTACAAGTAAACCGTTTATTACAACTTCTTTCAGTTACGAAACACTCGAGGAAACGTTAGATATTAAACCACGGGGTGCTAAACTAGAAATTGGTATTCCAAAGGAGTTTGCCTTTCAGGAAAACCGTATTTCGTTGTCACCTGAGGCTGTAGGGGTATTGGTGAGCAATGGCCATAGCGTAATGATAGAGCATAATGCAGGCCTGGGAAGTCACTTTAGCGACAGGGATTATGCAGAAGCAGGTGCTACAATAGTGCATAGCAAATCGGAGGTATATAAAGCACCTTTATTGCTAAAAAGTGCCCCCATTGTAGAGGAAGATATGGATTTGATTCAGATGAACCAAACAATTATATCTCCCATTCATCATTCAGCACTGAAGCCCTGTATCATCGAAAAAATGATTGAGAAGAAGATTACGGGATTAAGTTTCGAAAATCTAAAAGATGAAAATGGCAGTTACCCCATTGTGCGAAGCATGAGCGAAATTGCTGGTAGTGCATTGATGTTGATTGCAGGACAATACCTGAGTAGTTTTAATAAAGGGAAAGGCGTTTTGTTGGGTAGTATAAGTGGTATTCCACCAACCAAAGTCGTTATTGTAGGGGCTGGAATTGTAGGCGAAACAGCTGCTAGGAATGCATTGGCTTTGGGGGCGTCCGTAAAAGTGTTTGATAATAATATCTATCGGTTAAAAGAGTTACAATATAACCTAGGGCAGCATGTGTGGACAAGTGTACTAGAACCAAAGATACTTGCCAAACAACTAAAAACTTGTGAAGTGGCTATTGGTGCACTTAGCAATGAACACGGTAGGGCGCCTGTAGTCGTAACCGAAGAAATGGTGGCAGCAATGCGTCCTGGAAGTATTATTTTAGACGTTGCTATTGATAGGGGCGGTTGTTTTGAAACGAGCGAATTAACTAGCCATGAGAACCCTGTATTCATTAAGCATCATGTTATTCACTATTGTGTACCCAATATTCCAAGTGGTTTTGCACGTACAGCAAGTCAGGCCATTAGCAATGTTTTGATGCCATTATTGCTCACCATCAGTGATGCAGGCGGACTCGAAGAAATGTTGGGGCATAATGTAAACTTGCGAGAAGGCATTTACTTGTTCAAAGGTGCGTTAACCGACTTGTACATCAGTCAGAAGTTCGATCTCAAATTCACCGATTTGAATTTGTTGATTGCCAGTAGACGATAATAAAATAGCAGCAACATTGAGATTATCCAATTTACTATCTCTGCCAATCATTAACATTATTACTCCACTCAACTACTTAGAAAACAATTGTTACAAAAGAGGATACTTACAGCAGCTTTTTTTATAGAAATACTCAGTGCTACTTATCTACTTGCAGATCCCGATTTTGCGGCTCTAGCAAGTGTACTCTATTTTCTGAGCGGTATTACCATTGCAGGCGTGCTGTTGTTTCTACCACAATCTCACTTGCGGCTTCCGAAGAAGAATTATTTTAAAAATACATTTAACAGTTACAAGCTTTCTGCTTTGGCAATGATGGGGGTGATCATGTGTCATTTTGGAATACAGTATATGGCTGATGCTCCACTCAATTACCACGATTCGGATATGTTGCCTATTATTCAGGTAATGAGTCATCGTTTTATAGAAGGGCATTGGGCAGAAGTTTATAACACGATTCCTAATATATGGCAAGGTGTAAAACCTATTTACCTGCCTGCCATGTGGATGCCCTTTAGTTTTGCCGAATGGTTACAAATAGACATCCGCTGGATTACTATTCTCGCGCTGTTTCTTGCATTTTCTGTACCCATTTTGCTTTGGGATCCATTTGCTAGTCAACGGTTGTCTCTAACCTATAAGATAGGTGTGTTTATGTTGTTTTGGTGGCTTTTTGCCAACGATTCTGCTGGCTTGGTCCCTTATACAGAAGAGGGAGTTGTTATCATCAACTATGTATGGTTGGCTATTGCCCTACTAAGTGAGAATTATTTGTTGATAGGTGTTGCCGCCTGTTTGTGTTTATTAAGCAGGTATGCTTTGATAGGGTGGTTGCCTGCTATGCTGATATTATTGTATGTGCAGAGAAAGAGAAAGCAATGGCTTCACCTGAAAATAAGTGGGATTGCCTGCTTTACTTTGCTTGTTTTACTCCCTTTTGGCTGGACAATTATTAAGAACTTCATTACGCTTCCTGGCGCGTATATCGACTTTGCTGCAAGGGTCTGGAAAGATGGGCCTCAAGTATTTGCTATCAGCCTTGGATTTGCAAAGTTCTTTGGCCCCAATCATATTGCACTACAACATTACTTATTAATTACGTTATCTTTTACCGTACCAATGGTATTTGTGCTTGTTTGTGCTTGGGTAAATTATCAGAAACGTATCATATTGCACAATATTCCTTTGGCGGCCTTAAAACTAACCTTGGCTATTTTCTACACCTTTGTAGATGTGCCCTACTTATATTTATATTACACCTCTCCCTTTATTAGTTGTGTATTGGTATCTTATTGGGTGTCCTATCGGAAAAAAGAAAAGGAGGAGGCTGCGGGTGTTGGGTTGGAAAACAGCCATTTCAATTAACAAAACAGTTGGACATCATTCAGTAACAGATAAACAAATTGGGTTAAAGCCAATTTGGGATAGATGTCTATTAAAATTCATTGTGGCTGCGTCCCTTTTGGTACAACAGTTTACTATTAGATTGAATTTATACTATTTTATCACTTAAATAATTGCTCATAAGCCAAAGATCCATTAAAACCTGTTTACAGGGAAATAGTCGGGAACAAACAAATTTTAGTTATGCCTTATTAAACTTTAGTTATTAAAAGGTTATTCAGATTTTACAACTTCTAAAAAGTTGTCAAATCCTATCAAAGTGTGGGATAGTGCTATCAAAGTGTGGGATAGTGCTATCAAAGTGTGGGATAGTGCTATCAAAGTGTGGGATAGTGCTATCAAAGTGTGAGATAGTGCTATCAAAGTGTGAGATAGTGCTATCAAAGTGTGCGATAGTGCTATCAAAGTGTGGGATAGTGCTATCAAAGT
>CAISCV010000144.1 GCA_903883945.1 uncultured Chitinophagaceae bacterium | reverse complement strand
GATGGAAGAAACAAAGCGTATGGCGCTTACGACCTCCGCAAAACCTATCAGCAACGTATTGGGGTTGCTTTATTGGGTACTGCAGGACTTTGCCTTTTATTGTTTGCGTACCTGTTTGCAGGATCGGGGAAAAAGGTAGATTCGAATGATATTAAGTACACAGAAGTAACATTGTCACAACCTGTACCACCAACATCCGCAGTTGTAATTCCACCACCACCCATCCCCAAAGCACCTGAAGTGAAGGTGAAGATTACTGCATTTAACCCACCTCAAATTGTACCTGATGATAAGGTTACAGAGACGCCCCCCGAAGTAAAGACATTGGATGAAACGTATATAGGGCCTAAAACTCAAGATGGAATAAATAGCGGTAGTGATGTGGTTACCCCTCCCGAACAAACCACTAATGGTAATGGAACAGTATTAACTGCACATAAGAATGATGACCCTGATTACGTATTTATTCACGTAGAAAAGGAAGCAGAATTTCCCGGTGGAACGACTGCTTGGATGAGATACCTAGAGCGCAATCTGAATAGTGGCTTGCCGGCAGAAGATGGCGCGCCAACAGGAAGGTATACCGTAGTCGTTTCATTTCTAGTAGACAAAAATGGGAACGTAAGTGAGGTTGTTGCAGAAAATAACCCACAATACGGTACTGCCGAAGAAGCAGTGCGGGTAGTTAAAAAAAGTCATACTTGGACGCCTGCCTTGCAAAACGGACACAACGTGGCTTATAGGGTTCGGCAATCTATCACATTTGAAGTGAAGGACTAGAGATTCAGGAGGTATTGTTAAGATGCAGCGAGCAAATGGGTAAGTTTCTACTTATCATCTACATTTGTTGCAAATTACTACACATTGAGCATCACGATACATACCCACGAACTGGTTAAAAGCTACAAAGGTCGCACCGTAGTAAACAAAGTTTCTATAGACGTAAAACAAGGGGAAATAGTGGGTTTACTTGGGCCAAATGGTGCGGGCAAAACCACTAGTTTTTATATGGTGGTTGGGTTAATTAAGCCCGATGAAGGTACTGTTTTCCTGAATGACCAGGACATCACCAAACTGCCTATGTACAAGCGGGCGCAGATGGGCATTGGCTACCTGCCGCAAGAACCAAGTGTGTTCAGAAAACTAAGTGTGGAAGATAATATTATGGCTGTTTTGGAGATGACAGATCTTAATAAAGAACAACGAAAAGAAAAATTAGAGACTTTATTATCTGAATTTAACCTGCACCACGTTCGTACCAATAATGGCGATAGTTTGAGCGGTGGCGAACGCAGGCGTACAGAAATAGCAAGAGCATTAGCAGTGGATCCGAAGTTTATTTTACTCGATGAACCCTTTGCAGGCGTGGATCCTATTGCTGTGGAAGACATTCAGGCAGTAGTGGCTAAATTAAAGTATAAGAATATAGGTATCCTGATTACCGACCATAACGTAAACGAAACCCTTTCTATCTGCGACAGGGCTTACCTGTTAATTGAAGGAAAGATTTTTAAACAAGGAACAGCTGAACAACTTGCGGATGACGAACAGGTACGTCGTAGATACCTTGGAACTGATTTTGTGTTAAGAAGAAAAGACTGGATAATTGATATGGTGAAAGAACATGCTCATGATAAGAAAGAAGAAGAGGATCTTCCTGTTGAAAAGGGCGAGTAAACTAAACTTTATTGCTTCACTTACAACTTAATACCTAATACTTATTACCTGCTTTATTTCAACTTCTCATTCTCCAAGTGCCTCGTTGCATCCCTAACATTCTTCTTCTCAAAATTCTTTTGTAAAGCGTCGGTAAGATTAACGCCTGTTTGGTTGGCAAGGCAGATAAGTACCCACAATACATCAGCCATTTCATCGGCTAGTTCTTTGTTCTTATCACTCTCCTTAAAAGACTGTTCACCATATTTCCTAACGATCAATCGGGACAATTCTCCCACTTCTTCCATCAGTATTCCGAGGTTGGTCAGTTCATTAAAGTAACGTACCCCCACTGTCTTTATCCAGTTGTCAACGTCGGTTTGTGCTTGTTCTATTGTCATTTGAATATTTTTTTGTTAACCACAAAATAACCACAAAGGACACAAGGAAAAGAAACACAATGAACACCAAGTCCGATTTATAATCTTTGTGTTCTTTGTGAAGAACCTTAGTGTCCTTCGTGGTTAAATATATTTTATTCTTTGTTTTTTGTATCAATGGTGATGGTTACAGGCCCATCATTCAACAGCCTCACTTTCATATCCGCCCCAAAGATGCCGGTTTGTATGTGTTTACCAAGATCTATTTGCAGTTGTGCAATCATTGCTTCGTACAAAGGGATGGCAATGTCGGGTTTACTAGCCTTGATGTAAGAGGGTCTGTTCCCTTTTTTGGTACTTGCAAAAAGGGTAAACTGACTCACCAACAAGAGGTCCCCATCAATATCGAGGATGCTCTTGTTCATCACCCCATCTTCATCATTAAAAATCCTAAGGTTGCAGATCTTGTTGCTAAGCCAAACAATGTCTTCGGCGTTATCAGCGTCTTCAATGCCTTGCAACACCAATAATCCATGGTTGATAATTCCCGTAATACTATCATCTACCGTTACGGATGCTTCTGTTACACGCTGAATGACTACTCTCATAGAGGGCTAAAGTAGCGAATATTTTAATATTGGGCAGAATGTAAATGTTGGAAATTCGGCATATGATGTTGGATTATTGACATGTGATGTTGGATTTATGACACGTGAAATTGGATTTATCACACATGATGTTGGATTTATCACACATGATGTTGGATTATTGACACATGATGTTGGATAAATGACACATGATGTTGGATTTATCACACATGATGTTGGATTTATCACACATGATGTTGAATATATGACATGCGATGGAACCTATTTGTCTTTATCTACCACAAACTTATCTTTCTTGATGGTGCCACTATTAGTGAAAGTATTATTTTCTAATAGATGCCTTGCCCGCACATTATCCCCATAAGAAATCAGGGTTTTGTTGGGGTTACTGTTGATGAATGTGTTTAAATAGATATTGGATATTTGCACACCAAATAGTTTTATCAAATCATCCTCATTCGTGCAATTTTCTACTTTATTGTTATCAAATTCCAGCTTTGGTCCCATAGTACTTTCATCTCGGCCTCCACGATATAAATTGAGAATACAGCCTTTGTTTTTAATAAACGTGCAAGCAGTTATTCTAAAGAACTCTACATTATAATATCCTACATTGTCTGTTTCTTTATCCAAAGAAAATAGGTTGCAGGTATTGTTTTTAAAATGACTATCGGAAATAATGATTTCATCAGAAATAGAATACTTAGGAGTGAGTAAGAAATTATTCGCTAAAAGGTTTTGGATACTAAAGTTATAGGTCTCAATTTTTGAATGGTTACAACTGCCACTTGTATCTGCACTGATAAAATTACCAACTTTACAATCACGGGCATCAATGCTCAAATCACTAAAGCTAGCATAAGAACCACCAGATGCAATGAATAAAGCAGGTAAATATTTAGTTGTTTTAAAGGAAATAGGAGTTTTGAGTTGGGTCGATAAAGAGAAACCTTTTGGTGAGCTAATAGGAGTGGTAAACAAATACCTTTTCCCAGTAAGTTCTATATTAATTTTTCCATCTTGTAACGCTTTATATATATCATCTGCAGTTGCACATTTGGTAAATGTAATAAAGCCTCCGCATCTTCCATTTTTATTGTCCCAGTCAATCCCCATTCCTGACAATGGATTATTAATAATCTCTTTATAAAAACCCCAATCATTAAATCCTGCACTTGAAGGGAATCCATTTTTCAAACGATGCGCAGTCTGTTCCTTAAAAATTTCTGGTAAAATATCTTTTGGATGATTGATTGAAAGTGGATTGGCTTGTAATGCCGCAATGGAAGTATCTATTGTGTGCTTATCAAACCCTTCTAGTAAAGATTGGTTAACTGATTTGCTCACCAAGTTATTGGCAAAATAGATACTGTCTGTTTTATCGAATACATGATACAAAATAGAATCCTGGTTATTGGCAAATACATTCTTAAAGATAAAGACATTGGCAGGGGCAACACTTCTTTCGCTATCACTGCCCTCACAAAGACTAAAAGGCGTACAATTAATAAAGGTATTGTTGGCAACCACTGCATCCCGCACAGGCAAATAACGATAAGCGGGAGAGTTGGGCACACCATTCATAATAGCCAATGGCGAACGGAAATCTACACCACGGCAATGGTAAAATAAGTTGTTTACTACCCAGTTCCCCTCATTGATAATGCGTAAACCACCTGTTCCTTCTCTATCATTTCCTAAAAAGATATTACCTTCTGCCGTGTTATTATTGCCGTGTCTAAAATTCAACCCACCCTGACATTCCTTAAAAACATTGTTACGGATAATATTGCCACAAGACTTTATGGAGATAATCTCCACCTCACCATTGCATTGGTCAAAGAGATTATTTTTAATAACAGTATTACTGTAAAAAGTGCAATGTTGCGAAACACCCACCCTAATAATCTCACCAGCATTGGAGGCAAGTGGTGGTCGGGGTGCGAAGTAATTACTATCAATAATATGACTGTTCAAACGGCTACGGTCATCATCCAATATCACCGCTATCAATACGCCCAAGTTCTTTTTATTGTAAAAAGTACAATGATCAATCCGGTTGTGCTTGCCATACAAAGCCACCCAGTAGTTCTCTTTTATACGTTGTGGATTATTGAAGTTATTGATAGAACAATTGGTAATGCGACAATTGTTGGCAACAGAACCCTTTAGTCTGAACTCCCACACATTGCCATCGGCAGCAGCACCATCTTTAAAATTAAGACCTTCT
>CAISCV010000143.1 GCA_903883945.1 uncultured Chitinophagaceae bacterium | reverse complement strand
AGAATCATTCCTTGTATTTATCACGCCAATGGCAAACCGTGGCTGAACATAGACTGTTATGAAATCTGAGGTGGGCTTTTTGCAATAGGCTGTATCTTTTACCGTTACCTTATACTTGGTAGTCGTTGTTGGGGTTGCTATAGTAGAGAAGGCAGTATTGTTTTTTAATCCAGTAACAGGTGTCCAAGCAATAGAGGCTGCTTTTGATGCGACAATTAGTTTGGCAGTATCTCCAAAACAAATAGTAGTCTCCTTTGACGCCGGACTTATGATAGACAAGGTTGGATAGGGAGATGCACGTACTGTAACCGATGCTGTAGACGAACAATAACTTGGGTTGGTAGCAACTACCGTATATACAGTAGAGTCGCTCACTGGTTTAACCCAAGGCTTTTGAATGGTAGCATCACTAATTGATTTTACTGGAGCATCCGATTCTGTCCAGGAAAAACCAATACCTGCCTTACTGATTGGATTCAATTGCAGAGAGTCTGTAATACCCTTACACACAGAGAATACAGCAGGGTTAAAGCTTAAATCAACTATAGACTTTACATTAATCTTACTGTAAGCGGTATCCTTACAACCCCACAGCGGAGTTGCATATACGGCTGTAATAGTACTGGTAGTGCCTCCTGCAACTTTTGAAGGGTCGAAAGTGGTATTGGCATTGTTTACGCCTGTTCCCGAATAAGTCCACGTACCACCCGTAGGGCCTGCGGTTTCCGTTGCTTTAGTAAAAATTATTGGCTTTGCATTGGCACAAGGGGCTGCTAGCTGATCGGCAAAGGCTATGTTAGGACTACCGTGTACTGTAACGATCTGGGCTTTTGTGGTATCCGTACAAGAGCTGCCACAGGTAGCAATCAACTTCACCGAATACTTGGTATCTACAGGAGCAACTAGATAACTGTTTGAATAAATCGTATCAACAGGGGGGGCATTATAGGTAGTACGTAGAGCAGGATTGTTTACCGCATCCCATATAATATCTATTTTGCTAATTACGCCTAAACCAATTGTTGACGCATCCTTTAACTGAACAGCAACATTGCTACATAAGTTATTTACATTGAGTATAGAGAAAGAAGCTTGTGGTTTTGAACCCGCAATTTGAAACTGCAAGGTATCAGCAGCGGAACAATCATTGCCAGATGTTACCTTCTGAATAACAGGGAATGTACCTGTAGTTGTGTACGTATAATTGCCATCTCCACTTGGTAAAGTGGCAGGAATTAACGCCGCCCCTTGCACATAAGACCACGAAACGTTTAATGGGGTCTTATCGGAAATGGTGGACGTATTGGTAAATGTAACCGAACCGCCTCCTGGTACCAAGCAACTACTTGGTGTCACAAAACTTGGTACAGGCAATGGATTAATTTTTACCAGTACAGACGTATCACCCGTACAACCTTCTTTGGTGATAATGGATAATTTAACGGTAAAATTGTTTACGCCAGAAAACTTATGAGCAGGATTTTGAATCGTGCTAACAGGCAAATCGGCAAAGTCCCAGTTCCAGTTGGTGATAGTTTGGTTTAGTGCAGTACTGGCATCTTTAAATTGGGTAGAATCACCCAAACAGGTATTGGTCACAGGCGCTATAATTGCCTTTGGTTTAGCATAAATGGTTGCCACATTGTGACTACTACTATCTACACACCCAAAACGGTTAGAGGCAATCAACTTTACACTGTATCCATTCGGGTTAGCTGGCGCAGCTAGATAGGTATGAACCCCGTCTTTGGTTGTGGCAGTATTCGGACTATTATTGGTAGAATCTCCAAAGTACCACAAATAGGTATAAGGTAAGAAGCCTGTTGCAAAATCACTTGTATTCGTAAAGGTGGTACTGCCGGGCAAGCAAACGCCTTTAAAGGTAAAGTCGGGCTTGGGTAAAGTGGCTACATAAACAGAATCTGTAAATACTAAACTGGGACAGTTGCCTGCCGTAAACACTTGCAAGGTAATGAGGTGTTTGCCCGGAGTGGTATACGTATGTGATAGGATGGAATGGCTAGTTGTGGTTTGAGTATTTCCTACACTGCCTGGTTCCCCAAAATCCCATTTACTCGTTGCTGCATTTGAAGAGGAGGTATCTGTAAACGTTACTATTACATTTGGACACAACGTATCATAATCCTTAGAAAATCCGGAAGTAACACCAAAAGCTAAATCTACGTATACACTATCTATAGAAACGCATCCTACACTGCTGACAGTAGAAAGCTTAGCCCAATAAGCATTCAATCCGGGATAACTGTGCGGATTAATGGTTGGATTCCTATTGGCAGGATTAATAGATGAATCTAGTGTTCCGTCGCCCAAGTTCCATTTCCATTTAAGAATAGAATCTCCTGCCATTGCTGTAGAACTATCCGTAAAAGTTACGCTTGTACTACCACAACCTTTTGGTACAGCAGTAAAATTGATATTGTCGCTACTCACTTGTACATAAATTTTCTGTGCATCTGTTCCAACACAATCACTAACAAATGTTCCGTGTGCCGTAGCAACTATTGGATAAAATCCATAATCATTAAACTGATATTGAACAGGGCAAGTATAGATGTAAAAGGTCTGTCCATCCACAACAATTGTCCCACTGGTATCTGCATAATGCTTTAAGGGGTTATTGGGGTCTACCATAATGGGTCCTGTGTTGGAGGAGCCGCTCAAATTGATGTTAGAATTGTTTGGAACGCTCCATACTAAACTATCTACCTGAGAGGGCAAATAAGGTAGCGCAATCTGCAACGTTACTAGGTTGTCCTTACAGGTTTTTATCACAGAACTTGAGGTATCCTGACCGTAAGGATTTTTTGCAATTTTTACAGAAGATAAATTATTGATAGACGTTCCTGCATTATACCCCCAACTTTCTCCCGCATTACTTCCGGTGTTTATGCCATAAGCAATTGCATTAAAACCTACATTGGAGGAGAGTGTATGGGATGAACCAGTAGAAACCCTGAATCTGCCATAATAATAATTGTTATCTCCCGGATGTTTAATAAAGGCATTGGTCATATTTATCAAAGTTGTTGCAGCCGCAAATGCAGGACCCTTATAACTGTTTGTACCTGTATCGATGCCAACTGTTTTACCATCCAATTGAAAACTAGATACCCCTGCACTTGGAATAATTACATTAATATAGCTAGCACCACCACCAACAACTGTATGCGTACTTTTAAAGGGCGCAGCATACACTGTAGAGCTTTTTACGGATTGCTGAACCGGACTCAATATAATCATCTCTGGATCTCCTCCTGCTATATTTCCGCTGGTAGCACTCTTGCAATCACCTGCAATAATAAATTGGGTGACACATATTGGCTTATCACTTTCAATTAAATTGGGGGTAGCACCCTCTATCTGATAATAAACATTATTTATGAGTCCGGTTAAAGGTGTAGTATGAGTAGGATTATTTACCCAAACCTTGGTAGTTGGATCTTGTACATTAACCCGGTATACACTATACTCCATCATTTTTGTGGGTGCTGTTAAGTACTTCGTTCCCCAAGCTACTTTAGGAAACATCTGCTGTATTAAGTTATCAGAACCTTGTATGGAAGTTGGATTACACACGGGTCCATTTAAATTGGTCGTTACTAATATTCGTCCATTACCTCCAAATACAGCTATTTTCTTATCACAAGACGTAGATACTTTACTTCCTGTTAAATCTACTCCAATTCCATTGCTCTTATTACCCCCTACTGCCACATAACCCATGGCATTAAATACCTGACCCTTATTTAGTGTTACTGTATAACTAGTGCCTACTTTGTATTTCACATTCCCTGCTGGCGCACCAGTTATAATGGGTGAAGACGCTGAATCTATTACATCTGCACTTGGTGTAAAGGTTACTTCAGTATTATCATCATTGGCTATCACAAAGAAAAATGAATTGGGCGTTCCCGTATTTGTTTCTCCGCCATATGCTTGCACTACATAAGATGAGTTCCAGGTATTTGTCGGGAAAAGCATTGCTGCACCCTCTGCATTGTTGGTTGCCCAATCGTTCATATATACCGAAACAGGAACTCCATTGGTACTGTATATATGAATTCCCCTGTTCGTTACACCTGTATAGTACAATCGGCTATCGACTGTATTGGTTGCATTTTTCGCATCAGCAGTATCACCCAATGGAAAACCAGTCACTTCTACTGCTGTATTGGCGGGTACATTTATCGTTCTAGGAAAGTTATAAGCCGCTTTTTGTGCTGCAGAATACAGAGGAAGATCAACAACAATAGTCGCAGGTTGTGTACTTGCTGCTATGTAAAGCGATAAGCCATATCCGTGTTTACTAGGTGCATTGCTCATATTTTCTTCATACCCATATCCCGCCCAAAAATCAGTTCCCTGATTGGTAAGCTGATCGGGTGAAGCAATAATATTACCCGATAAACTTACTGTATCCGCATCTTGCGTAGCTACCAAACTGCAAACGTGAGCGATGGTTGCCTTATACGAGCCATAGTTACCCGTTAGAAACTTTACATAAATAGTTTTCTTAAACTTAGTCCCCGTGAAACTGATGTTTAAGTTATTTCCTGGTGTTGGCGGAAAAGAGGTAGGAGAAAGCGATAAAATATACCCGGTAGTGGCAGATAAGTTTGCTGCTACATTTACAGTACCTCCTGTAGACGGGAAATTGGCACCTGTTAAGGTGTAACTAATTACTGGTGCGTTGGAGTTGTATATAATGTCGCCATAAACTATGGATGGTGTGCTGGCCGACAGCACTGGTACAGCCACCCCTGTGGTAAAAGAATCGATAGTGCTACAAGACGCTCCAACACTATTGGTAGCACAAGCTTCATAATAATATTTGGTACTTGGCTGCAACTGCGTAATAACGACCGTGTAAGGGAAAATACCTGTGTTTATGGTTGGCTTGATGGTATTGGTTAGGGCAGTTTTGCTGGTGCCATACTTAATTTCTTTATTGATAATAGACAATCCGCCACTATCAATGATAACGCCGCCTACGATCGCTTTATTAGACAAAACACTAGAAGCAGGGGTAGCAGAAACTACAGGCACAGTAGTAGGATCTGTCGTAAAAGTAACATCGATGCCATAAAGGGTATCTATGGGCGTTACGGCATAAGCCTTTGTGTGATAGGTAGTGCCTGCAGAAAGCCCGGTAATACTACTATTGATGGAACCCGTTACCCCATCGGTTGTAAAAGGAGCGGTTGCAATACCAGGATTGGCAGCAGTGCTCCAGGTAACGCCTGCCTTTAAAGGATTTTGATAGGTTGCTCCAAAATCATACTTCCCCAAACCTGTTGCGGTATATTTTCCAGTTACTACGGGATTGTCGGTGATAACTGCGGGCACTTGTGTTGCGGTCTGCACGGTGCCATAAAATATGACACTTGCCAAATAAAAATAATCTCCCTTCACCGCGCCATTGGGACTATATATATAAAGTCTTACCGTGTAGGTATGCCCACTTTTATTTTTGCTATTTAGAAAGAAGGGAACATTTATCGAACCAAAATTGACGACCGTGGTAGTTGAAACAGGAAAACTTCTTGGTGTAGCCAAAGGTATCCAGCTACCTGCACCATCAATTTGGTAGTAAGGGGCAATAGCCAGGCTGTCTGCTGCATTGGAGGCTGAGGGCAGGGAATCTGATAAGGTAAGACCCGTAATAATTAAGTCTTTTCCGGCAGCAGGAGAAAGCGGAAAATCTAGCGAATAGGCTATATCTGTTGGGTTGGGGCTAGATGGCCAATTAAAACTTTGTTTCAGTTTAATGCCCTGATTGGCAGGTGCGAGGGGTCCGCCAAAAGTAGATGGCCCTTTCATAGTACCTGCAACAACCCCGGTAGCAATATTGGTGGCGCCTAATGGCACAGCCGGTGCAGGTACCGCTTTTAGGTGCAAGGGCCAATTAGCCAAAACCTGCTGTGCCTTTGCATTTCCAAAAAACAATACTGCAGCAAGAAATAATACTGCCACTTTCGTTAACCCGATAAAACTTAGTAAGGAATGTTTTTTCATATAGTAGCTACCGCTATTTTGTGTAAGATGATTACAATGCCAATAAAAGCAGTTGTATGTGCAAGCTGTCCTTTAAATAATTTTGACGAATGACTCATAGTGTTCATAATCGTTATAAAAAACACTACTAATTCCCCATATTTTTATCTGCGGGCACAAATATATCTGTTTAATTTGGCGATGAAATTAAAAAGCTTTACCGTTTTAACTATCCCGTTCCATCCTGCTATAAAAGAAACTGTTAATAAATGGATATTCCCCACCAAAAAACCATTAAACAGGATTTTATTTCATTTCAATTGCCATCAGGAGCAAAGTTTATGAAAAAATTACCCCACAATAAAATCTCAAGGTAGCCCCGAGGGTTTGTGCAAAAACAAACCAAGACAAAAGATAGCAATATAACTACTATCTTTTTATTGCGTAGTAATGGGCAAACTAGTATTCATTGGCCCCATCCCTTTGTAGTTAACGCCAAATGCAGTAACGTGCATCAAATCATTGGGGATATTTGAAAAAACTACAGATCGTCTGGTACTTATTTTTATGTAGGTAGATATTCCACCGTTTGTAACGACCAATATATCGTTTACTTGTGTAACAGTACCACCTACCGGGCTAGCTACAAAAACATACGTGAGCTTTTTTACACCCTTTATGGCATAAACAGATGCCCTAAACAATCCTTTTACTGTTGAAGTTGCCAGTTTGAAACCAAGAAATAAAATAGGCAACAATCCCGCAGACGATACCTCTTACTCGCTTCATACCCCGCGTCTACAATAATAGTTTCTACCCCATTTGCAGTTACACTCACATAGTTTGCCGTTTGGCGGAAGGCTTCATTCCAATTTTTCACAGCAGCTTTTAATGCTGCTTTGGCTGTTGTAGTTCCCAATGCAGCTTGAGCAATAGCAGTAAAAAGTGCTTCATTCAAATTTGTTAGCGCAAGAATAGAAAAAGGCAGGTTTGTAAAGAGACATGTAGTTGCACCGATTCCTGCGATAACACCTTTACCAAAAGTTACTTTTTCTTCGGGTGTATTTGCAATAAATGTGAGTAATGCTTTGATGTAAAGTTTCATAATTTTATTTTAGGCAGCAAGCAAAATACTTGTGTACCCAACAGAGGTAACCCTAATTATTGATACTACAACACATTATCTTCCGACAAAGGCAATTATTAATTATTTCAGGTATAAAATACTATTTATAGGGTTAAATTCAACTCACAATCGCTTCAAATTGCTACGCTTTGTTTTGCCCCAATTTTTTATAAGGTATTATTTCATCACTTAATTATTGGTTTTAGCCTGTTAGAAAAGGGAAAACACCCTACTAAAGGTGGCTAAAACCAATAAACAGTAGCTACGATCTTGTCCTTGGCTGAAGCCGAAGACCAATAGATTCGAGAACAATATATATATCCTTTCATTTTTATTAAACAGAATAAACTTGCATTTAATGTCCAGAAGGTCAAGCCAAGCTGATGTAAACGTTTTTTATTCCTTAGAAATAGTTTTAATGGCGGTCTAAAATAATTTCAAACGCTCTAGATAAAATTCCAGAGCGTCTACAGAAATTTAAGGACGTCTAAAATAATTAGCGGACGTCTAAAGATAATTACGAGGCTCCAAATAAGTATTTAGACACGCTGAATGAATCTAGAGAATGTCTACAGAAATTTGCGGACGTTTAAACAAATTTAAGAGCGTCTACAGAAATTACAGAGCGTCTGAAAAAAAGAGGGAGTATTTATATTTTTATTGTAAGATATTGATGAAGGTTGTTAGATTTTCAAAGTAGCAGTATGGGGAATAGAGTTATGGATACAACATTTAATTTATGAATAGGTATGTTTTATTTCTCTTTATAGCAGTTGGAGTTAATGGGTGTTCTAATGACAATAAAAGGGGTAATCAGAACAAAAGTAATTTTATTTCAACAAACGAGAAAATGAAGAAGCACGCATAAACACGATCAAAGGAAGCAAGTATTTCTATGGAAAGTTATCGGTATTGCCGGCGATTTAAATTTTGTTAACTCATCTTTCGATAAGTTGATGCTTCTTGTAAATGATTCTACTTGGGTTAGATTGTCCTATGATTCGAATCCAGTTGTTAGGGCATATTCTTATGAGGCTTTATATGTAACAAATAGCAAATTTATTCTCGAAGTAAAAAAGAGACTTGAAAAAGATATCGCAACAGTTTGTTTTGTTAATAACGATTTACAGCTTTCATTTTCTTTGGGAACTTATGTCTCAACCTTAAAATAAAGTCTAATCTGATTTATTGTCCTTCCTGCTCATCAATTTCAATTAATTTTCTTGTTCTTAACCTATTTACAACACGGGATTAAATTAAAAATAAAGCAAAATGAATGTGTGGATGTCCTGTAAGAATAAACACTGATTTAATTATAAGCAATTGGTATCTAATAACCCGAAACCTGTATCTTCGAACTCATATTTCATCGTTCATAACTCATATTTCAATAGTGGCTTTAAGTAGAATCTGGAGTGCATTTATTATTGTAGCAATTGGTGTGGCACTATTTAAATGTGTTTACCTTGGCAATACCGACCTCTTTAGCTGGATGGTTATTGGCAAAGCCGACGATGCCGCCAATCCCTTAAAAGTAGATGGGGTGATTCCTACCTGTAAGTCCGCCGTCGATTTGTGCATCAATCTGGTGGGTGTGATGGCTTTGTTTATGGGCTTTATGTGTATTGCCGACCAAGCAGGTGGCATCCGTTTTTTATCTAAAATCATTGGCCCTTTCTTTACAAAACTATTCCCCGATGTACCCAAGGGACATCCTTCGATGGGCTATATGATGATGAACTTTTCTGCCAATCTGTTGGGACTCGACAATGCCGCCACCCCCTTTGGTATCAAAACGATGGAGAGCTTGCAAGAACTTAATAAAGACAAAACCACCGCTTCCAACGCACAGATTATGTTTCTATGTTTGCATGCAGCAGGTTTAACACTTATTCCGGTAAGCATTATTGCAGCTAGGTCTTCGATGAAAGCAGCCAACCCCACAGACATCTTTGTACCTTGTATGATTGCCACTTTTGTAGCTACCCTCGCTGCTATGTTGATTGTTGCTTTTAAACAGAAAATAAACTTATTGCAGCCCATCATTCTCACTTGGATATTGGGCTTATCGGCGGTAATAGCAGGTTTGGTAGTTTACCTTACAAGCCTTGCAGCTACAGGGGTTCAATCTTTTTCTAATGTATTGAGTAATGGATTGATTCTGTTTATTTTTCTGCTGATAATAGTAGCTGCCCTGTACAAAAAGATAAATATTTTTGATGCTTTTGTAGCTGGTGCAAAAGGGGGATTCGAAACGGCCATTAAAATTATCCCATACTTGGTGGGAATGCTGGTGGCCATAAGCTTGCTGAGAAGTAGTGGGACCTTTGAAGTTGTTATTACTGGCATGAAACACCTTTTTGCACTTTTGGGCGCAGATACCCGTTTTGTAGATGGTATACCCACTGCACTCATCAAACCTTTAAGTGGTGGTGGGGCAAGGGGAATGATGATTGATACCATGAAAACCTATGGTCCCGATTCTTTTGCTGGCCGCTTGGCTTGTATTCTGCAAGGTTCTTCAGATACTACCTTCTATGTAGTGTCGGTTTATTTTGGTGCCGTATCTATCAAGAATACCCGTTATGCCATCAACGCCATGCTCCTAGCAGATTTAGTGGGCATCATCACGTCTATATTGGTGTGTTATTTATTCTTCGCAAAATAAGAAACCATAAAACTCACAACTAAAGTATATAATTGGATGATATCCATTGTTTTTACCACAAGTAACACGAAGGGAGAAAGTACAACAGACACGAAGGATTAGCCAATCAATACACACACACCAGTAGTTCTAAATATTTAACACGAACAGCTTCTTATTTAAAAGTTACTTTTGT
>CAISCV010000142.1 GCA_903883945.1 uncultured Chitinophagaceae bacterium | reverse complement strand
TCTCTTTTAATAGTGACAGTGATCAGTAAACAGTGAACAGTGAACAGTTATCAGTAAACAGTTAACAGTTAACAGTAAACAGTAAACAGTAAACAGTGAACAGTAAACAGTAAACAGTTAACAGTAAACAGTTAACAGTAAACAGTGAACAGTAAACAGTAAACAGTAAACAGTAAACAGTTAACAGTAATCAGTTTCATGATTAATTAATCTTTATTCAATTCTTGAAAAACTACCCAATAACTACTTTTCTAATAATCGCATTGCGAATTCTGTGCCTAAACTTTTAACTTTTAACTGCTAACTGTAAACTGTTCACTGTTCACTGAAAAGTTTATTCCCATTCTATTGTAGCAGGTGGCTTGCTACTGATGTCATATACAACCCTGTTGATACCTCGTACCTGATTGATGATATCATTGGAAATATTTGCCAAAAACTCATAAGGTAAATGTGCCCAGTCTGCAGTCATTCCATCTACACTCGTTACGGCCCTCAATGCAACAGTAAATTCGTAGGTTCTTTCATCACCCATTACCCCTACGCTTTTTACAGGCAGTAAAATGGTACCAGCTTGCCAAACCTTATCATATAACCCTGTATCCTTAAGGGCTTTGGTGTATAAATAATCGGCATCCTGTAATAGTTTCACTTTTTCTTCGGTTACTTCACCTAAAATTCTGATGGCTAAACCTGGTCCGGGAAAAGGATGACGATATAGTAAATCATAAGGTATTCCAAGTGCCAAACCAACTTTACGTACCTCGTCTTTAAACAAATATCGAAGAGGTTCTACCAATCCAAGCTGCATCGTATCAGGTAAACCACCTACATTATGGTGCGATTTGATGGTTGCCGAAGGACCATGCACACTCACACTTTCTATAACATCGGGGTAAATAGTTCCCTGACCCAAAAAACTAGCATCTTTTATTTTAGATGCTTCTTGTTGAAATACATCTATAAACAAACTTCCTATTGTTTTTCGTTTTTCTTCAGGGTCTGTTTTACCTGCCAATCCATCATAAAACAATTTCTTAGCATCAATTCCTGTTACATTCAGGTCTAATTGTTTATAGATGTCCAATACCTGTTCAAACTCATGTTTTCTAAGTACCCCATTATCTACAAATATCCCAAAAAGGTTTTTACCAACTGCACGGCTTATCAGTGTAGCGGCAACGGTGCTATCTACACCACCGCTCAATGCCATAATTACTTTAGCATCGCCCAATTGTTCTTTAAGTTTAGCCACAGTTTCGTCTATAAAAGAGGCAGGGGTAAACTCTTGTTTGCATCCACATACGTGTACCAGGAAATTGCTGATGAGTTTTTTCCCTTCGGTTGAATGATGTACTTCGGCATGAAACTGAATACCATATAAAGGAAATTTACTTCCATTGGTTCTTTTGAAAGCGGCTACAGGAATACTTTCAGTCTTAGCAAGTACTTCAAAGCCTTCAGGTAAAGCGGCTATAGTATCGCTATGACTCATCCAAACCTGTGAATTATTGGTGATACCTTTTAGTAGCACATCCTCTGTTAATATAGTAAGTATTGCACGACCGTATTCTCTTTTATTACTCTTATCTACCCGACCGCCCATCACTTTTGCAGTCATTTGTGCGCCATAACAAACGCCCAATACAGGTACTTTAGAAGCTAGTTCGGCAACATCTACCAATGGCGGTTGTTCGTCATTTACACTAAAAGGTGAGCCACTTAATATAATTCCCTTTAAAGTGGCATCTATGGTAAATGGTTTGTTGTAAGGAATTATTTCGCAATAAACATTTGCTTCCCGTACACTACGAGCAATTAATTGAGTAAACTGGCTACCAAAATCGAGTATCAATATCTTTTCCGTCATGCGGCGAAGGTAATTGAAGTAAGGGGATGTAATGAATGCTTCATTTACTTAGTGGATAAACTGCTAAATAGGGTGTTAATAGAAAGTATGTTTTTCAAGACCTTGTGGATTAAATACTAAAGATGTCTTCTGCCATTTTCATTTCTGTAATATCGCCAATATTCATCCCATAAATATGTTTGTGTACATTATATGGTCTAAATAAAGGGTAGGTTCTAGGGAAATTTGTGTTTGGTAACCACAAATATCAAAATACTTAGTAAAACACGTGTTTATACGTCCCTAACAAAATCGGATGACAGTAAAACACGTGTTTATACGTCCCTAAAGAAATCGTATGACAGTTATACACGTGTTTATACGTCCCTATTCAAATCATATGACCATCAAACACATGTTTATACGTCCCTAAAGAAATCGTATGACCATCCTACACGTGTTTTACTGTCATATGATTTCGTTGATGACACTAAAACACTTGTTTGCACCCATCTTGATTAATCGTATGACAGTAAAACACTTGTTTTTTATCTCTTGTTGGTGTTCCGAACAATTCTTTATCCTGTTCAATCTAACTTTATTTTAATGGTATGTGCTTTTGTATGTAACAAATCTGCACTTTTGGAAATTCGAAGCAAGGCTGAAGGTTTTTACTCCATCCACAAATGCATTCTCAAAGATTAAAGTATAGCACTAAAAGATTATTATCTATTTTTGAAAACAATGGCAAACGAGAATTTACATAAACTGGATACCGTTTCAAGTGCCGACAAGGAATTTGAGAACACGATACGCCCCTCCATCATTGATGAGTTTAGTGGGCAGCCTCAATTGATTGAAAATCTGTTGATATTTATTAAAGCAGCTAAAATTCGGGGCGAAGCTTTAGATCATGTACTTTTTCATGGTCCCCCGGGTTTAGGAAAAACGACTCTTAGCAGAATTGTGGCGAATGAATTAGGTGTAAATATCAAAGAGACTAGTGGGCCTGTAATAGAAAAGCCAGGAGACCTTGCCGGTCTGTTAACCAATTTGCAACCCAATGATGTATTGTTTATAGATGAAATTCATCGGTTGAGTACAGTAGTTGAAGAATATCTGTATGCAGCTATGGAAGATTTTAGAATCGATATCATGATAGATACCGGCCCCAATGCCCGTAGTATACAGATAAATCTGAATCCTTTTACTTTGGTGGGAGCAACCACTAGAAGTGGTTTGTTAACTGCCCCTCTGTTGTCTCGTTTTGGGATAAAATCTAGATTAGAATACTATGATGCCGCTACGCTTAAAAAAATTATTCAACGAAGTGCATTAATTCTTAATACAACAATTAAAGAAGATGCGGCACATGAAATAGCAAGACGAAGTAGGGGAACCCCTCGTATTGCCAATGGATTGTTGCGCCGTGTGAGGGATTTTGCACAAGTATTAAATGATGGACAGATAGACCTTGGCATTACCCAACATGCGCTAAAAGCATTGAATGTAGACGAACATGGGTTGGATGAAATGGATAATAGAATTCTGACAGCTATAATCCAAAAATTTAAAGGAGGGCCTGTAGGACTAACTACGATTGCAACATCGGTAGGAGAAGAACCTGGTACTATCGAAGAAGTTTATGAGCCATTTTTGATAAAAGAAGGCTTTTTACAACGAACACCTCGTGGAAGAGAAGCCACCGAAAAAGCATATAGTCATATGGGACTGCAACCATTTATGGGTAAGCATCCGAATCTTTTTAGCTTGTAAGCTGTTTGGGAAAAACAGGTAGTAATATGAGTATAGTTTTTAGTATTGAAAATGGTTAAGTTCACAAATCTAAGGCAACCCCTTAAGGTATGAATTTAGAAATCTTTGTATTCTGTGTATTTCGTTTCAAATAATTACTGAAAATAGCTTTTAATTTCCTTGAGGGTATTTCTCACTAAGTTCTTTGTGTACTTCATTCAAAATGCTAGTTATTTTGTTTACCTGTAATCCAAGAGCTTTCTCATCAAATTCGTTGGTGGTTGTTGCTGTTTCAATAGTTCTTATTGTGTCGGAGATGATTCCAATACCCAACGTGTCAATGGTAGACTTAAGCTTATGTGCCGCAAGTGCAAATTGCTTCCAGTTCTTCTCAACATAAGCTTCGGTTAGTTCATTTAAATCAGCAGGGATAGATGCCAAAAATAAGCTTACAACAGCATCAATAAAAGAAGGGTCATTTTTGCCCATTTGTCCTATCAAAGACAAGTCATACAGCATTTTCTTTAATTTAAATTAAATAATACAGCGAAAGGGATTTTACTTTAGCTTTTGTTCGTCTGCAAATTAAGGGGAGGATTAATAATTTTTGTTAACACTTCGAAAAGTTTTTCCTGTGTGAAAGGTTTTGTAAGGCAGGCACTCATTCCAGCTTCATAATATTCTTTATCATTACCCACAAGTGCATTTGCTGTAAGTGCTATTATTGGTAAAGAAGCTTTCTTTTTGTCTTTAAATTGCCTGATGAAAGTAGTCGTAGTCACTCCGTCCATTTCTGGCATTTGTATATCCATTAAAACTAAGTCGTAATCATTTTTTTCCAATAAAGCCAATGCTTCCTTTCCATTATTGGCAATATCTACCAAGAATCCTTCAGCTTCTAATATAACCCTCGCAAGAAATTGATTTACAATAACGTCTTCTGCCATCAATATCTTTTTAAACTTAAATAGCCGCTTGTCTATTTTTTGTATTTCTTCAGCTCTACTGGGCAGTATTTCTGAGCCATACTCATAAGGAATCTCGAAAGAAAAAGTAGTCCCTATCCCTTCTTCACTTTGTACATTAAGTGTTCCTCCTTGCATCTCTACTAAGTTCTTACAGATGGAAAGCCCAAGACCAGTACCGCCATATTTTCTCGTAGTGTCGGAGGATGCCTGTGTAAAGGGATCGAATATGATTGATAATTTATCTTTTTTTATCCCAATACCAGTATCTGTAACAGTAAATTTCATTATTGCCGTACCAGTATCCCTTTTTTCTATTTCACCTTTTACAGTTATTTTTCCTTGCTTAGTAAACTTTAGCGCATTACTCATCAGGTTGTTCAAAATCTGACTAAGTCGATACGGGTCTCCCTTTACTACCAGATCATTTTTAAAGTCATACGATAACTCAATGTTGATTCCCTTTTCTTCTGCTTTGTATTGAAAGGATTGAATGGTAGTATTCAATTTCTCAGCAATCTTAAAGTCTACCTTTTCAAATTCAAATTTACCCGAACCTATCTTCTCGATATCTAAAATGTCATTGATTATCACAACAAGATTGTTCGCCGATTCTGTAATCAGGTTCAAATAATTCTTTTGTTCAGTATCCAGTTCTGTTTTTGCTAATAAACCAGCTATACCTAATACGCCATGCATAGGTGTTCTAATTTCATGGCTCATATTCGCTAGAAATATTTCTTTTGCCCTTGCCGATTCTTCTGTCATCTTCTTGGCAATTAGTAGTTCTTTTTCTGCTTTTACTCTATCTGTAATGTCCTGAGAGAATCCTATGACGTAGGGCTCTTCTCCAAATTCTTGAACTTTGTAATTCTGATAGAGTAAGAATAATACCTTTCCGCTCTTACTTATTGCCCTAAATACACCGCCCGTTTTTTCATTATTTATTATTTTATCTAAATACTCGGGTATAAAATGGGTTTTGTCTCTTTCTGGAATAAAATCAATCAAAAACTTATTCAGTAGTTCTGATTCTTCATAACCTAATGAGTTGGAAAGGGCAGGGTTTACCGACAATACCCTTCCAGATAAGTCATGCGTACAAATAAGTGCCTGGCTATAATTAAATAGGTCCCGGTAGCTTTTCTCTTTTCGTTCTAGTTGCTGTTCTATTAATTTTCGCTCAGTTATGTTTACTCCGTAGCCTATTACAAGTGTCACATTGCCTTGCTCATCCAACGAAGGGTACATATTTCTAATGTGATATTCTTTTTTCCCTTCTGGTGTAATTAGTTCTTCTTCCCAAGCGAGTAACTTCTTACTAGTTACAACTTCATTAAACTGTTCTCTGCGTTTTTCTGCAATTATTTTTGGCTTATTGGTATGCGCAAAGTAGTCTTCATCCTTTTTACCAATCAACCACCTTCTTAATTCAGTATTTTTTATTGCAGTTGGATTTAGAAATAAATAGCGGTGATCTTTATCAAACACCGCAATGTCAGCTGGTATATTATTTAATACACGCTCGTAGAACATTCTTTGTTCTTCTAGCTTTTTTTCTGATTGTATTTTTTCGGTGATGTCTGTAAACGAAGCAAATGCTATTTCTTTATTATCATAGTTCAATACACTTATTCTCATATCGACTTCTATAATCGAACCATCTTTCTTTTTTATTTTTGTAACATTTGTTACTTTCTCCATCTTTTTTAATTCTGCCCATCTCTCTTTCCAGGTTTCAGGAGTATGCCTGAGTGAGAGATCTAGTACAGTAATTTTTTTAAACTCTTCCTCTTCATAACCTAGTGTTTCGCGCAGGCAAATATTATAGTCATTCAACGTGCCATCTATGTCCATGAAATAGATAGGAATGGCGGCATTCCTTAGTGCATAATCAACTAATTTAAGTTGATCTTCTAATTTCTTTCTAGCCGTTATGTCTTCCTCAAATGCAAAGAATTGAATAACGTTGCCTTTTCTGTCCTTTATAGGTTGCCCCGTTATTCTAATCCAATAGGGTTGGTTTTGCTTATTGTAATTAATCAACTCACAATCAAAAGAAAGTCCCGCCCTTATTCGTTCACGCAAGTAGGCAACTGTTTCGGGGTTGGTATCTTTCCCTTGTAAAAGGCTGCCGGGAGACTTACCTTTGGATTCAGACAAACTATAACCGGTAAGTTTCTCATAAGCTTTGTTTGCCCATTGAATCCGCCCTTTATTATCTGTAACCACTACACTGTTAAAAGTTTCTTCTACAATAAGGGACAATCGTTTGAGATCACTTTTTTGGACTTGAAATCGCTCAAACAATTCTTTTGCGTCATTCACTGCAATTTCCTGTGCTTTAAAAGAGTGTAACAAATCAATAGAGGGGTCGTGCAAGGCAAAGTCATTCATCCCAATATTATAGTCTTTCAAGCTATCTACATTCGAAAACCAAGGGGAAACAATAAACAACAGTGCGTTTATATCCTCAATCAGTTCTACCTGTCCTCTGATAAATAGTTCCGGGTTCTTTGCATAACTTATAATCAATAACTGGTCTGTGTGGTCTAGAATACTTTGAAAGGAAACAATGGGTATTTCAGGTCTTTTTATACTAAAATGTTCAAAGAAATCAACACCAATCTCTATTGGGAACAGCTTTGGTATGGACTTGCCAAACGAGCGCACTTTTAGGTGGTCATCTATTAAAATGTGGAAAGGAAACAGTTTGTTTAGCTGTTCTTTTTTTAAGTTAATATTCATCTTCCTTTTTTACCAGCTTACCTTAAATATCTCGTGATGATCACCTTTATCACGGTCATTTATCAATTCTAAGTGTACTTCTGTTTTATAAAGTTTACCGAGCCCCTGTAAAAGTCCGGTCACAAAATCTTTTAGTCCAACTCTTTTAGAGAAATAGTGTAACTGCAAACTACGGTCTTCCAAGTGGCTTACTTTAAATTCCGGGGGGGTAAGTTTTGGGTAAATCAGCATAATCCTATTATGAAATGCAGGCAGATTAATAAGAAACTCTCTCAGGTTACTACCTCCGGCTTCCATAAGATTACCATACTTTTCTTTGCCCGTTTTCAAAACCCAATATTCTCCAAATGCAACAAGTACATCCCCCACTGTAATATTCATTTCTTTTGCCACTGCAATCGCCAACGAATAAGTAATGTCATCATCGTAAGGTTCATTGCTAATAAAAAAATCTACTTCCACATCACTAGCTTCTTTTATCTTCTCCCATTTCTCTACCCCAAAACTCTCAATAACAAGGCTTTCAATAGCTTTATTAACAATTCCGTACATAACAATGTGTTTTTTAAGTTCCTGGTTAGTTTTACTTTTGCTAGGGTTGATAGCAAGCCAAACTATTCTTGCAAAGAAACGGATTTTGTTTCATAAGAAAGTAGCTTCGTTTCAATTAGAAATTAAACGTAAAAGTGGTGCTTGTTTGAACAGTTAAATAAAAGAAACAGCTAGTGCTAATTTTTGTGTTTATTCAAAGTATATATTCCAAAACTGCCCGCTTTCTTGTCCTCAAGTTTAAGCTTTCTTGTTATACCTGCACGCTTGTGCGGGGACATCTTTGTTTCTTAAGCAATGGTATCAGTTGTGCAAATAATGGTATTGATTGAAATATTTATATTGTAAGTGAAGGCATGATGTTCCGCATTTAACTGAAAAGTTACTGGCTGTTCCTTATTGTTGATTTTATAAAGAAAGTGTTTGTACTCGTCTTACAATTTATTCATTCCCTGAACATCACTTACATTTACCCCATATTCAAATTACAATTCATGCAATTTTTTACGAACATCAATATAAAATCACTGCAATCACCTATTACTTACAACGATAAATTATTACTTGTAGGGTCTTGCTTTACCGAACACATAGGCAACTATCTAAATGAGGTTAAGTTTAGGGTATTACAAAACCCAAATGGTATTCTGTTCGACCCTATTAGCGTATGCAATAGTATTAGTTCATACATCGAAAACAAACAATACACCCACAATGATTTATTTTATCTAAATGAAGCCTGGCATAGTTGGCAGCATCACAGTCGCTTTTCTGGTATGGATAAGGAAGTTGTTTTAGCTAATATTAATCAATCTCAAAATGCAGCACATACCTTTTTAAAACAAGCCGATTGGTTGTTTATAACACTAGGTTCTTCCTTTGTTTATAAATTGACAGAAACAGGTCATCCAGTTGCTAATTGCCACAAAGCACCCGCACAGACTTTTATAAAACACCTTTCTACCATTGATGAAACAATAATTGCACTAGATACATTGTTATACAAACTGTTTCAGTTTAATTCTGATATCAAAATAATGTTCACTATCAGCCCCGTAAGACATTTGCGTGATGGAGTAGTAGACAACAATAGGAGTAAGGCAAGATTAATAGAAGCGGTACATCATATTATAAATAAGTTTGAAAAGCTTTATTATTTTCCCGCCTATGAAATTGTAATAGATGTATTGCGTGATTACCGCTTTTTCGATGTAGACCTTGCCCACCCCAACTATGCAGCAACACAGTTTGTACTTGATAAGTTTGCAGAAGCTTGTTGCAATGAACAGGTAAGAGGTCTAATGGATGAAATAAAGAAACTGGTTATTGCCAGAAATCATAAGCCATTTAACCCAAGTTCACAACAACATAAACAATTTTTGGAGAATCAGTTACAAAAGACCTATTCCTTACAAAAATTATTGCCTTATTTGGATTTTAGTACGGAAATAAGCTTTTTCTCTGGAAACCAAAGTCAATAGTGTTTGATTAAATACTTATGTTTTTTAATTGATTGGTAGTATTTTTGTTCGGTATTTGTTGAGTTGAGCATTTTTGTAGCAGAAAAATTAAATTCTGAGTATATGGACTTTGATGACTTTATTGGTTTTTTTGTTGACAATGCTATATATATTGGTTTATTGTTCGTTGTTATCAAACTGATACTGCCTATTTGGTATAAACCACATAGAAAAAGGTTTATTTTTAAAAGTTTTTTTAAAATATATTCAGAGGTCGCCCAATCTACACGAGAGCAGACAAATCCGAAATGGCCTCTTTTTAGAGTGATACACAATTTTGTTACTATTTTTCTATATTCAATTATAGGGCTCTGGATATTGTTTGAATTGGTGATGGCATTATCAGATTTTAAACCCGAGCTTAGGCTGTCAAAATGATTTCAAGTTAAAGTACTTTCTTTTTTCATTGTGGGTCAACAAGGTCATATTAAATTTACACAGGGGTACTTTTTTAGCCTGTAACTCCTATATTTGCGGCTCAAAATTTAGTATAAGTGCAAAATAAATTTTCAAAAGAAACATACCTCTATTGGTACGAGTTGATGCAGCTGATACGTCAGTTTGAATTGAAGGCCGAAGAAATGTATAAAATGGCTGGAAAAATTCGTGGATTCTTTCATGCCTACATTGGTCAGGAAGCTATTGCGGCAGGTTGTATGACTGCTACCACCCACGATGATCCATTTATTACCGCCTATCGTGATCATGGATTAGGATTGGCAAAAGGAATCACGCCAAATGCGGCTATGGCAGAATTGTATGGTAAAGCAACAGGTGCATCCAAAGGTAAAGGGGGCAGTATGCACTTCTTTAGTTTTGAACATAAGTTTTTTGGTGGACACGGAATCGTTGGTGCCCAGATAGGTACAGGCGCAGGATTAGCTTTCGCTGAAAAATACAAAGGAACAGAAAATGTTGTACTTTGCTTTTTTGGTGATGGTGCTTCTAGGCAAGGAATGTTGCACGAAACTTTCAATATGGCAATGACATGGAAGTTGCCAGTTATATTCATTTGTGAAAACAACCATTACGCTATGGGTACCTCCGTAGAACGTACTAGTAACGTTGTTGATATCTACAAATTGGCAGATGCTTACGAAATGCCTGCTGATAAAGTAGACGGTATGATTCCAGAAAATGTTCATGAAAGTGTTGCCCGTGCGGTGAAACGTGCAAGAGAAGGTGATGGACCTACTTTGTTGGAAATGAAAACATATCGTTACAAAGGTCACTCCATCAGCGATCCTCAAAAATATCGCAGTAAAGAAGAGGTAGATGATTATAAAGAACAAGATCCTATTCAGAGGGTTCTAAAAACGATATTAGAAAGTAAGTTTGCTACTCAAGCTGAAATAGATGAGATTGATAACAAAATAAATACAATAGTTGAAGCTAGCGTTCAATTTGCTGAGGAAAGTCCACTTCCAGATGATAGTGAAGTATACAAAGATGTTTATATCGATCAGAATTATCCTTTCATAGTAGATTAGTTAGCGCAATAAATTTCCCTTTAATAAGTAATTAATTTTAGATTCTCAATTAATAGTTAAAAATGAGTGATAAACAGGTTGAATTGCCAATTATAGAAAAAGATGACGTCGTTTTGAAAACCCAAAAATTCTTTGTAACCTTTGGAAGACAGATACTGATAGGTGTTGGCGCAGTTGTAGTTGTTACAGGAGGGTTTTATGCCTACGACCAATTTGTAACTAAACCAAAAGAAGTAAAAGCAGCGGAAATTATCTACAAAGCGCAACAATATTTTGCTTTAGATAGCTCAAAGAAAGTGTTGGATGGTGATGAAAACGCAAAAGGTGTTTTGTATATTATTAGTAACTACAGTGGAACAAAAGTTGCGACTCTTGCCAAATTCTATGCAGGTGTGAGTTATCTTAAGTTAGGTAGTTTTGATAAAGCTATTGAATATCTGAAAGACTTTAAAACAGATGCTAAACAAGTACAGATGGTTGCATACGGTGCATTGGGAGATGCTTATGCAGAATCTGGCAAAAAAGATGAGGCGCTTGAGTCTTATTTAAAAGCAGGGAAAACCTTCGAAAAGGATGAGAGTACTTCTGCAGAATATCTTTTCCGTGCAGGCTTATTAAGCGAAACTTTGGGTAACAGTGATAAGGCTTTGGAAATATACAAGGATATTAAAGACAAATACCCTAAGTCGGAGAAAGGAACTCAAATTGATAAATACATCAATCGTCTAAGTGTAGAAAAACCTGAATTGTAATATGGCTTCTACCGGAAATATATCTTTACTCGAAGGCATCCCAGAAATTGAGGATGCCTTTGTAGTTATAGTTAAAACTGAATGGAACAACAATATCATTAATAAGCTTCAGGAAGGTGCCGAAAGAATCTTATTAGAGCAGAAAGTAGCTTATACAATAATTACTGTTCCTGGGGCCTTCGAAATCCCTTTCGCCATCAAAAGTTATCAGAACAAATCAACACAAAAGGCGGATGCTTTTATTGCATTTGGTGCAGTTATAAGGGGTGATACTCCTCATTTTGATTATGTTTGTAAAGCGGTAACTGATGGTATTGTCGCTTTGAATATGCAGCTAAGTGCACCTGTCATATTTGGTATTTTAACAGTAAATAATGAGCAACAGGCAATTGAAAGGGTAGGGGGCATCCACGGTCATAAAGGGGAAGAAGCTGCAGTTGCCGCCATCAAGATGATAGCTTTGCAAAAGTCGTTTATATAGATTGTACTTTAACCTGTTTCGAAATGAATGTACACATTTTTGTTCCTTGCTTTGTAGATCAGCTTTATCCACAAGTAGCTTTCAATATGGTAAAAGTATTGGAGAGAGTTGGTTGCAATGTAATTTACAATGCTAACCAAACTTGTTGTGGGCAACCTGCATTTAATGCAGGCTATTGGCAGGAAAGTAAGGACGTATGTAATAAATTTATTTCCGACTTCAATGATGCAGATTACATAGTTGCCCCAAGTGCAAGCTGTATAGGCTTTATCAAAAATTATTATCCCAAAGTCTTCGACAAAGCCTCTAATAGCAAAGAGGCAAATGCGATTGGAAAGAAGGCGTTTGAGTTTAGTGAATTCCTGGTGAATGAATTAAAGATAGAAGACGTGAATGCTTCTTTTATGGGCAAAGCTACCTACCATGATAGTTGCGCGGCTTTGAGAGAATGCCACCTGAAACAAGAACCACGCAAGTTGTTAAGCCACGTTAAAGGATTAGAACTAATAGAAATGCAGGACGTTGAGACCTGTTGTGGCTTTGGTGGTTCTTTCGCAGTAAAGTTCGAACCAATAAGCATTGCCATGGCCGACCAAAAGATTAGTCATGCTGAAGAAACGCAAGTAGAATACATCATAAGTACCGATATGAGTTGTTTGATGCACCTTGAAGGCCGACTAAAAAACAACAGTAGTAACCTAAAAGTGCTACACTTGGCAGATGTACTTGCAAATAATTTATAATTGACTTTCCAAAACGATTATCTCATAATTCATAACTCATAACTTCCCCTTATGTCATATTGGTTAATTAAATCGGAGCCATTTAAATATAGCTGGCAACAATTTGAGAAAGATGGACGTACATTCTGGGATGGCGTACGCAATTACCAGGCTCGCAATAACCTCAAAGCCATGAAAGAAGGCGATTTGTTGCTTTGGTATCATAGCAATGAAGGTCTGGAAATTGTGGGTATTGCTGAAATAGTAAAAGAAGCTTATCAAGACCCCACCACAGAAGATGCTAATTGGGTAGTTGTGGATGTAAAACCTTATAAAACACTAGCTAAACCTGTTTCTCTGGCAACTGTCAAGGCCGATCCTCGATTGCAACAGATGGCTTTAGTACGCTTGGGTAGATTATCGGTTCAGCCCGTAACTGTGGATGAGTGGGAAATTATCATGGAATTATCGGAAACTAAGTAGTTTTTGTATTCATGTTTATTAAAATATTTTAATTGCTAGTAAGAAAATGAGTTTAGTCTATTGTAATTTTTAGCGTCATTTAAGCTTTAATAATATCGGGTTTTAGTAATAATTCCAAGGTGTTTTAAAGAACCGTCTTTAAGGTAGTTGTTAAGGAAATGGGAAATATAGTAGATAATTGTTTAAATAACGATATAACCAAATTCTTAATCAATCTCCAATAACTTATAAAAACTTACCTTGCAAGCAATAAAATAACAACATTCATTTTGCTGAAAGAAATTATTATCTCATTACAGGCTTATTACAGGGCACATCAGTTTATTAAACAACACAAACTATGGCTTTGGATACTAATCCCTGGATTCATATACACCCTTTTACTTTTCTTTGGATTGCAATACTTCGGAGCTACTTGTAATCAATTTATAAAATGGCTTAGCCTAAGTACTGGACTGAAGGTATGGTTAGATAGTTCGGACAGTGGTTTCCTTGGCTTTCTATTTACCATTGGAAGTTTGATATTGTGGTTGATAATGATGCTCTTTTATTTCTCTCTTTTTAAGTTTATCATTCTCATTATCGGCTCTCCCATCTTTGCTTTCTTGAGTGAGAAAACAGCAGCTATTCTTGCAGGAAAGGATTATCCTTTTAGTTTCATAGATTTAGCTAAAGATATTTTCAGAGGTAGTTGGGTTGCTTCTCGAAATGCCTTATGGCAATCCGTTTATATGCTGTGTATACTAATAGTAAGTATTATTCCTGTAATTGGATGGCTTACTCCTGTGATGGCTATATTGGTAGAGTGCTACTATTTTGGATTTTCTATGCTAGATTATAGTATGGAACGGAACAATAAAACCACTAGTGAGAGCCTCGCTTTTATTGGTCAGCACAAAGGACTAGCCATTGGGAATGGCGCTATCTTTTATTTATTACATATCACTATTGTGGGCTGTATTATTGCTCCCGCTTATGCTGTAATTGCCGCCACATTAAGTATTGATGCTGTTAAAGAAGAGGCAAAATAGATTGTAGTTATTAGTTAGTTAGTATATAATAGATAGTAACTAAGATACCTTACTACTTACTACTTACTACTTACTACTTACT
>CAISCV010000141.1 GCA_903883945.1 uncultured Chitinophagaceae bacterium | reverse complement strand
GAATTATTGAATACGCCTCACTACTTACAACTCACTGCTTACTACTCACTACTTACTACTTACTACTTACTACTTACTACTTACTACTTACTACTTACTACTTACTACTTACTACTTACTACTTACTACTTACTACTTACTACTTACTACTTACTACTTACTACTTACTACTAATAGCTAAAAAAGTGTCTCAATTAATAGATGTTCCCAACCCGCTTACACCCGTTCAGATTGCAGAGATAAATGCTCACTTCGATGCCATAGAAGCTATTCTGGCAACAGCCAAATTGGTGATAACGCCTGCACAATCCAGATCGATGGTAAAAGTTTCCGTCAGCCGACGAGGCCTCATTGCAGATGTAGACCTTAATCTCGTAGGACTCTATCCCCAATTTATGCCTGCGTCTATTACGGTAGCTGAATATAGAAACGATATCGCTTATAAAGATCAACTCAGTAGTTTATTCACTAATGCGAAGGATCAGTCTAATGGCATCCAGATATTACTCAAGTCGTCCAACAACAACCTCATGACCAAAACCACGAGAATACTAGATAGTAACCGTGCTGTGGCGCCCTACCATCCGTTGATACTTCAAAAACTAGATGACCTGTCGAATAAGTACTTCAATTCGAAACCGGGTAAGAAGAAAACAACAGGCTTCAAAATCATAATGAGTGGGATTATTGTGATAAGCAATGTAATCCCCCAAAAACCATTCACCAACAAGGGAGGCACCGTACTTTCTATTCTTAATGTAGGGGGCAATATCAACGATACCATTCTCTTCAATTCATTTACCGGCAAAAAACTCCCCGATGGTTGGAACAATATAGTCGTTACCAACCTGAGTGCTGATAGCGGTGGCTCCTTCGATGTGTTCATCAGCCACTAAACAGTGGTGTTTAAGTGCCGTTAATACCTACCATATAGCTATCAGTGTCACAGGGTTTACCTTATAATCTGGCAGGGTTAACCCTACTTACACATAGGGTCTACCCTATCCTAACAGTGGCTTTACCCTACTCTTACATAGGCTCAACCCTACTGTTTCATAGGTTCAACCCTACACACGTGTAGGGTTCACAGTACTATCATGCAGGGTAGACCCTACTTATAGGCAGGGTCTACCCTATAAATACAGATGCTAGACCCTACAACCAGATAGGGTTTACGCTAATGATTGGTACTACTGAAACTATTTACAAACTCGATCTACGGGAAAGTGAGCATGAAAAGAAACGTATTCCAGTACGGATATTTCTACAACAGCGTCTATTGACCTCTACGGAGATTGAAGCTGCCCCCAAGTGGCGATAACTAGGTAAAAAGCAGCCATTCTATCTAATATAGATGACTGGTATACCCATAAAAGATTGCTTAGAAACGTACCATGAAGTGGATTAATTTCAGGGAGATTCCTCCTACGATTACTGTAATGTGTACATGTATCTGGCAGCTATCTCCTAGGGTCGATATGACGCTCATAGGTTTCGAGAAGGCTTGAACTAATAACAACTAGTCCTATAATGTCTTGACTTCTCAATGTCTTGATGTCTTGTTTATGACTCCGGTCTTTTACTGTCCGTTACTAAAGGTTGCATGTTTCCCAGACTCGTTGGCGTTTCGAACACCACACCCCCATGAGGTTCTGCATTTTACCACCTTAATCTACAACAACTATTGGCTGCTGGTGTTTCTGAATAAGTCTAGTGCTATTAATAGGTAGCTGCTAATTTATAAAAAGGAGAAAACACCTTTGCAGGATTGGGATTAAACCGCTTTCTAATCTCTTTTATATACCCTGCCAAACATGCCAAAGCCAATGGTTATATAATGCATGCTTCCATCCAATCCAGCATATTTATTCTGAAATTGTGGTGCATTGTAGGCATATCTGATCTTTAGGAATCTGTAGCTTTTTTCTATCCGATCTCTTCTGAGTATGGGCATCGTAGTAATCTTGGAAATTCTAATGTCGAAATTTATTCCTACCGTATACGTGGTCGTAAATTGCCAACCAATATCACTATAACCTGTATAATCCGATTGATCTTTGGACGTAGGGGTTATATCAGTAGAAGAAATACCTAAAAATGGAACCACTTTTAATCTATCACTTTTAGTACAAACATACCCTACAGACAACTCTGGCAAATAGACCCGGGCTTGCTTCCCCTTAGCCCAAGTAGCAGCACTGAAAGGTAAATCTTCCTTTGTTGAGCTAAAGCCAATATAATCCCGGAGATAAAGCCCCCATTGTTTATACGTAAACTCAAAAGCTACCCCTATTGGTATATTGTTCTGAAATTGATTGCTTAAAGTCTTTGTGAAAATGCCATATCCCGAAAAGAATTCAAAACCATAACCCATACGAGTAGGCCTGAATGCCCATCTAACCTGTTCTCTCAAATACCTTTCATACCTGCTATCTGGATAAGCAGCAAAAAAAGAAGTGGTCAGGTTGTTCAATGTGTCTTGTAGAGGTGCGGTACGTTTGTAGTCCGACAAAAAGAAGGTGAGGTTTATTTTCATGAAACGTTCTTCTTCCTCACTTAGTCGGGCATCCTCAATTTGGGTGATTTGTTCGCTTTTGTGTTCTTTTAGAAAAGTCTTTACTTTCTCGAACAATAAGTCTGGCTCGGGTCGTAATTTCTTGTTGTTGTTATTAAAATAATCATCCGTGTATTTCTGTACGTCACTATCAATGTCATTATACTGTCCCAACCAATAATTAAGCATTCCCTTTTCTATCGGATAAAGGGTTAGGTAATCTTCATTTTCAACTCTGGTAGTCAGATAGGTGAGCAATTGCTGAACTTTGGGTTTATCATTTTTCAGGAAGCTTTCCAATATCAGCTTTCGCCCTTTCTTTATCGTACTTGTTGTGGTATCATCATATCTAAGTATTTCATTTTTCAAACTATCAAATTGTCCATAAGTATTAACACAGATAGCTGTGAGGATAAATAAGAAACAAATATGTCGGTTCATAAGCTTCAATTATACTAGCAAATATTTGATATAAATCTTGATATTCCAAATGTCAAATCAGCATAAGCTAAACAATTATCTTTTAACGCCTTCTTCATTAACCCCACAAGGGCAGGTGTTTTGCTAAACAGGTATCGCTGCACCTAACCCATGTCTGCCAACATTCAACCCTTTTCTACTATCTTTCCCCCCCTTATGATTGGAGTAATTGTTTTTATATTGATCGCAATCTATGCCGTATTTGGATACGCTGAAAGGCAAAAGCACAATGAAAGCTTTAAAATGCCGGACAATACCCGTGCATTATTATTGGACAATGTACCCTTTTACGAAAACCTGAATGAGGAACAACGGCTTGAGTTTGAAGACCGGATAACCGATTTCTTGCAGCAAGTAACCATCACGGGCATAGGAACCACCGTGGAACCCATAGACCAGATACTGATTGCTTCGGGTGCTATTATACTCCTGTTCCCTTTTAAAGGTTGGCGTTATAACAATATCTCCGAAGTGCTGCTGTATAAAGATTCTTTTAATGAAGCCTATAGTATGGAGGGGAAGGACAGAAACATTTTGGGAATGGTGGGAGACGGCGCTATGAATGGACAGATGATACTATCAAAAGCATCGGTACGGTCGTCTTTTAAAAAAGCTGCCGACGGGCATAATACCGTACTACACGAATTTGCCCATTTACTTGATAAGGCTGATGGTGCCACCGACGGTATTCCAGATTATCTTTTATCCCGCCCTTATGTGTTGCCTTGGATAAACATTATGCACAAAACCATTCAAGAAATGAAGCATAATCGCAGCAGAGACATCAATTTTTATGGTACGACAAACGATGCAGAGTTTTTTGCAGTAGTTACCGAATACTTTTTCGAACGTCCCAACGAATTAAAAGAGCACCACCCTCAATTGTATCTTTTATTTGAGCAAATGTTTACGGCACATTGATTTTGGCATTACTGCTACCATAAGTATGTGATGGGTGCTTTGATGTAAAGATTGCTGCTGTTTTGTAACAACTACCTCCAATTAATGGGCGCGCCTCTCATTGGCAGTTACAACTCAACCACTACGCAGCAGTTAGTTAGTGACACAAGTACTACTTAGGAACTATATGAAATAGATAACCTCAAAGGGCATTTAATAACTTTTGATATCCGATATTGATTGATGCCCCTAATATGAATCGTGCATTTGCTTTCTTCCAACACTTAACTTCGCCGCATAATGAAGGCAAGGACAACAAAAAAAGATAAGGTAAACATCATTACACTAGGCTGTAGCAAGAATCTGGTGGATAGCGAGGTATTAAGTGGGCAACTTGTAGCAAACGCTATTGATGTGGTACATGAGAACAAAAAGCTAGATCACAATGTAGTAGTCGTAAACACCTGTGGCTTTATTGATAAAGCAAAAGAAGAAAGCATCAATACGATATTAGACCAGTTGGAACTGAAACGTAGAGGTAAACTAGATAAAGTATATGTAACAGGCTGCCTGAGTGAACGCTACCGTTCTGACCTGGAAGCAGAAATGCCCGAAGTAGACGCTTGGTTTGGCACAATGGAACTACCATTGATGCTTAAACAATTTGAAGCAGATTATAAAACCGAGCTTGTAGGAGAGCGATTATTAAGTACCCCCCAACACTATGCCTACCTCAAAATAAGTGAAGGTTGCAACCGTACCTGTTCCTTTTGTGCCATTCCGCTTATGCGTGGTCAGCATGTGAGTAAACCCATAGAAGAACTGGTAGCAGAAGCAGAAGGATTGGTAAAGAAAGGGGTGAAGGAGGTGATGCTGATAGCACAAGAATTAACGTACTACGGATTGGATATTTATAAGAAAAGAGATTTGCCCAGGTTATTAAATTCCTTAGCAGATGTAAAAGGATTGGAATGGATACGGTTACACTATGCATACCCGTCCAAGTTTCCATTGGAGGTATTAGATGTCATGCGCGAACGGGACAACATCTGCAAATACCTGGATATGCCCTTGCAACATGCTAGCAACAATATGCTGCAAGCCATGAAACGCAACATCACCCGCCAAGAAATGAGCGAACTGATTGCACAGATCAGAGAACGAGTACCAGGAATTTGTATTCGTACCACCCTTATTGCAGGATTCCCCGGCGAAACAGCAGATGATATAGCAGAACTAAAAGAATTTTTACAAGAACATAAGTTTGACAGAGTGGGTATATTCACCTACAGCCACGAAGAAAACACATCGGCACATCTGTTGGAAGACAATATAGATGAAGAAACAAAGGAATTGCGCGCACAAGAGATTATGGAAGTGCAACAAGAGATTAGTCTGGAGAAAAACCAGGAGAAAGTAGGCAAGGTATTAAAGGTAATAGTAGATAAAAAAGAAGCGGGTAAATATTTGGGCAGAACAGAATTTGATAGCGTAGAAGTGGATAATGAAGTAATCATTAACACAAAAAAGAAACTTTCTATCGGCGAATTTGTAATGGTAAAGATTACAAAGGCTTTTGACTATGATTTGGAAGCAGAACTTGTTTAGGGAAATTTTATAATGATATGGTTAATCAATTCGATTCTTCGCATCACAATTTGAAACAACAATCAACTGCTGTTTCTTATCAATCCACCGGATTCTTTTCTACATTAGTAGCAGACTATGTATCTGGAAATGAGAACTTGCGCAAGTTTTATAAGCATCCTGTTTCTATAGACGGCATAAAGGAATCCATTGCAGCGCGAAAAAAGTACCAAACAAACCGAAAACTATTAGTAGCATCATTAACCAAACAATATGAAGGGATCTCCCTTAATGCCCTCCAAAACAAGAACCTACAATCGCTCTTAAGCGAAGATACTTTTACTATTACAACTGCACACCAACCCAATATATTTACGGGGCCATTGTATTTTATTTACAAAATACTACACGCTATTAAGCTGGCTGATGAACTAAAGCTTCAGCTTCCCTCCTACTCCTTTGTTCCCGTATATTATATGGGTAGCGAGGATGCCGACCTTGATGAGCTGGGCTATATTTATTTGAATGGCGAAAAGAAGGTTTGGCAAACAAAGCAAACAGGTGCGGTCGGCAGGATGCAGGTAGACAAAGCACTTTTGCAACTAATAGAATCCATTAAAGGAGAGATTGGAATACATCCCCACGGAGAAGAATTAGCGGATATTTTGAGCAATTGCTACCAACTAGGAAATACGATACAACAGGCTACGCTAGAACTGGTAAACCATCTTTTTGCGGAATATGGCTTATTGGTCGTTATCCCAGATAATGCCGCCCTCAAACAAAGCTTTAATGAGGTTGTGAAGAAAGAACTTATAGAACAGTTCTCTAATAAAGAAGTTACCACAACAATAACAGAACTTAGTAAGCATTATAAAGCACAGGCAGGTGGCAGAGCATTGAACCTGTTTTATCTGTTTGAAGATAAAAGAGAAAGAATAGAATCAGTATCTAATGGATTTACCGTTATCAGTCTGAACAAAGAGTGGACGCTGGAAGAGATGCTGCTTGAACTACAACAATATCCAGAACGATTTAGTGCCAATGTAATTTTGCGTGGCGTATTTCAGGAAACGATATTGCCCAATATTGCATTTATAGGAGGCGGTGGAGAATTGGCCTACTGGCTGGAACTGAAAAAAGTATTTGAAGCAGTGCAAGTACCCTTTCCCATGCTTGTTTTGCGAAATTCCTTTTTGTTGGCAAAGACAAGTATTTCTGAAAGAATTAACAAGTTGGGATTTAAAACAACAGACTTCTTTGCTGATGAAACAACATTGATAAATGAATTGGTAAAAAGGAAGTCAGGTATCCATTTATCTTTGGAAAAAGAGTTGGGCGTAATGAATGAACTGTATGACAACATAAAAAACACCGCATCGTCCATTGATGCTACGCTACTAATGCACATCGACGCATTACAAAAAAACACGGCCAAAAGGATAAGTGAATTAGAAAAGAAAATGCTACGAGCCGAGAAAAGAAAATTCGGTGATGAGCAACACCAGATTGCAGCAGTTAAAAGTATCCTATTCCCTAAAGGTAATTTGCAGGAACGGATAGATAATTTTGCCCCTTTTTATGCCATAGGGGGCAAAGAATGGATAGCTTTCCTTTACAACCATACATTTGCATTAGAACAACTGTTCCGTATTGTATACTATTAATTAGTTTGCCCTTGTAAAATTTCGAATTAAATACACTTTCACCCCCCAACTTAAAAACACCCCACTTATGAGTACACAAAGTTTATGGCCTTCTTTTGGAGAGACGCCTTCACAAATGACACCTAAGATTTTACTTCAGCAGCAAGCAAAACTGCTAGAAACAATTACCAACAGTTATATCAGTGCTGAGGTAATAACGTCAAAGCATCCCACTTTGCTAAATAAAGTTTCCCATATATTAAAAATTACGGCACCAAAAGTTGAGAACTACAGCACCATTATTGTAGAAGTCGATCACGATCTGATTAAGCTATACCCTTTAACTGTTGTTTCGAGAATAAAAGCAATGCCCGTTACGTATAATGCAACGAATGAATCTGAGTTTTTGGTAATGCTCAATAAAGTCTTCGAAGAAAGAGAAACAATAGATACCATTCAGAGTTTGCTCATTCAAAGCAAGTCGAATGAAAGCTACCAGAATGGGACTTTAAAATAATAGTCACCTTGTGTTAAAATAAAGAGGGAGCGCAATACCAATGGCATTGCGCTCCCTCCTTTTATAAATCGAAGTTTATGAAACTTACAGTCCTAAGAATGTACTTTTCTTTAACGTCTTTACCCCTTCGCCTATTTTAAATCCATTGTTGTAGATAGCTATTTTATAATCCCCTACAGGATATTTGCCATTAGTATTTTTCCAGTCTGCCTTTATAGGTTTTCTTTTGCCTTGTTCATAACTAGAATCTACCCTCATAGTATATGCCTTTGCCCCTTCTTCCCTACTTGTAAATGTAGTACCATCTGTTATTGCTTTCCCATCGGGCCCTGTAACACAAATGTAAATTTGTTTTACCCCACTAGGAGAAAGCATATTTTCATCTAAATCAAAAGTAAAACGAAGTAAGTTGGCCTTCTTTGCTGTCGTTGTTTGCACTTCCTTACCACTACTTTTCTTTTCAATCGCTTCAATCGCGATGTTTGAAGCATGTAAGGTTGACGCTAAATCTTCTATGTTTCTCTTTGCAGCTTCGGTATTTGCAAGATTTTGTTGAAGTGTTTGCGCAGCAGAATGAAAGCTATCTTTTTGTGTGGTTAGCTGTGCATTGGCAGTGGTAAGTACTTTATTTTCTCCTTTAAGTCTTTCAATTTCAGCAGAATAACCTTCTATTTCTGTTTTCAATTGTCCAATTTCATCTTTAGCTCTTTTCAATTCTTCATCTGAAGCATTCTTTTTGTTTAAAACACTGCTGATATCTGCTTTAAGCTTAGATATTTTATCATTTTGTTCAGCCAATGCACCCTGAAACTTGGTATTACTTGTTTGCAAAGAGTCTAGTTTAGAACTTGCACTGTTAAAAGCCAACTGTATAGAATCCTTTTCGGAGTTGACCGTTAATATTTGTGTGTCTCGTTGTGCTATAGTTTCCTTAGTTTTACTCTTATCATAAATAATATAGCTCCAAGTACATAGCAATAGTGCAATTAGAACACCATATATCAATTTACGATTGTCTGGTTTTTGTGATTCATCTGAAGTACTCATTTTACGTGTTTTTTAATGTTTAAAAAGTAGTTTATGTTAAGCAATTTGTTTCTGTTAGACATTGAGACTGTTCCTCAAAAAGAAGCGTATGAACTTCTATCTCCCGAATGGCAAATTCTTTGGTGTGAAAAAATATCTAAAACCGTGCCTGAAAATACTTCACCGATAGATAGTTATAAGCAACGAGGAGGGATATTGGCAGAGTTTGGTAAGATCGTATGTATTTCTACCGCTTTTTTTTATGATGAACTTAAAGGCGGAAATTCATTAAAAGTGAAAAGCATCTATGGTGATGATGAAAAAGAGATCCTGCTTTCATTTATACTACTGTGTAATAAAGTGTATAATCGAAATCCAAACTTTCAGTTTGCGGGGCATAATATTAAAGAGTTCGACATTCCGTATATATGTAGGCGGATGATTATAAATGGGGTTGCATTGCCAGAATACTTGCAGATGTATGAGCGAAAGCCTTGGGAAGTAAAAATGTTTGATACCCTCAACTGGTGGAAATTTGGTGACCACAAAAACTATATCACCCTTCATCTATTAGCAAATGTGCTGGGTATACCTACGTCTAAATCAGATATTGATGGCAGCATGGTTCAGGATGTATATTATAAAGAAAAAAATATCAAACGGATTGCAGATTATTGTGAAAGAGATGTAATTGTTACGGCCAATGTGGTGTTGAAGTTTCTCAATTTACCTGTTCTGGCTGATGAAGCAGTTGTAATTGTACCTTAATTTATTTCTTAATACAGATTTTGTAAATCCCGCCAAAAAAATCCTAAGGCTCAAAGAAACACAAGGAAAGAGTTTCTCTACAAGCGAAGCCTTCATTGGAGTTCCCACCTATTCAACAACAAGTAACTGCCATGGACTAAGAAATAGACGATGCCAGCGTTGGTAATTTTGGGATAGACTTGGGCTAATTGTGAGTAGAAGATCTTAGTGAATGCACACGCGAGACGTGGCGCGAGCCTAGGTAGAAGGTCGCTAGTGACAAAGACTAGCAAGGTTATGCACCAGACTTCGAGAGATTCATGGACTAGTTGGGTTAAGTATTTCCTGTAAAACAATAGTGATGCTGGGGAGTAAAGATAGGTCTCAGTTGTTTACAGATGTTGGTGTAGAACACCCAACATCGGCAGAGTGGGCTTCGGAACACCAAGGAGGGCATAACGAATGAGTTTTTGGGAAGGTGGTTGACAAGAATATTCATAGCAATCTGCAAACACTTTCCTAAACACTTTTGTACGTAGGCAAAGTCTATTTTGTAACTTGCAATTTGTTTTTATTCAAGTATTCTTTGAATTCAACAAAAATCATTTTTTCAGTTTCTTTCGCAATCTTTTCCTTTATTTCTCTGAACACTTTCACTGTGTCAAAAGTTTTTTCCTTTTTAGTTGTCGTCTTCATTGTTTACTATTTCTTTTGGTGAACGAATATCTAATTGTGTGTAACCACAACATAAATTAATTGAGTTATAACCACGAATTCTAAACACATTCACGATGTGTTTGAAATTCCAACTTACTTAATAATCAACTTTGTTGTAGCAGTTTTATTCAGCTAATCTATTAATCAAATCCATTCTTTCGTGAAGAATTCTAATGACTTCTATTTCAACTCCTGCTAATATGCTATAAAAGATTATATGTTTACCTATCTTAAGTCCAAACAAATGTCTACTTATTTCAAGGTAGCTTTTTCCAATATTGGGATTTTCTGCAATTAGCTTACACGAAGATTTTATTATTTGATAATATTTTTCAGCTTGATTCTCTGACCATTGAGTTTTTGTGTAGTTCCAAATGTCATTTAAATCGTCAATTGCTTCTTGTCTTAATGTTAGTTTAAGCATTTTCCATTTTTGAAGATTTTAGTTTGGTCAAATGTGCGTCAAAATCAAAGTTTTCAACTCTTGGACTTTCAAGTCCTTTTTGAATTGCATTTTTTAACGCTATGACTTTATTTTCTTCATCTTCTAAAAGTCGAAGTCCCGCTCTAACTACCTAACTAACGTTTTTATATCGTCCAACTGAAACTTGGCTGCTTACAAAATTGTCAAAATAATTACCGAGTGAAATTGATGTATTTTTCATTTTATAAAAACTTTTGTCAAAAATACCAAAAATTGGTAAATGTCAAAATGAAAATTTCGATACCATTATTAAATACGTTTCAAGGTATCGGGTGTTTCGGAAAAATTGCTACCAATGGGAGATTGTGAAAAAACTAAGTTATTCTTATTGATGCCTTTGTTGGTGTTCCGAACTTGCCGATGTTGGTGTTCTTCACCAACATCAATAGTATAAAAAAATCATTACTTGTGACTTCTTAGAAGGATGTTGGTGAAGAACACCAACATCGGCAAGATTCAGCTATAGTTATCTCTGAAGCCACACAATTTTCAAATCCAACCTCATCAATTTTTGATTCAAGATTGAATTTACCGTTTAAGAAATATGCACAAATATTTGTATCTAAAAGATATTTTTTCACAAGTCAATAGATTTACGAGTGAATTTTCTGTCTTTTTTTAAATCAGCTACAAAATCATCTGCAGATTGGTCAAGTTCTAAAGCTCCAAACAAAGATTTCCAAGAATCGTCTTTCACTTTTTTTGTTGTCTTCATAGACTTTGAAAGTTTTGAAATAAGTTCTAATTTATTGTTAGGACTTAAACCCTTCAATAAAATAAAGTAACTGTCTATCAAGTTTGTATTTATATCCGCTGTCCTCATTGTGTTATAATTTTGCTTGCGCAAATCTACAAGAAATTATTTCTTATTAATTTAGAATGATAAATATTCATCGAAATAATTGAATCGCATTAGGGGCTGATTTGGTTAACCTAAATTATATTTTTTGGGGTGGTTAAGTCTAATTTATCATTAAGAACTGTTGTCGTAACATAGCAGGTAACGAATGAGTGTTTGGGAAGGTGCTTAATAAGAATGTTCCGAAAACTGCCTAAACTACTGCTAAAAGAAAGCCTGTTTGGAATACCATTAAGGAAGCAATAAGCATATTCAAATAGTAGTAACGGCGCGTCCATGACAGAGTCATGAACGAGTTCCACACATTCAGGAGCTAGTGGATTTCGTTCAACAGGTTTTTCATTGCATGCCCTCCGGGCGCAACGAAAACCTAGATGTTGGTGGTCGTGCGGTCACTTTAATAGGCTACGGATAAATTTAGTTGTCCGCCAAGTCCTTCACGTACAATTCGCATAAGTGTT
>CAISCV010000140.1 GCA_903883945.1 uncultured Chitinophagaceae bacterium | reverse complement strand
TAGTTACCTTAACTGCAATTGGTGGTAGTGGTTGTACAGGCACCGCCTCTAAAATTATAACTATACCAAAGCAATGACAACAATAACCCCTAGTTATATATGAAGTACATTCTTTTTGCGATATTATTTACAACCTTCTTTTCTTCTTGCTACAAACAGGTAGGCACTGGTACCACTACTACTTCTGTAGACACGATAAAGACAAGCAAAACATTACCAAACATTATGTTTTATAATGTGATGGATTATGGCAATGTCTATATTACCTTGAACAACACCAATAATCTGGGAGGCGTGGCAAAATATTATCCATTGAGTTATACAGAGGGGATTGTTGGCACCAACAATATTATAGTAACGTTTAGTAACGATACGATCGTAAACCAGAATGTTGATTTATTGGGCGGTAAAAATTATTCCTGCTTTGTTTATCGGGTGGGATATAGTTGGTTTCTATCCGTTGTGCCTGATAACTTAAAGACGCCTTCTGCCGGTAATTCGGAAATAAGGATTTTGGATTTTAGAACCCAGGCCTGGTATAGTTACATAGGCGTAAAATTCTTTTCTCCAGGAAATACGCCATTGATATACAATAACCGAAACTTCCTAGATCACGAAAGCTTTAGTGGCTATGAGAATTTCGATACCGTTCCCTCTGGCGTTTATACCACCACCCTTTTTATTACCTCCCCTACTGCTAGTAATTTAACCCAGGTTTCCGACACGTTGGTGTCTCAGAAGATTTACACTTTTGTTTTGATGACCCAAGCGAGTTTGACGGCCGCTAAAGCACTAAACTATATACAGATAGAGCAATCGATTAATAATTAGTTGCAGGTTTACTGGTTACTGGTTACTGGTACTAGAAAATTGCAACTTGCAAACTGTAACTAGATAGAAGATAAACGCATAAAAAAGCCATCAGAAGTTCTGATGGCTTTTTTAGTTATAAGTACCCAGCCATAATTATAATATAGATAAAATTCTAAGTTGAAGGTTGAAAAGAGTTTATTTATCATAAACTTAATTGTGGCTGAGTACTTAATTAAATTAGTTGTATTATTTAGCTCAATTTAGATAAGGCATCTGCAATACGCACCCAAGCTCTTTCGATGTTTGCCATATTGTTGGCAAAAGAGAAACGTACACAATTAGGTTCGCCAAAAGCATCACCCATTACGCTGGAAACGTGTGCTGTATTCAATAGATACATGCTAAAATCGGCAGAATTCTTAATTACTTCTTCACCAACGTTTTTTCCGAAATAGCTGCTTACATCGGGGAAGATATAGAATGCACCTTCTGGTTCGAAACATTTAACACCAGGGATTGCACGAACCAATTCCATAGTTCTTACTCTTCTGCGAGCAAATTCATCGGTCATTTCGAAGCTTGGTTTCAAGTCGGTAGTCAAAGCAACTACGCCTGCTTTCTGTGTAATAGAACAAGTACCACTGGTAAACTGACCTTGTAGCTTTTCGCATGCTTTGGCTATAGCCACATCAGCAGCTATGTAACCCAATCTCCAACCGGTCATTGCAAAGCCCTTACTTAAACCGTTTATCAAAACAACACGGCTCTTAATCTCATCGAACTGGGCAATGCTTTCGTGTGCACCTACGAAGTTGATGTATTCATATATTTCATCGGCAAGGATAATGATATTTGGATACTTCTTAAATATCGAAACCAATCCTTCCAATTCTGCTTTGCTGTATACTGCGCCTGAAGGGTTGCAAGGTGATGAGAACATAAACACCTTGGTCTTGTGGGTAATAGCAGCTTCTAATTGCTCTGGCGTTACTTTAAACCCATCTTCGAGGTTTGTATGTATTTCTACCACTTTGCCACGAGCTATCTTAACCAATTCGCTATACGTAACCCAGTAAGGCGTTGGGATGATCACCTCATCTCCATCATCCACTAAAGCGAGGATAGCGTTTGCCAAACTTTGCTTTGCCCCTGTGGAGGTTACAATGTTTTCTGGTTTATAATCCAGGTTATTATCACGCTTCAACTTTGTACAAACTGCTTCTCTTAGGTCTGCATAACCTGCAACCGGGGTGTAATGACTAAAGTTGTCGTTGATAGCCTTTATTGCAGCATCCTTTATGTGCTGAGGGGTATCAAAATCTGGTTCACCAAGGCTAAGGTCTATCACATCGATACCTTGAGCCCTTAATTCACGGCCCAATTTGGCCATTTTCAGCGTTTCGGGTTCAGCGAAACGGTCTAATAAAGATGATAATTGCATATCGCTATAAATTTTTCGGACTGCAAAGAAACGGGTTTTAGTGATTAGTTGTTAGTGGTTAGTGATTAGTGATTAGCGATTGACGTTTAGTGTAGCGAGAATATTACTGATTTAAGCTAATGAACTGCGGTAACATTTACAGTTTGAATATCTTTCAGGTGTAGTTCAATATGTCTTTCGTGTGCTTTGGTGTGGTATTCACTTATTATTTCTAGGATGTCGTAGTCAATAAAGTTACAGTTACTGCCATCTATGGTAAGCACGCAATATTCTGGCACTTCATCCAACGACTTTCTCAATTGTACCTTATTCAAGAAGGTAACGTTGCTATTTAGTTTGATGTAATGGGATTCGATATCGAGCTGTCTTGTTTTAGTGATTTTATATTCGGTCTTAAAATTATTCTGAATGATAAAATAGACTGAAATCAACAGTCCTATACTAACCCCAATCAACAAATCGGTACAAAGAATTACCAGAATTGTGAATACAAAAGGGAGAAATTGTTTCCAACCGAGGCTCCACATATTGCGGAAGAGCTTGGGTTTGGTCAAATTATACCCTGTACTCAGCAGGATGGCAGCAAGAGAGGCGTAAGGAATTTTGTTTAATAAAAAAGGAATAAGAAGTACTGCTAGTAATAGAAACAATCCATGGGTAAAAGCAGAAAGCTTCGTTCGTCCGCCTGCATCCACATTGGCAGCACCCCGCACCACAACAGCCGTCATAGGAATGGCACCTAACAATCCGCACACCATATTACCTACTCCTTGTGCTATCAATTCGCGGTTTACAGGTGTAATCCGGTTACGCCGATCCAATTTATCAATTGCCTCAATACATAATAAAGTTTCAAGCGTTGCCAGCAACCCAATGATTAATCCATCTTTCCATATCTCAACTCTAGAAAAGAATTTTGAGAACTCAGGGAAGGTGATACTGGCAAAAATATTAGAAGGAATATTTACTAATTGGGTCTGTTTGAGCGAAAACCCAGAAGCAACATTGGCAAAAAGAATGTTTACCAGCATACCCATTACAACTACCATTAAAGGAAGTGGAATTACCTTTAGCTTCTTAGCAAAAGGTTGTTGAAATACAATGATAATTGCAAGAGAGATAGCAGTAATCAGCATCGTACCCATTGTGATATGGTGGTTGAAATTACTGATATTGCCCAAAACATTCTTTGAAGAAAAGAGGTTAAGGAAGCCACTCGTCCAGAAATCAGGTTTATCGAATCCTAATGCTAAGGGAATTTGTTTGGAGATAAGGATAATACCAATTGCTGCCAACATCCCTTTGATGACTGCAGAAGGAAAATAGTTGGCAATATCTCCTAGTTTCAAAAGCCCCAATAGTAACTGAAACAATCCCGCAACAATAACGGCCAACAGAAAGAGTTTATAGTCTCCCAAAGAAATGATGGAGGCTGCAACCAAAGTTGTCAGACCTGCAGCAGGACCCGAAACGGCTAGCTGTGCGCCACTTATTAAAGAGACCACCAACCCACCAATAATGCCAGAAAGTAGCCCGGCATACAGAGGTGCACCCGAAGCCAAGGCAATCCCTAAACAAAGCGGTAGGGCGACCAGAAAAACGGATAAACCTGCCGGCAAATCGTTCCTAAGCCATATAATTCGATAATATTTAATTGTTCTTTTCATAAACTATCTACTTTTAAAACGGCCGCAAGGTAGCTTCCCTTAAAATACGGTTTTATGATTTAAGTTATCAATCCAAATTAGAAGAATGTATATTAAAACATTTATTATACTTCTTTTATAATAATTTTCTCCATCAGCTCCTTAACGCCTTCGCTTGCAGATTGCTCTATCTTTATAAGATTATAAATAGCATCGGTGGTAGGTGGTATCTTTTTGTCGATAATATATTTTGGAATTTGATTGGGTGCATAATTTACCAACCCTGCTGCCGGATAAACCTGTAGGGAAGTTCCTATCACCACAAAAATATCTGCCTGCCTTACCATGTTGGCAGCGACCTCTATCATGGGCACTTCCTCTTCGAACCAAACAATAAACGGTCGCAATTGTCCGCCATCAGGGGCAAGGTCACCTACCTGTATATCTCCCTCAATAGGAAAAGCTTTGGTAGTATCCAGTACACTACGCATCTTAAAAATCTCCCCGTGCAAGTGTGTTACGTTGGTACTGCCCGCACGCTCATGAAGGTCATCAATATTCTGGGTAATAATGTGTACATCAAAGTATTCTTCCAAAGCTGCCAATCCTTTGTGGGCATCATTAGGTTCTGCTTTGGCTACATCTTTTCTTCGTTCATTATAGAACTTCAATACCAGTGCTGGGTTTGCCTTAAAACCCCTTGGGGTAGCTACTTCATATACATCATATCCTTCCCAAAGTCCATCAGAATCTCTAAAGGTTTTCAAGCCACTTTCCGCACTGATACCTGCTCCGGTGAGCACGACTAGTTTTTTCTTTGCTTCCATAAATAAAAATTAAATGATTGGTATGAAAGTAAGGATTTATGCAATAGACATCATAATGAAGTTTTATTGCAACATAATTTCACAAGATTTAGGCTAAAATTAATTAACAGGTAAACTTAATAATTGTATAAACAGCTATTACAGGATTTAAACAGGTGTTGTAATGATTTGGCAATAGAATCTCTTATAGATAGAAACATCCAATTCTAACAAGAGTCATAGTGAACAACCTGATCCCTTTTGACATCTAATTATCGAAGTACCGAATTAGATCATATACCTGCTTATTTAGTTGTGTCATCTTCTCAGCTAGGGCAGGATAGGTTTCGTAGTTGGTATTTATCAACCCCTTGTTGGAGTCTTTATTAGAAAAGTCGGCGGCAGCATCATCTGGGGCATTATCCTGATATCTAAACCAATGCCAACCCACACAGTTCTTTTGTTTTAATAAGGTTAAACAGAAATTTTGGTAATGAAGACCACGGTCTTCCTGTGTTTTCACCAACCACCCCGCACCCGTAACATTCCCCATCTTGCTATCCTCGCCTTTTGTGTAGAACTCTGTAATGATAAACGGCTTCTGCAAAGCATTCCATTGTGAAGCATGCTTGGGTATTAATGCCCATTCGCCATAATAATTTATAGAGATAATATCTTGATACTTCTCTGCAGCAGACAGTATAAAAGGGTTTGTTTTGGCAGATGAGTGCAGACGACTTCCGATATACATGTGATTGGGGTCGTGTTGTTTGATAGCATCCCGTACCGTTTTGTAATAAAGTTCGGCTACATATCCCCCAAAAGCTTCTTTCTGTTCTTTGGTAATATTGGCAAGGTCAATTTTATTTTCAGCTACCCATTTTGTTGCTACCTGGTAGGCCGCATCACTAGCATCGGCTATATCAGAGAACGACTTTAGTAAATTCTCTTGAAAAGGCAATTCGTTATCAGAAAAGTGTCCAAAGAGATTAGGGTCATCCTTGTAGTTTGCAATGTCTTTTGTTTTCTCTAAGCAATAGGTCTCGAAATCGGGGTTGAATACATTTGCCAGTTCGGGATAGTCTTTCTTACCCGACTTTTTCTTGATCTTCTGAGCAAAGTTACCCAACAAACTAAGTTGCGTACTGTATACCAAAGGTGCTGAAGGATTAGCCATATTATAGGCTCGTATAGTTTCTATATCAGACCAAGAACCCGCGGTATTAAAGCCAGTGTTTGTAAATAATTTTTTGGTTTCGGTCATCCATATTTGTGGGGTGTGAAACTTTTCATCGAATGCTTTCTGATTACTAGGTGCCTTACCCGGACGAATACCGTTGAGGGCAATATTGTAAAAGGAATGTCCTTCGGGATCAATTATCCATGAACGCCCCTCCTTCTTTACTATATAAAAAAAACCGGTGGCCTTGTCGGAATAAGATGAATTGCCCCCAAACTTATCCAACTTAGCAACACCGGAGCTTTTAAATCCGTTTAACAAACCGACTGTCTTACAACCAAAAGGTTTCCAATCTTTGTATTGTATCTCGTGATTACTATCCCTGTACCATTCTTTGGATTGAACATAGATAGAATCGGCACTTTGCTGTGCTGATAAAACCCCAAAATTGAACAGAAAAATACTTGAAATTAAACAGACTTTCATCAATGGGTAGGGATTGTTAAATAATTAATTAAAGCCCAAAGCTTGTGCTTGTTTCACTTTCTTATATCCATAAGCCATACCTGCCGCAATAAGCATAATACTTAAGTCTCTGTCTAAGGGAACCACCGGACCACTATCACTTCCTACGCCTACTGTTGGGCTACCCGGGCCACCAATACCTGGATCATCGGCGGGTGACTGTGCTTTTGTCGTGGTGTTTACGCAAAACATAATAGCTAACACCAGAGTCATCACTCCTATTTTTTTTAATACTAAACGCATATTTTTATAATTAAAATGACAAGATGATTATTTATGATTTACCAACACAAACCTCCAGATTAATGACTAACGAACATACCCTCCACCCTGTTTGTACATGTGTTCGAACATGTTAGAACATGCACTCCAACATGTTAGAACATGTTGACTACCATGTTCGTACATGCACTCTAACATGTTAGAACATCCACTCTACCATGTTCTACCATGCTTACACCATGTTGGAAGATGCACGCTATCATGTTTGAACATGTGCGCTACTATGTTGGAACATGTTCTCAACCATGTTCTAACATGCTCGCTACCATGTTGGAACATGCACGCAACCATGTTCGAAGCTTCATGCTACCATGTATCAAGGAACGCTTTAAGAGTTTACTACCTACACCTACTAATATCTAAAGAACTTCCAAATCAATTTAAAACCAAGGACGCCGCCCACCTTCATTGCTGACCAGTGGGCAGCATCCTATATGACCTCTCTAACTTTAGGGTTGAACTGATATACTTGTTTGGTGAACAATTTGTTTACTATTTTCTTCACTAATCGTTACACTGTATATACCCGCTGCCAATGTATTGCTGGTGCTGATAGCATGTGTTGCACTACCACCCGTGTGGCTGATAGTTTGAGTCACTACCTTTTGACCCAATACATTGCTGACACTTATTACATATTTACCAGCACTTACATTATCCATAGACACATTGATAATTTTGCTTCCCTTAAGTGGATTAGGATACAAGCTGTAAGAAGTGAGTGGTGAATTGTTAGTAGTGAGTTTAGCTACGTTACTGTAACTAGTTGCACCTGTTGTACTTACAGCTTTAATGCGGTAGTATGTAATAGCCGTTACACTATTATCTGTTGTACTGTAGCTTGCAGTAGCGGTATTCTTAGCAGTAGCCTGACCAATAGTAGTGAACGTCTTCGCATCGGTAGATTTCTCTACTTCGTAGCGGGCAACGCTCTTTTCTCCTACGGTGTTCCAGCTGATAGTTGCTACCTTGTTGCTTAGGCTTGCAGTTGCAACGATACTGTTTACTGGTAAGGCACTTGGTGCAAACAAGATAGAGAATCGATTGCTATAGCTTGCAGCTACAGTCGCATCGATGGTAACATCTACCGTAGTAATACCGGTACCTAATGCCTTAGTTGTATTCTTGTACGCATCATACAATACAGGTACAAAACCATTGCTAGTGTAGGCATTAGCATCTACTTGCAATTGGTAAGAAGTAGTAGAAGGCTTGCTGATTACCAACGCAATCGCATCACTTGCAGTTGCAGGCAAACGACCATCGATACTTAGGTTCTTACCCTTATCGCTGATGTACAAGTTATCGCTTGTACCACTCAACTTCAACGCATCTTGTGGACCATAAGTAGTATTACCAAAGTCTGATCTGAAGGCAACTGCTGCACCATCTACTCTGTTGTAAGTATTCGCAACATTTGCTTGCTTCCATAAGCTTACATAAATCTTACTCAGGGTAGCAGTACCAAATACAGACGTCTTAGCAGAGCTTGCTACTTTGGCCGCTTCTTGGAATACCACTTTAGGGGTAGCTGTAAGTGATTGTACAAACACTGCCTGACCCGCTTGGATATTACCCGATACACTCTGGCTATTATAGGTGTCAAATTTTTGGCCAGTAATTGGATCGGTAAATTGAGTCGCAGTGGCAGTAATGTTACTACCTGTTGAAGCATTGTAAGCAATGTATTTACCGGTTGAACTATACGTTGGATCCAGATACCAGTAACTACCATTAATACCTAAAGGAGAGCCATTAGTAGAAGCCGTATAAACAGTACTCCATTGTACAGGACATACATAAGGATTTGCAATCATACTAAAGCCATTTGGTGTCGCATTCAACCCAACGGCAGCATTACCACCCGTTGCCGCATTTACAACGCCGCCACCAACAAGGGTATTATAGGTAACATCACC
>CAISCV010000139.1 GCA_903883945.1 uncultured Chitinophagaceae bacterium | reverse complement strand
CTATATGCATTAGAAACGTATCAGACTTTGTTGCGTAAAAGTATAAAATCGAGCGAACGTAAAGTGCAGACACTGACTCTAACTGAGGGTGAGATTAATTCTCTTGCCTTAAGGAATGCCGAGTATCTACGCCGCCTACAAAAGCGGGTTCAAGAGATAGAACGCTCCCTAGGGAGGGTTGGAAAAGACCAAACTAAACTAGAGGAGATAGAAACGATTAAATGGAAAATCCAGGAATTTTATGGCAAAAAAGCGGACATTTTACGAGCGCTAACTTCTCCTCTAGCCCACGGTCCCTCTTTAAAATTCCGATTTAAAATGCAAAAAATAAATGAACAATTACTACAATCCCCCAAAAAGCAACTTGTTTTGTTAAAGTGTACCACCTTTTTATTAGCCCACCAATAGCCTAATATTTATTATTTACAAAGTCAGTTGTTTATCCGATTAATAGTGGTAGGTTGCCTTTTTTCAAACAAATAAATGTATCTTTTAAAACGTAACGATTATGTCTAGAACAGTTTTGCCTAAAGATTTTGCTGGTCAACAAGCCTTGCAAGTAGCCATTAACAAGAAGCATGTAGCAGATAAAACAACTAGTGTATTGATTGGCTATTTTGCAGACCATGACATTGTTTTTACCGATGACCAAACTGCCGCTGTTGCTGCCAAAGGGTATGAAGCAAGCCGTTTGATAGACTTGGGACTGAGTGAAACCGCCACAAAAGACCGAAACAAGGCGTTTACAGTACCTTGGGGACGTACCCTACGATGGGCACAGTTTTTAAAAGGGCATTATGCCCCCAATTCAAAAGAGTTAGTCGCTTGGGGATTGCCTGCCTTAGATGGTGGAGAAATAAAATACCCGTCTGGTTTTGCAGGTAGGGCTACTATCACTAGTGCTATTATAGCCAAACACCTTGCTTTTCCGCTTGATACAAGCCCTTTACAGCCCTTTATATTGGCTAACGAAGATGATGTAACCTTATTGGCAGGAGAAGTAACAACGGCGAATGCCAAAGAAGTTATCAGGGTAGAAAAGAGGAAATCTTCCCAATATCTTATCAATAAAAGAAAAAAGAAATGGGCGGTACCTTATACAAACATTAAGGGAATAGGTACTTTTTTAAAGACGTTGTATCCCGATGATACCGTTACGATGGGCTTGTATGGGTTTGAAGAAGTAGATACCCCTTTACCAACTTCCGAAAGGGTAGTAACCTTATTGCCATTAAAGGATAAGAAAATTTCGGGGGTAGAATTGGGAAGTGTACTAGAAAATACAGGGGACTATCCATTTGAACTTTATGCAGGCACTAAAAAAGTTGGTACAGGTATCCCAATTGCTGTGGGAGAAAAATTTGGAATGAATAAAGGGTTTAGTAGCTTTATAGCTTATAACCCCAATTTGATTGGTACTGTTAAGTTTACTATTGTTGTTTATTAACCGATTATTTATTGTTTCTTGTTGATGTTACGTTTAATATTATTTGTGGGCTAAATTGTCTTTGAAAGCAAGAGAATATTTGGAATTAGCAAGGAAATAATGGAAAAAAGCAAGGGAATTCTCCATAAAAGCAAGGGAATTGTGGGAATTAGCAAGGGAATAATGGATAAAAGCAAGAGATTTCTTCTAAATAGCAAGAGAATTTTATGAAATTGTTGCTTATTTGACCACCTAAGTCTATACGACACCCTTGAGGAGGGGAATTGAGTTATTGATTGGTTGGTAGGAAGGTAAAAATTTTAAATAAACAAAATCGGCTTGCACACTATTTATTCTATAGCATACAAGCCGAAAAGTAGTAAGAAAATTATTAAGGATTAATTCACACGTTGCATTGTAGAAAAAGTGCCTGCCAATGGTGTACTATTTGTATTAATGCTATCTCTCCATACTCCATTTGTTAATACCCCACTATTTGAAAAGTTTGCCGTAAAAACTTGAGTTACAGGGCTTCCTTGTGAGCCATAAAATGAAGTAGAGGTAGCCGTAAATACATTATTACCAGATAAAGCCCATTTGCCGCTTGCAAAAATGGTTCCTCCAGTTTGTGCAGTTCTGGTAATAAAAGATCCATTGGGATAAATAGTAAAACTATAATCAAATTGTCCCGGTATATTAAAGTTACTGTTCACAGAATAGGTACCCGTATACAGCCCAGCAACAGGATAAGTTGAACCAGGACAGTATTTAATGGAATCGTGTACAATTACTTTCACCGTATCATAAACGGTTGTGGTTTGTGCGGTAGCTTTTTTGCAGCTACTCATTTCAAATAATAGTATTGCAAGTGAAAAGGCTGTTAACACAAGTGATCCCATTAAGATTTTTTTCATTTTTATTAGTTTAAAGTATGAATAAAAAATTTTGAGATTCCAAAGTAAAGTGATTAAATGTAAAGTCTTTACTTTTAAGGGATTAAATATTGATAATTATAGAATGCATCCAGCTAATTAATTCCTGAAAGCAAAAATATTCAACTGTAAATCATAGTTTTTCTTTTCAATACCCCTTGCAAAGGGTGTTGGGTAAACAGCATCAGCTTCTTTGATGTAGTATTTAAACTTATTCTCTTCAAGTATTAGTAGAATTTCAGTGAGTTCATACGTTTTATCAAAATGGCCGTGAAATTCAATAAAAATATTTTCTACAAGGTTCAAATCGTTTCTACAATCTTTCAATACTTCATATTCAGCACCTTCAATATCTAATTTCAAGAAGTGAATCGTTTCATTCAAATAATCTTTTAGTCTAACCGCTTCAATTTTAGTAATGTTTTCTGTTAATTTATTTTCGCCTGTTTCAATCTTGCTACTCATCGAACCCTCATTAGAAAACGTGATGGTTGTATTTTCTTTCCAAATAGCTTTTTTAATGGGGGCTGTTTTGGTGAGATTGAATGATTTGATGTTTTTATTCAGCAATTCAAAGTTCATTTCATCCGGCTCAAAGGCAAGGATAGTGGCAGATGGATGTTGTTGTTTCAAATACAATACACTCATACCTACATTCGCACCCCCATCTATTATCCTTGCATTCTCCGGAAGGTTTATTTTGTAAATTTCATCCAGAAATATCTCCTCTACTGCATGAAACAACTCTTGTTTATTGGTAAAATAAACCGTTGAGCCAAATAGCTTGAAAGTTGTAGCATCTACAGGAATATTTTTTATCATTCTTGCTTGCCACCAACTTAATCCTATCTTTTTAAAAGGATTTTCAAATGCCTTATTGATTTTTCCTGCAACTCCCTTTATAATATTTGTAACAATATTCTGTTTCATTTATGCCTTTTTGCCCATTTTATTTAATTTGAAATCTATACATGCCCTGAAAATGTATTTTACCACTTTCATCCTTTCCTCTCCATATAGCAAATTGTTCTTAATCCTGTTTAGTAGAGCTGCCCTCCGTTCTTTGGCACTCGCGTGGAACTGATTGGGATACAGCTTTGCTACAAATAGATAATTGCGTATCATATAATATACCCGCAACGGCGAATGTAGGGTGCGGGGCGTTATTTTCAACGACTTCAACGACCTAAAAGGAGCTACTTTACCTAGGCTATGTTGAAAAAACACCGTCCGGAACTTCCTTATTTCATATCCTTTGCTGATAGCCCGGTAACAATATTCCAGATCTACTTCATCTATGAACAACGCTTCATCAAAACCACCCACTTTATCAAAAAGATGCAGGTTCAACATACTTCCGGAGGTAATGACATAGTCGATCGTTGCCCCTTCGTTGTCAGGTACTAATGCTTCCGTTGCCTTATGTTCATATTCGATTCCATACATTGCCACTTTGACCTTATTAGAAGCGTTAGCTAGCAAGTAGAGGTAGTTTTCCAACTCGGCTTGTTCAAAATAAGAATCCTGGTCCATCGTCAGCAACCATTCATAGCCCGCTTCTTTTGCTTGTTTTGCCGCTTGGTTCAACCGGATAGAGATGCCTTCATTTTCTCCCGAGAAATAGTAGGAGACATTTGGCTTGCTGGTTGCCCATTCCTTAATATGAGTGGACTCAACAGCCGAATTGTCAAAAATATACAGGTGCGCTAACCGAGGATAGTAGGAGCGGAGGTTGGTAAGCATCTCTTCCTCGGGGTTATACAAAATAACAGTACCTGCAATAATCATAAGTGCCGAAAGTATAGAAAATACTATTACAGTTGAAATATGAAGTATGAAATAGGAAGTATGAAATAGGAAGCATATTGTTTAAAATATGAAATAAGCGGTATAAAACATGGGTTGAGGCATGTACTTCGCCCTAAAGTGTTTTGATTTGTAACAAGTGCCCCCAAATGAGGTTTACTTTATATTTTATTTCATCAACAGTTTAAAAGTGTTTTAATTTGCCGACTTAATGCTCGATATGCAAATACTCCCTTTACTGCACACGTCTATCTCTTATCTCAAACAGCCCGGCAAAAGAAAATGGATTAACCTCGCTAGAAGCCTGAAGGGATTGACGGGACTAGAAATTGGCGGGCCAAGTACGTTCTTCCATACCGGGAAACACCTGCCCGTCTACCTTTTTGCCAATAGGGTAGATGTTGCCAACTACAGTTCCGAAACAGTTTGGGAAGGAACCATACAAGAAGGGCTGAACTACAACTATTTTAATAATAAAAAGGGGTATCAATACATTAGTGAGGCAACAGACCTGAATAAAGTGAAAGATAACACTTACGACTTTGTTCTGTCTTGCCATAGTCTCGAGCATGTAGCTAACCCGATAAAGGCTTTACTAGAATGGAAAAGGATATTGAAACCCAATGGGAAACTGATTTTGATTTTGCCTTATAAATCGTCTACTTTTGATAGCAAAAGACCTTTTACTACCTTTAAACACCTGCTAGATGATTACCATAACAACATAAGCGAAACTGATACCACCCATTTTGAGGAGATTGTAGCGTTGCACGATACTAGCAAACACCCCGAGTTTGTGTCGCAAGCAGTTTTTGAACAGTTATTGACAGATAATTATAAAAACAGGTGTGCACATCACCACGTTTTTAATATGGAGGTAGTAAAAGAGATACTCAACTATGCCGGTTTTAGTGTTACCGAACAGGAAATCATTCACCATTTCCACCTCACTACTTTTGCACAGCGCAATAACTAAGCATCTATGACTACTCAAGGAAATTCTTTGGTTTCTATTTGCATTCCTGCTTACAAAAACACTCGTTTCCTCGAACGGCTGCTACAATCGTTGCTGCAACAAACCTATACTTGTTTCGAAGTTATTCTGTCTGATGATAGCCCCGATGATAGAGTTAAAGATTATATAGTTACTTATGAGGATAAACTGAAAATTAAATACTTTAAAAACAATCCATCACTAGGAACTCCTGCCAATTGGAACTTTGCTATGAAGCAAGCTGGGGGAGCATACATAAAATTGCTACACGACGATGATTGGTTGGCAACGCCCGATGCTTTGCAACAAATGGTGACTGCCTTGGAGCAAAATCCTGCTGCGAGCTTTGTATTTAGTGCCTATAACAATGTATATGAAGATGGTAAAATAGAAGAAGTCGTTTTGACAAACAAGCAAGAAGCCTTGTTGAGGGAAGAGCCTTTGCGTTTATTTATTAAAAACTATATTGGTCATCCAAGTGTGATACTGCATAGACGCACTAGTGGCCTTTGGTATGATGAAACCATTAAATGGGTAGTAGACTTTGAAGCGTATATCAGGATATTGCGGGAAGGGAAGTCGTTTATATACCTCAAAGAACCTTTATTAAATATTGGATTGGGTAAGGAACAAGTTACTTTTCAGGTTTTCAGAAAGCGAGCGGTAGAATTACCAGAGAATATCTATCTATTAAATAAACTAGGGATAGATATACTGAAGAATATCTGGGTGTACGACTACTACTGGCGGTTTTTGCGTAATCTGAACATTAGGTCGGTACAAGAAATAGTAGACTATGTGGCTGAAGAAGAGATACCGGTGCAATTGAAAAGGATGGTAGCTATTCAGAAGCTAATACCTAATCGTTTATTGCGTATAAGGGTGGTGTCGAAGGTATTGATGGGCATTTCGTATGTACCCATCCGCCCCTGAAGGGGGACTTGGTTTGCTGACAGTGGATTTTCTTCTACATTGAAAGTGAGGGGTGGTAAATAAAATATTTAAATGAAAATAGTAATAAATACACGGCTGTTACGGAAGAACGATATGGACGGTATTGGCTGGTTCACCTACCATACCTGCAAGTATCTGGTGCAACATAACAAGGATATTGAGTTTCACTTTCTGTTTGATACTAAGATTGACGAAGAATTCTTGTTTGGAGAGCATGTAATCCCTCATGTATTGTTCCCGCCTGCCAAACATGCCTTTTTGAATGTAGCTTTCTTTCAATATTCAGTGCCTAAACTACTCAAACATATCCAACCCGACTTGTTTTTGTCGCCCGATGGCAACCTCGCATTGAATTATTCAGGTAAACAATACGGCATCATCCACGATATAAGTTTCTTTCACTTTCCACAAGACCTAAAGAAGACCAATGCATGGTATTACAACCGTTACTTTCCCCAATTTGCCCAATTAGCTACTAGGCTTGGGACGGTTTCGGCGTATAGTAAACAGGATATTGCGACTAACTTCTCGATAGACCCTAATAAAATAGATGTATTGTACTGTGGCATCAATGATACCTTCTATTCGCAGGATAAAGACGAGGCAATGCTGATAAGAGAACAGTTTGCCTCCGGAAAGGAATACTTCTTATTTGTGGGTACCCTGCACCCCAGGAAAAATATTGTAAGATTGATACAGGCATTTAATCAGTTTAAGAAGGATACAAACCTTTCTCACCAATTAGTGATTGTAGGGAAGACCATTTTTGGCGCAGATAAACTGAAAGTAGCGGTAGCTACCTCTCCTTATTCCCATGATATTGTGTTTACAGGCAGACAACCCGATAATATAGTGAGTGCTTTATATGCAGCGGCTTTGGCATTGGTGTTTGTGCCCCATTTTGAAGGTTTTGGCATTCCTATATTGGAGGGGATGCGTAGTGGGATACCCGTTATTACGTCCAATACGACTTCTATGCCTGAAATAGCAGGTGATGCTGCCATTATTGTGGATCCTTATAAAGTAAATGAAATAGCCCATGCTATGACAGCGGTAGCAAACAATGATACATTGAGAGAATCATTGATTATCAAAGGAAAAGATAGGGTAAATGAATTTAGTTGGGATAGGACATCGGGATTGTTGTGGGAAAGCATACAGCAGATTATATAAAGGTTGCAGAAACCTAGGCAATTAGTTTTCTTTATGCCTTTTGTTGCGATTACCCTGAGGTTAATTGATTACCCTAAATGCTTTAAAGCCTCTCGTTTACTTAGTGGTGAGAGTGCGTGAGTGCCAACAAAGTCCAATACCCACTCTTTGTTTGTTTTGGCATATTCCCGTAAAGCCCAACCGATTGCTTTTCTCACAAAGAATTCCTTGCTATCGGCCACATTCAGTATATGTTTAGCCAGTAAATCCTTGTTTGTTTTCCCTTTATAACTTTTTTGAAAGATGATACTGCTGCGTTGCAGCCATCTATTATCAGTCTCATTCCAATGGGTGGTTATTGTCGTAGCCGCAGGAAAAAGCTGAAAGTATTTACTAACGCAATCAATATTAAGCCCGTCTACACTATCCCACCAACTATGGGTAACGAGGCAATGTTCTATCAGTTCGATCGTTTGAGGCTGCCATAGTTTGTGATAGTAAGCCAATGTCTGTATTCCCGCATAGTGGTATTCTCTTTCATTCATTTGCCATAGTTGTCGAACGACTTTATTTACGGTGTCGAGGTCGGGTAGGGGAGTGCTGCGCAATAGGAGGGAGGTAAGTTGTCTTCTGTCTGCCGTCCAGATACCGATAAAGTCAAAATGATGCTTCATATAGGCTTTGTTCTTTATTGCTTGTTCGGGGTTTCTTTTTTCTTCTAATAAAGCTTGTAAGCTTTCTATAAAATGGTTAACTGTATCCATATATGTAAGGGGGAAATGATTGTTTTTTATGCCTGTTTCTGTTACTTTTTGCAAATGTAACAGAGAAGTTAAGCCATCGGGGCGAAAAGACGTTAAAACACCTGAACCTATTGAGTTCTAATAAACAAGGAGAGATAGGGGAAATAATTAATATGATTATTTTTTACT
>CAISCV010000138.1 GCA_903883945.1 uncultured Chitinophagaceae bacterium | reverse complement strand
GATACTCATAATCGCCAGGTATTGTATGGGTTTGAAATTGCAAAGGGGATGCTGAATACATACTGATATCTATTAATACTAAATTAGTTAGCACAATATTAGTACTTATATTTAGTATAATTTACATTTTATTTTAAATGTCGCTAAAATATATAGATATTAGTGGCTACTCAACTACCCTAAAACTAAAAAGCGTGTTACGATATATGTTTTGTATTTTCGCCCACTGCAAATAAGTAACTCGCCATTTATTTACTTGCAGTGTAATGGGGCTGTACTGGTTTCGACAGCAAAGTTCTTTGTAGGTATAAGCATGCAGTGCGTTGGATAATTAGCACTTAAATCTGAATATTCAAACTTTAAATGGCAATACACAGTATGCCATGGCTGCCTAATCAGAGATTAGTCCGTCATTAGGGCCGCAGAACAGGTTGGCTTGTTACCAAGTTCTCCCGCCGACTCAAACTAAATACAAGATGCTGTTGCAGTAGGCTGTGCCTGCAACAAAAGAATATCCAGCTAAGGTGTAGGTCGGTTTGTTTGTTTCCTGCCGATGCCCGACAATTAATAACAAACTAAGCATGTAGAAGGCTTATGGCGGATTTGTTTGGACAGGGGTTCGACTCCCCTCAGCTCCACTTTAGAATTTATTTTAGCAGGCTAAAAGGCTGTAAATCGTATGGTTTACAGCCTTTTTTGTTTCTATGTTGTAGTAATTTATTACTTACAATTGCAAGGATTGGGGCTTACAAACAAAATATTGCTATCGACACAAGAAATATTGGTAACGACAGTTGCAAAACCGTAGTTAACATTTAAAATATTGTTATCGTTATACGAAATACCGTATATAACAGAAGAAATATTGAATGTAACAACCGAAATATTGTACATAACATTGAAAATATTGCTATCGTTATACGAAATATTGAATGTAACATTTAAAATATTGTAATTAATATATGAAATATGGAATGTAACATACAAAATATGGTTATCGATATATGAATTTTGAAATGTAACATACAAAATATGCAAAACGTTATACAAAATATAGTACCTGACTTACAAAAAATTGCAATCGTTACACGAAATATTGTATGTAACGAGAAAAAAGGAGGAAAATGTAAACAGGTTTGAACAGTACACACAAATTATGCTTCGAAACACTTGTGCGAGTTGAGAAAAAATATGTTTCCTTATTGCAATTTATTAGATACCAATCCAAAATATTTCAATATCCATATCCCTTAACTTCGTCCGAAATTTTTAAATTAATTCTCACTCAACTAATCAATGTCGGTAGAAAAAGATATAGAAGATAGACTTATTGGGAGGTTGACAGACCTAAAATATACTTATCGCCCAGATATAAGGGATAGGTATACTTTAGAAAAGAATTTTCGTACCAAGTTTGAAACATTAAATAGGGTACGCCTTTCGGAAAATGAATTTCTACGGTTGAGGGAAGAAATCATTAATCCTGATGTATTTGCTGCTTCTAAACGTTTGCGTGAAAGACAATATTTTCAGCGGGAAGATGGAACACCACTGCATTACACGTTAGTAAATAATAAGGATTGGTGTAAGAACGACTATGAGGTTATCAATCAACTTCGTATCAATACAGAGAATAGCCATCAACGGTACGATGTTATTTTATTGGTTAATGGACTGCCGTTAGTTCAGATTGAATTAAAAAAGGGAGATATTTCGCACCGCAAAGCCATTCAACAAATAGTCGATTATAAAAATGAACCGGGAAATGGTTATGGTAATTCTCTATTGTGCTTTATGCAACTGTTTATTGTGAGTAATGTAGTGCGGACGCTCTATTTTGCGAATAATAAAAACCAACATTTTGCTTTTAATGCAGATGAACAATTTCTGCCCGTATATGAATTTGCAGAAAGGGATAATAAGAAGGTAAATGACTTGTATGAGTTTACCGAAAAGTTTTTGCCTAAATGTACATTGGGCGAAATGATTAGCAAGGATATGGTTTTGGTGCAAGGCGAACAGAAATTGCTGGTGATGCGACCTTATCAGATTTATGCTGTTAAAGCTATTGTGGACTGTATACATGAAAACAGGGGCAATGGTTATATCTGGCATACCACAGGTAGCGGTAAAACGCTTACTTCTTTTAAGGCTTCTACTTTATTGAAAGACAACCCCGATATTGACAAATGTTTGTTTGTGGTTGACCGTAAAGACCTTGACCGACAAACCCGTGAAGAGTTCAATAAATTTCAGGAGGGGAGTGTAGAAGAAAATACCAATACCGAAACCTTGGTTAGGCGTTTATTATCTACCGATTATGCTGATAAGGTAATTGTTACCACCATTCAAAAATTGTCGTTGGCAATTGATAGTACCAATACTAGAAACTATTATGAAAGACTAGCATACCTAAGGGATAAAAGAATGGTATTTATTTTTGATGAGTGCCACCGTTCTCAGTTTGGTGAAAACCACAAAGCCATCACTACCTTTTTCCCTAAAGCTCAGTTATTTGGTTTTACAGGAACGCCCATTTTTGATAAGAACGCCATCTAGGTTAGGGTTTTCAACTAAGGAAATTTAGCTCGAAAAAAGATAGTTTCTTTCTTGCATTAAGGATTGGTACGGAAATACTTTTATCCCAAAGGGGTAAAAGATTGGAGAGAAAGCCTGCCCCCCAAAGGGGAATGCTCTAAGTAAAATTTAGGGTTTATCTACTCACTTTCTTTTAATTTACATTTTGGAGAACTTGAACGTGGGTAGATTTACTCATTATTTACCCATGACTACTGTAACGTGGGTAAATTTTGCAATTTTTTACTCATTAGCAGAAGAACGTGTTCAATTTTTGCTGTTTTCTTAACATGAGAAAAGGAACGTGTTAAGTTTTTGCTGTTTTCTTAACATGAGAAAAGGAACGTGTTAAGATGGTTGCTTGAACTTTAATAATTCTGGGGCATTGTACAAGTATTGAAACAAAGCATCGTTTACGTAGTAGTTCTCCTTTCCTATTTTATGGATGGTCACTAATTTGTGTTCTACCAACTGCTCCAAGTATTTGGAAGCAGTTTGCCTAGAAACTTGTAAATCGGTTACCAAAAAATCAATTTTGGTGTATGGGTGTTTGAAAAGATTGTTGATTAAATCTTGTGAATAAATTTTAGGCAACTCGGTACGGATTTTTTGTTTGTAATCCATCATCAAGCTTTTAATGCCCCTAACCATTGAAGATGTTTGTTTGGCAGTTTGTTCTACAGCTTCGAGCATATATAAAATCCAAGGTTCCCATTGCTCGTTAATTCTAGTTTGTTGTAGAAGCCTGTAATATTCTGCTTTGTTTTGATTGATATAACGACTTAGGTATAAAATGGGGAGGTTTAGTAAGTCTTCTTTTACCAAGTATAAAATATTGATTATACGCCCAGTACGCCCATTGCCATCATAAAAAGGGTGGATACTTTCGAACTGGTGGTGTATAATGGCCATCTTTATTAGAGGGTCTGCATCAGAGATGGAACTGTCATTGATAAACTTTTCGAGATTAGCCATCAACGAAACTATCTCCTCGTGGTTTTGCGGTGGCGTATAGACCGTTTCACCTGTCTGTTCGTTCTTGAGTGCAGTACCTGGCAATTTCCTAAACCCTGCATTATTTTCTTCGAGCGTAGCTTGAATGTCTATAATTTGGTTGCAAGTGAGTAAGCCTTTTTGCTTTACTACAGTGAACCCTTCTTTTAAAGCATTTGCGTAATTGTACACTTCCTTGGCAGCAGAACTTGCAAACTGCTGGGCAAAATTGTCACTGCTGTACAATTCATCGTGGGTGGTAATGATGTTTTCTATTGCAGAGCTATCTTTTGCTTCTTGGAGGGAAAGTGTGTTTAGGATAATAACTTCATTAGGCATTGTTTCGGAAACACCATTTAATTCTGCTAAGGCTTTGTGAGCTAATACCAATTTCTTTAAAACCGCCTTGGTTTCAATTTCTTGTGTAAGCGGTAAAAAGGGTAATTTGTAATTGCTCATATTGTTATTTAGGGGGTAAAGTTATGTATTATGGTTTTTAGACGTGATACTATCACACTTATTTATACGTCAAGTTGCGCTGCGCTTAATATTTTACCTAGGCATTTGTGCCACAAGTTGTGGCAGTTTTCATAGCCTTATGTTTTAATGTGAATTAGGTCTTTTGAAAATTGAACTATCGGTATCTACTAGAATTCTAGTTAGAAACTAGCTTGCCACACAAAAGATTCTTTCTTGCATTAAGGATTGGTGCGGAAATACGTTTATCCCAAAGGGGTAAAAGATTGGAGAGAAAGCCTGCCCCCCGAAGGGGAATGCCCGTATCATTAAGTTTGAAAAAAAACACTATTCTATTCCGTCTTTTTACCAAGAAACTCATCAGTGAAGTGAACTTTCTCTTTAGGTTTAGAGAACTTTATTGCATTGTAATCCTTTGAGTTTCCCTTTGGGATTGACAATGATGACCAATTGTTATTTGCAGCCATTTTACCTATGAAAACAATTTGTCCTACATGATATGGGTAATGTGCAAGCTGCCTGTTTATTGCTTCAGTAATTGTATGACCTTGGTTACGAATGAATATTTCTTTATTTAAGTCCTGTGGAGTCAAATCATTTAAAGCGTTGAGGAGACAATTCCAACCTTCTTCCCATTTTTTTAAAAGCTCTTGTCTTGAAGTTATCAAACATTCAAATTCAGCATCTCGGTCTCTCCATTCTTTCTCTCCATCTGTTGTTAAAAAATTGGTCCATCTTGATAACATATTACCCCAAAGATGATTGACAATTATTGCGATACTATTGCTATCATCATTATATTGCCAAAATAGACTTTCGTCACTTAGTTGAGAAAATGTTTTATCACCAAGTAATTTATAATACTCAAATTGTTTCATTACGCTTACCAAATAGTCATTATCCATCGTTTATTTTTTACTATTTTAAAAAGTCTTTTTAGCCAAAAAATACAATTTTACTTTTTTAGCTTTTAGTGCTTTGGTTGTCAAATTTAGAAATATCGATAGGAGCCTCCTGCCTCATGAACTTTCCATAGTTTCTAATACTAGTTAAAACAGCTAAACTATAATCTTTGAGGACATTTTTATATCCTGCCTGCATTATTTTTTTATGCTTATCATTTTCACGCCATTTTACAATTGACACTTCATCTTTCCAAAATTGAAGTGAAAGCATTTTGTTTTCCGATTCGATACTAACAAATCTTTCGAGTGATATGAAACCATCTTGAATTGTGTAATGCATCCTATTCAATTTTATTTGTTTTAAAGTAGCAAAAGATTACTGAAGAAAACTGTTTTATCTTTTCATGTAGAAAACTAATGATGCTTTTTCGATCAAGTTTTGCTGCAAATAATATCCAGTGATTGCTGGTGTTGCATTGGAATCTAACCCAAGTTTAGCTACTTTTAGTGCATTAACAGTAACTGTATATTTGTGGTAGGGTTCCCCTTCACCAGGACAAGGCCCCTGATAACCATACAACCCCAAATCATTTTTACTTTGAATTGAATTTAGTGGTGCACCTTGTTTTTTTATATCCCCAGCACCCGATTTTAACTCCCTCACCTCTTTGTCTAAGTCAAAAATTAACCAATGCCACCAGCCACTACCTGTTGGCGCATTTTCATCATAGATAGAAACTGCAAAGCTTTTAGTTCCAATAGGTGGGTTTTCCCAATATAGTTGTGGCGAAATATTTTCACCAGTACAACCAAAACTATTGTAAGCTTGCTTCTTGGTGGCTTGACCACCTAGTTCATTACTCTTTAGAGTGAAAGTTTGAGCATTAGATAAAAAACAAATGCTTACTGCAATTGCTAAAAGTATATTTTTCATTTCTTCGTTTTTAATAAAGCAAAACTAGAAATTGAAATACTAAACTAATTTCTGATAAAGTTCAAAAAGTTACTCTAAAGGTTCAAACTTTATTGGGGTGCAAACAGCCCTTGTATTAAACCCAAATTCCGCATTAGAACTCTACTGCTAGTTCCAACTACTTCAAATACAAATATTTGATTGATTTATTCTCCCTAAACAGAATATATTATGCTTTCAGTCAAAAAATCTACTTAAATACTTGTCTTTTTTGTATTTGAAACTTTCGTCACGAGTCTATTGCGGAATTCGGTTGAAATCATAATATACCCGCCTCAAGTTCATCTAAATAAATGAAGTTCGGGGCTTTTACTCCGGCCTCCTTTCTAATCTGAACTAATTTTGGTGATTCAAAGAAATTTTTAGCGTCTTCAATTGAAGTCCAAACTGAAAAATGAACAATCATTTTAGGATTATTCACCTGTTTCAAAACTTGGTAAGAAATTTCTCCAGCTTCTTTACGAATAATAGAGGCATTATCAAAAATTTCTTTCCAAGTTAAATAGTCCTCAACCTCGTGTATTATTAAAACATGCTTCATTTTATGATACTTTTTACTCAAACTGGTTATTGATTCTATCTTATTAATTATCTCGTTTGGCAATTGAAAAAAACTTTTCTCAATTTTGAAATAATTAAACAAAGCTATAAACAACAATGACAGTACAATTTCTTGAAGCGTCCAAAAAATTACTTTAAAAGTTCAAACTTTATTTTGTGTTCTTTTGGTGAGAAACCAAAGTGCTTTTTAAACTCGTTACTAAAAGCAGGTAAATTTTGATATCCTAGTTCAATAAAGATTTCTGAAGGACGCTTGTTTCTTTGCAATAGTGCTAAAGCACGCTTCATTTTTTGCTGAATAAAATACTGTTTAGGTGAGGTATTAAAAACCTCTGAGAACTTTCTTTTAAAGGTAGAAGTACTCATATTACAGAGAAATGCTAGTTCATCTACACTAAGGTTCCAATCTGTTTGTTGATTTATGAACTGTTTAAACTGCAATTGGTTTGAGTTATTTGAAATTGACGTAATAATGGCATTCCAAATACTTGGATATTTTTCTGATAGATATGAAAATATTTCCTCGCACTTTATCTTTATTAGATTCTGGTTTCTATTGATTTTGTTTTGTAGAAGCAGCAAAGATTTTTCAAAGTTTATTATGTATTCATCTTTAGGGAAAAGATTAGCAACAGCCTCTACTTTAATATCGATAGAAAGACCTTTACTGTTGTTTTTAGTAATAAAATCTGTTAAGAAGTTATCCGAGAAAAATAAAAGAATGCTTTTGTAATTATTGTCTATGGTCGTTCTTTCTGTCATCAGTGTATTCCCAGAAAGAAGTAGTAGCATATTATCACTTTGAAATGAAAGCTTGTTGTTACTACTGATAACTTCCTTTTGCCCTTCCAGCAGAAAGCATAAAAGGTTTTGGTTAAATTGTACTTTGTTTTTTTCTGAGGACTTGTTTGTGACGTAATAGACTAAACTTGTCTCGGGAACAGTTCCCTTGATAAAGTCATTTGGTAATATGTGGTGTGTCAAACGTTGATTCATTGTCTCAGTCGTGTATTATAATAAATTCATAAAAGGATTCAATACTTATTTTGAGGTGTGTATGTTGTCAATATTTAATAGCAGTTACGATTGGTATTGAACAATAGGTTGGCAAGACTATTCCAGATGACAACCAACGCATAATTCTTTTAAAAAAGCAAATGTATGAACCGAAGCCTGATAGTGTTATACTCCCAATCTACTATCTCTGATTTATCATGATGCTAGCCAAGCTAGGAGTGATAGACTTGCAGTAGCTGAGAACATTGTACCGTGTTTTATGTAGATAGTTTTTCTTATGACTATTAGTACGTGATTAGTTTCTTAATGTAGTCTTGTCATTCTGTCTTCGATTAGCTTTTTATAGGCTATTTTGTAATCTTCACTCAGAAAACTGGTATCGATAAAATCAAACCATTTGCTTTTTGCATTGACCATTTTTTTGAAGATATTTTCTTGTTGTTTGGCATCAAGCTTCATCGTATTAAAAGCTACGACAAAGTCTGAGCGTTTTAGTTTCTTCTTTTTCCCATTTAATGTCAATGCCATATCTTCTTCATCAGTGGGATTTACCAAGGCCGTTGCCCCTAAATCGTAAGCGGGGGAAAATACTGAACCGATTAATGGTTGGTGAATTAATGAAAAGTTTTTCAGGTGCATATCTGCATTACCAGTAACGAATGAAAACAGCACCAATTCAAAGAAATTGACTAAATCCAAACCTGGGGTCGCAGAATATTTGAGTATGGCTTTAGCTATCTGTTCGTAAGAGCCCTGGTATTTGTCCTCACTCATGCGCTCGGTTAACTGACACATGTCCTCCATGTGTCGTTTCTCTTTTTTTACTCGGTCAATTCGCTTCGTGATATACGCTAAGTTGCCAGATTGCAAACGTATTAAACTATGGGGAACCACTTTTATTTTCGCAATGTTTGCCAGGTGCATTGTAAGGTCTTCTACTTCAGGCAATTGTGGATAGTTTTCGGAAGCAGGCTTGAGAATATAAGCCCCCCACATGCCCACGATGGTAAACCGTTGGGGTAGATTTGACTTGTCTGCATCAGCCAGATGTAAAGACAACTTGGGTTGTACACCTGTTACAGCAGTATGACTTCTTATCACTTGTTCTGCCAATGCTTTCATCTTTTCTTCACTAAAGAGCAGCTCGGGGACAATGGCTTGTCCAAAGAACTTTTTACTACACTTTGCGTGGTAGTCTTTTTCGCTTTCCAATAAAGGCTGATAGCAATATAAGCACCTGTTAATCATTCGTTTTCATCATTTAGAGGATGAACACTTACGGCACCTATACAGTCTTTGCAACAAGCCAACAACAAACCCATCCGATCGCGAGGGTTGAGTTTCCAATTTTTCTCCGCTATGTCCAACAACCAACCTTCGGGTATCAACCCATCAAAAAAAGGGAAAAGGACGTTGCTTGTATATGGGTTGTTACTGAGCGGAAGGGTATGACTGATAGGCTCCGGATTTACACTATTGAGATAGTCGGCAGCATATAGGAAATGATATCCCTCCTCATCTTGAGTGAGCCAACCAGCTAAGGTGTCGTGCATTTTTATTATTGCTCTGGACATATCAAAATAGCATTATGAATTACGTGTTAACTCGACCGCACCGACCTGACAACCAAATAGTTTCAGTACCTGATTTACTTTGTCCAGACGCAGTGTTTCTTTGCCTTGTTCTAGTTCACGGACAAAGCGCAGCCCCACCCCTGCTTTCTCTGCCATTTCGGGTTGGGTAAGCTTTGCTAGGCTTCTTTTTTCTTTTACAAAATCACTTAGGCTCATATTATTATACCTTTTCGGGTGTAAATATAGGACAAATACGGTTTATTATACCTTAAAGGGTATAATAATGAATTTATTGATTTTAATTATACTATATCGGGTATAAATTAACGATATTTGATTAAAAATATACCCGATAGGGTATGCTGAGGCAGTAATGAAGTGGAAATAGGATGGGTGGGACAACTATTGCTATTATCTAGAGGGGGGCTAGATTTTGCTAACCCTCTGAAAGAGCATAGCTAACTGGTGAGGCTTGAGGTTTTACTTCATTTTACTATTTAAGAGCAAGCCCTACCAAAAGTCATAGACGTGTGGTAGTTTTACTCTGATCTGAGGCATGGTCGTGAATAAGAAGCAACTTATAACCTGAAATAGAACACGTCACAGAGGTGCACAAGCAATCAAAGTGACGCGGAGTAGCTAGGATTCGTAGTGAAAAAGCGGCAAATAGAAATCCGAATAGCTTTATTAGCCTGCTAGTATTTGACAATTTAGTCAACGCCCCGCTTGATCAGCAGCATCTTCAATCCAATCTGTAAATTGTTTATGCCCATCATCTATCTTCCAGCAATAGGTATTAAATTTTTCAGAGAGTTTAAAAAAGCAGCCAAAATCGTTACTAAACCAGCCGTCTTTAAAATAAAGTGTATTTGATTTCTTATTATTAATTTCAGGAAGGTCTGTAAATAATTTCCATTTCCCATTAACTAACTCATAAAATCTTATTTTCTTACCATCGTCCGAAATCTGAAAGCCCAGTCTATCAAGAGGGTTTAACCATTTGCTGGAAGTATTCTGAAATTTATCTCTTATCCTATTCAGATGGATTGCTAAAATTCCATTCCCTCTTTCAAAACTTTTTATTATTTCATACTTAACCCATCGTCTTGATGCGGTATTGGTTCCTATTAGTATCGTAGTAACAGAAGTTTGATGCAATCCATTTTCTATCAAATATTTAATTTCTGATGGTTTCTTTGTTTAAAGCAGCCTAAAAGGCTGTGAATCGAAAGGTTTACAGCCTTTTTTGTTGCTAAATAAAAGACTCCATTTATCCCCCTTATAAATCTCATCTTTGCCTTTATTCTGGGTATGTAACTTTCACTAGAAACAATCCATTGGCAGGGGTATTAAAGTTTGCTTTTGTGCAGTCTTTAGCCTCAATTATTTGTTTAAAATCATCTAAGCTAATTAAGCCTCTACCTACTTTTAGCATTGTTCCTACTAGTCCACGAACCATCCCCCTCAAAAAACGATTTGCCTTTACTTCATACACCAAACAATCATTTTCATAATACCATCTGGATATACTGATTTGGCATAAAAATGTTTTTACCTGCGTGTTTCTTTTAGAGAATGTAGTAAAGTCGGAATAGGTAAGCAACACATCGGCAGCTTGTTGCAAAGCATCTATGTCTAAATAATACGGATAAAACCAGGCAGTCTCTGTTAAAAAAGGGTTTCTTTCTCTGGTAATGTAATACTTATATTGTCTATGGGTTGCACTAAAACGGGCATGTTTGTCGGGTTCGACCAAGGATATTTGCTTAATAACAATGTCGTTTGTTAAAACGGCATTTAGGTTATAAACCTGTTTTAAATTGAGTTCGGTTTCTGTATCTAAATGAAAAAAGTTCTGCAAAGCATGTACTCCGGTATCGGTTCGGGACGAACAAGTAAGCTGAAAATCTTTTTTGTAGATGGTTAGTAAAGCCTCTTCCACTTTCGATTGGATGGTTACAGCATTATCCTGTGTTTGAAAACCACTAAACAATGTGCCCTTGTAAGCGACTTCTATAAAATAACGAAGCATCGGCTAAAGGGTATTTCTAAACTGTTTTTTAATGTTGGGATCACTCAATTGCCCTTCTAACGAACCAAAATTGTTGCCATCATAAATGCTTTGTCTTGCAGCCAAAAAGAAGGCGAGCTTGTTTTTATCGGTAGGTATCAGTTTGCTCAGATTCTTTACTTCTTCGGCAGAAAAACACCTTTGTGCAAAGGTTGCCTCGGCAGTAGCAATCATTCCTTCTTGGGTAGTTGCCTGCTGCATTTGTTTGTGAAGTAGCTTATAATCTTCATCCGTAGCAATAATGCATTTGGGAGATTGTTTTAGCTTATTGGATAGGATTGGTGTGGTTGCAGGCGTTTCTTCCGCATTTGCGTTTGGTTGCATTTTAGTCGTAGCAGTTATAGGCGCGATGGTAGTAAAGCTTTGCAGGTTCAACAAATCGAAAGAATTGTCCTTTAGTTTTCGAAGGGTGTACCCCAAATCCTGATTTTTGATGGCTAATAAAAAATGTTGCTCGGGGTATTTTCCTTTTACAAAACCTATTTCTGCATCATACACTCCATTTGCCATTTGAGGAAGGGTAAGAAACCCATGGATAGTTGAGCTATAGTTTATTTTTCCATCTATCAACACATAAAAAGGCTCTCGAGCCTCCGATTCTATGTAAACAAAAAAGGTTTGTTGCGCCCCCACTTTTATGGATAAGGCTACAAAAAGAAGGAAGGAGATAAAAAATTTGTTCATTTCAAATCGATATACAGTTTTAACAAACATACTCCTTTTTTAATAATTATTTATTACTTCTTTCACAGAGGGAGCATAAAAAACTTTCACATAAGAAATATTATTTCAAAGGTTGGAGCGGTTAATAATGCAGCTAATTAGTCCATATTTTCTTATCTACGCTTTACAAATACGGTTTTGGCCCCTAATAAATTTAATAGGATATTATTACACCCCAGCTAACAACTCACTGCTGCGCTCCCCAAAAAGTTTATTTGTTTTATAACTAATCCCACTCACTACCTTTACATCCTTGCAAAACAAATTCATTTCATAGGTTATAAACGTCACCCATTTACTTCTCTCAGCTTATCTCACCGCTCTCTACCGTACTAAAAGGGATTCTTAGCGGACTCAGTAGATAAAAAACCTCCTCTTTTACTTTCAAAAAAGTTCTTTCTAAGGTTCAAAATGGTTATCAGGATTTAAAAATCAGTCGTCAGCCAAGTGAGTACTGTCATCAGCGGAGCGAGTGCTGACTTCAGTGGAGTGAGTACTGTTATCAGCGAAGCAAGTACTGACATCAGCGGAGCAAGTGCTGAAGTCAGCGAAGCAAGTACTGAAGTCAGCGAGGCGAGTACTGCAATCAGCGGAGCAAGTGCTGAAGTCAGCGAAGCAAGTACTGAAGTCAGCGAGGCGAGTACTGCAATCAGCGGAGTGGATACTGACAACAGCGAAGCAAAGTCTGTAATCATTTGGGAACCTTCTTAAGGCTTAATGAACCCAATTATTTACAATCAATTAAAATTATTAAACTTGAAAAAGACGTACTATTTACCCGATGCAGATGCCGAAAGGCTCAATTGGCTTATCAATTTTAACAACAAAATCTCTGGAACAACCGGCTATGGCGCAACATTGGGCCTTACTCCCGCACAACTAATTTACCTGCTGAATGGATTGAAGATGTACACCTACATTTTTGCTTTGATGACGGCGGCTGAGAGTTTTTACCACACTTGTACTTCGTTTAAAGATGGATTGAATGCTGTTGTTATTGGCACAGTACCACAAGCAATCCCTGTTTTTAATGCCCCAACAGGCGCACCAACTATTACAGTACCTGCTGGTTTTTTTGCTTGGATATTAGAATTGGTTGCCAGTATAAAAACAAACCCTGCCTACACCAATGAAATGGGTATTGATTTGAAAATAATTGGTAGCAATATTGTGATAGATTGGGCAACGGCACAACCCACCAAAGTAAAAGTATCTGCCAATGCGGGTGCCGTACACGGTGTTTTTTTGAAAGGACAAGCAACAGGCGGAAGAGTTGAATGTAAGCGTGGAACAGAAACCGCTTTTACCACTGTAACCGAAGTTTCTGGTGCCAAATTTACCGACACGCGCCACAATCTGTTCGTTGGCGTACCCGAAACCAGGCAGTATCGTATTTGGTATCTTAAGAATAATGTAGTAGTGGGCTTGGTAAGTTCCATTGTAACATTAAGCGTAAATGATTAACAATGAGTGATTGGTTGGTTGATGAACAAATTCGCTTGTTTTTCAATCATCAATCATCAATTATAACGAACTACTTATTAAAGTCCCTTGGAGCGAAAGTTTTAAGGGACTTTATTTTGGATAAGACAAAATACGAAAACGATGAAAAACAAGAATAGTACGCCTCCCAAACCCTTTTTATGCAACGTGGTAAATGGTCCGGAGAAATTTGATAATCACATTGTAATATTTAATTTGATTGATATTTTGATATCAAGGCAAGACCCTATCATAGCTGAATATTTTGGGTATCTCAATTATTTTACTACAGAACAATACTTACTGCTTTGCAACCGTATATCCAACAAAAGAAATAAAGAAGTACGTGTAAATCAACAGCACCTGATAATATTTTATTCAATGATGCATCTTACCCTTCAGTTATACCAATCAGAAAGAATAAAAGAATTGGTACATAGCCTTACTACCGAAAGTATCCCACAAACTTTTGAGGAAAAGAAAGTAAATCTTGATCCTTTTTGCCATACTGCATTATTTGAAATAAAGAAACAGTACAAAAAAAATAGTATGCTCCATATTGCTATGAATAAAATTGATGCCTACAGAATAAGTAATTAGTTTGGGGTATCCCATTTATGTTTTACTTAGGAAGAAAAGGAAAGGGCTTGGGAAGTATTGCGGGCTCTAAAATTTAACCATCAAAGCCACATTAGTATAAAAAAGTGCATCTAATTTGCAATTCCTGTTACTTTACACGCTGTTTTTACACAGCGTTTATTAATAAGGTCAAAGGCTATATGCAAGTTTCTATCATCATCGTCAATTATAACGTCAAATATTTTCTGGAGCAGTGTCTTTGCGCTGTGAAAAAAGCAATTGGCCAATTGGAAGCAGAAGTGATTGTGATAGACAATAACTCCACCGACGACAGCATAGCTTACCTGCAACCAAAGTTCCCGTTTGTACAATTTATTTATAACGAAGAAAATGTAGGCTTCGCTAAAGCAAATAACCAGGCATTGCCCTATTGTAACGGCGATTATATTTTGTACCTGAATCCCGACACCATCATACCCGAAGATTGCTTACTAAAATGTATGGATTTCTTTGATAAAACACCCGATTGTGGTGCTTTGGGCATTAAAATGATTGATGGCAGTGGTACTTTTTTGCCCGAAAGCAAAAGAGGCTTTCCTTCTCCATTGGCTTCCTTTTTTAAGTTGACAGGGCTGTCGGATGTTTTTCCTCGCTCTCGTTTGTTCAATCAGTATTCATTGGGATATCTCGATCCGTTTACCAACCATCAGGTAGATGTGTTGGCAGGGGCTTTCATACTGGCAAAAAGTACCATCATTAAAGAAATAAAAGGCTTTGATGAGGCCTTTTTTATGTATGGAGAAGATATCGACCTTAGCTATCGCATCCAACAACTAGGCTATAACAACTATTATTTTGCAGATAGTACCATCTTGCATTTCAAAGGGGAGAGTACCAAAAGGGGCAGCCTCAACTATGTAAAGATGTTTTATAGCGCCATGAGCATTTTTGTACTAAAACATTACACCGGTACAAAAGCAAGTATTTTTTCGCTGTTTATCCATCTCGCCATCTTTTTTAGGGCTAGCATTTCCTTGGCTAAAATGATTGTTTTCAAGATTGGATTGCCGTTGTTAGATGCAGTAATTATCTATGGATGTTTGTGGAAAGTAAAAAATGAATGGATAAAATGGGTGCGTGATGGCGTACCCTTTGCCTTGGATAATTTTCCTTGGATGTTTTTCTCTTTTGCCCTTATTTTCCTGATAACAGGTGCTTTATCGGGCATGTATGATAACCCCGATAAGCCATCCAAAACATTTGTATCTAGCCTTTCGGGTATTTTGGTAATGGTAACCGTATATGGTTTGTTGCCGGCAGATTTGTGGTTCTCGAGAGCCGTTATGATTGTTGGAGGATTGGTTGCGGGCATTACCATTTCTATTTTTAGATGGGTATTGATTCGGTTTAACTGGATAGACAAAAGTGATGAAGCATATAAGTTTCAACAAACGGCGGTTGTAGGTAGCCTAGATGAATACCAACAAGTAGTTAAAATTTATAAAAAAGCTGGATTGGAAGAACGGCTATTGGGGAGGATTAAAGTAAATGAAAATGAAGAAAAATCAATTGGTGATGTATCACAACTAAAGGAATTATTAAGCAGATTGAATATAAAGGAAGTAATCTTTTGCGAAGGGTATCAAACCAATTATCTGAATATACAATTGGTTCAAACTTTACCCAAACATATCAGTTACCGGTTTATTGGGGAACATACAAAAAGCATTGTAGGGAGCGATAGTAAAGCAACTGTTGGCGAAACATTGGCAGCAGAAGGGTTTTACAGAATCAATGAACCCTATCAGAAAAGAATGAAACGGGTGGTTGATGTTCTATTTGCCTGCTATCTGCTAGTGACCCTTCCGGTGCAATTGATAATTGTGAAAAATAGACTAGGATTGGTTAGAAACATTGGTACAATAATGTTCAACCAGGCGACTTGGGTAGGTTATACGATGCAAGAAATAGCCTTACCTAAACTTAAAAAGAACCGATTAACCTGTTATGGTTTGCCCTTAAATACCGTTCATCCATTAAATAAAGAGGCGTTACATCATTTGAACATTCAGTACGCAAAAAACTACGACTTTTGGTTTGATGTACAGATTCTTTTGAAAAATTATAAACAATTAGGCGGTTAATGTTAACTAATAACCTCTTCTCTTACCAACAATCAATTGTTTTTGAACAAATTCATATATTTTCGTAAAAATAGTATATATAACACCTTCAACTAACGATGGCGATAATTGATTTTAAGATTCCAGCACGACTTACAAAAGCACTTGGTTTGCCGCAAAGCACGCCGAGAACCATGCAATTGAGGGTGCTGAAGAAGTTAGTGCGTAAGGCAAGGTTTACCGAGTTTGGTCAGACGTATCGTTTTGATGATGTATTATTAAGCAAACATGTTGGAAAGAAGTTTCAAGAATTAGTGCCAACATTCAATTACAATAAGCTCTACAAACAATGGTGGTATAAAACACTGGAAGGTGTTCCTGATGTTTGTTGGCCCGGCAAAGTAAAATACTACGCCCTTTCCTCCGGAACATCAGAATCGGCTAGTAAATACATTCCTATTACCAATGATATTCTTAAAGGGAATAAGAATGTAATGATTAAGCAGTTCTTCGGATTGAGGAACTACGAAGACATCCCCGTAAAATCTATCAGTAAAGGTTGGCTTACCTTGGGAGGAAGCACGCAGCTAGATCGTTATTCGGCAGGTTATTATGCTGGAGACCTGAGTGGTATTACTGCCAAGAAAGCGCCCTTTTGGTTTCAACCCTTTTATAAGCCAGGAAAGAAGATTGCTAAAGAAAAAGACTGGCAAAAGAAGTTGGAAGAGATTGTAGAAAAGGCTCCTCATTGGGATATTGGTTTTGTGGTAGGTGTACCAGCATGGATACAGATGTGTATGGAGATGGTGATTGAACGGTATAATCTAAAAACTATACACGATATCTGGCCTAACCTTGCTTTCTTTGTTCATGGGGGCGTAAGTTTTGAACCTTATAAGAAAGGATTTGAGAAGCTGGTTGAAAGACCACTTATATATATAGAAACTTATTTAGCTAGTGAGGGCTTTCTGGCTTACCAAGATGTGCAGAATGGATTGGGAATGAAGCTTGTTTTGAATGAACACATCTTCTTTGAATTTGTCCCTTTTAATGATGACAACTTCGATTCGGATGGTGAGATGGTAGAACATCCAGAGGCACTGATGATTCATGAAGTTGAGGAAGGAAGGGATTATGCGTTATTAATCAGTACTAGTGCTGGAACCTGGCGTTACTTGATTGGCGATACAGTTCGTTTTGTTGATAAAGCAAGAAGTGAAATCATTATAACAGGACGTACTAAACACTTTTTAAGTTTGGTAGGAGAACATCTGAGTGTGGACAATATGAACAAGGCCATTCAACTTGCAAGTGAAGAACTAAATATTTCTATTCCTGAGTTTACCGTAACTGGTATTCCTTATCAAAGTTTCTTTGCCCATCAATGGTATGTGGCTTGCAATGATGCGGTAGATAAGATTAAACTTGCAACCATTATTGATGATAAACTAAAGGAACTGAACGATGATTACGCTGTTGAACGCAAAAGTGCCCTAAAGAATATTTTTGTAGAGGTATTGAGCGAAAAAGAGTTTATGGACTTCATGAATCAGAAAGGAAAAATTGGAGGTCAGCATAAATTCCCTCGTGTACTTAAAGGCAAGATGCTGGAGGACTGGCAGTTGTTTTTAAAGAACAAATAGAACAATTAACCACATAGACACAGTAGGAACATAGTGTTATAGATAGATTCCACTAGAAAACATAGAAAGTGCTAATTTATAACTTATTAACTAGGTCTATGTAGTATGGAAGTGAACCGTTTCTTCCTTTATATCCTTATTCTATGTGCCTATTGTGTCTATGTGGTAACTACTTATTCTTGGGATAGTCGAAGAACAAGAATGATTTTTTAGCATAGAGAAAGTCTTTCCAATTATCGGTTTCTATTTTGATAGCAAAGATTCCGCAAGTGGGCATATCGTCTATACGGGCAGTCGTTAATCCGTTTACAAATTCTGTTATACCCGGATTGTGAGAGAAGATAGCTACCGTATCCAAAGCATCATCTAACCCAGTGATTACTTCTTCAAAAACAATTGGTTCTGCCTGATATAGTTTAGGTACACCTATTACATCTAACGATTTATATCCTTCTTTTTCATAAGCATCGGCAAAGTAAACAGCGGTTGTAAAAGCCCTTACTGCAGTACTACTTACAAAAGCATCAATAGAAACTTTCTTCTTCAAAAGACGTTTTGCCATTTCGGGTGCATCTCTGTGACCTCGATCGTTGAGTTCTCTATCAAAATCTTTAGAAACAGTTATATCCCAGCTGCTTTTTGCATGGCGTATCAGTAGTAATTGTTTCATTGCAAGACTATATCAAGTTGTTTTTTAAGTTGGTACTTCTCATTAAATGCCTAATCGGGGGTAGGTATTTAATGCAATAATACAAAAAACCATTTTCATTGTTAAATAATTATTACCTTTTCCTTTATTTCGCAACTATCTGTTCGGTAGTTACTTACAAAGATTGACCTTATGAAATATGGCAAACGACTTTTTAATTGCATTGATTATCAGCTACAGAATTTCCCTAAAAAGGATATGTTCGTTGCCAAAGAGAACGGCGATTGGAAACCTTATAGTACCCCTGAGGTACAACATCTAGCAGACACTTTGAGTGCAGGATTACTTGCACTCGGCATTAGCGGAAATGATATGACTGCTGAGGGGGCTGACAAGATTGGCATTATCAGTAATAATCGTCCCGAGTGGGTGATTACGGATATGGCTGTTCAACAAATTGGTGCCATACTAATCCCTATTTACCCTACAACTAGTCTGCCCGAAATAGATTTCATTCTGAATGATGCGCAGGTGAAATATATGTTTGTAAGTGATGCCGAATTGTACCAGAAGATAAAAGAAATCAGTGCCAATGTTCCTTCTTTAATCAAGATATTTACTTTCAACACTTTAGAAGGTACTGAAAACTGGCAACAGATTCTCGCCCTTGCCACAGATGAAAGCAGGGAAAAGATGCAGGTATTAAAGCAAGGCATCCCTACTTCGCATACCGCAACTATCATTTAT
>CAISCV010000137.1 GCA_903883945.1 uncultured Chitinophagaceae bacterium | reverse complement strand
GATTTTATTTCGAAGCCACCTGATTTAAATCGATTACTTATTACAATCCGTAATGCGATGGATAAAACCAATTTGGTGAAGGAGACTAAGATATTGAAGAAGAGGGTTTCGAAAGTACAGGAAATTATCGGGGAGAGTGAAGCCATTAAGAAAATAAAGGAGACGATAGAAAAGGTGGCCATCACGGATGCGAGGGTATTGGTAACAGGGGAAAATGGGAGTGGCAAAGAGTTGGTGGCGCGTTGGTTGCATGAAAAAAGCAATAGACGTGAGAACCCGGTTGTAGAAGTAAATTGTGCAGCGATACCTAGTGAATTGATTGAAAGTGAACTGTTTGGGCATGAAAAGGGCTCTTTTACATCGGCTATAAAACAACGTATTGGTAAGTTTGAGCAAGCAAATGGGGGCACTTTGTTTCTGGATGAAATTGGGGATATGAGCCTATCGGCACAGGCAAAAGTGTTGCGTGCACTACAGGAAGGAAAGATAACTAGGGTGGGTGGCGACAAAGAAATAAATGTAGATGTTCGTGTGGTTGCTGCTACCAATAAAGACTTGCTAAAGGAAGTGGAGGCAAAGAATTTCAGGCTAGATTTGTATCATCGGTTGGGGGTAATATTGATTCATGTTCCATCCTTGAATGAACGACGAGTGGATATTCCTTTATTGGTAGATAAGTTTCTGAAAGATATTGCGGTAGACTATGGTCAGCAAACAAAGTCAATTGATAAATTGGCGTTGGAAGCGCTAGTGAAATATAACTGGACAGGTAATATCAGAGAGCTTCGTAATGTGGTGGAGCGATTGATAATACTTTCGGATAAAACCATTACTGCGGAAGATATAAATAAATACGTTCTTTTGAAGTAGACATAAGTCATAAGTAAAAAGTCATAGGTTGTAAGTTGTAATCAAAATTTATAATTTACGCCTTAACCCTTATTCCTTTTATTCTTAATTGAAGCCTACAAAATCTGGTCGAACCAAATATTGGCTATTGTAGGTAAAGAGAAGATTGGATGATAAGTTGATACTGAATGGACTCATTGTGCCAACTGTACGAGGGAAGTAAAAGAATCTTAATTCTATCGTACCAAATACAAGGTTTTCATTTCTAGTTCTTATCCCAAATCCGCTGCCAACATAGCCATCAATAGTGCTTCCAAAACTATTGTTGCCATTTATAAAGTCGGTCTTTAGAAAACTTAAGTTTGAGAAAATGAAGGGGGCAAAACTAAAACCAGCGAGTCTCCAAGTATTATATAAAACTGACTCACAGTTGAAGGTTGCCCTTGATGTAGATTGGGTTGAGGAATCGCCCGAGAATTGAGGGATTCCATAAGTACTATTTAGCGTTAAGGGGGCATCTAATTTTCTATTAAACTGATGTACAATACTTCCACTTAAGAAATGTCGGGAGTACCACCTGCTATTGCCAAGTTTTCTAAGTTTGGTAAATGTTTTCAATTGAAGTAGTGTACTAAAATCTTCTAGTCTATTGTCGTAGTAATATCCGCCAATTTTTAAAGCGTAATCATAATAATTTTTGCCTTCGGTAAAGTAATTATCTTCAATATTGATGCCTGTATACGGGCGTTGAATTTCGGCTTTGTCTGTCCAGCCTGCTATAAAGGACAGATTATAACCTTCGGGGACATCTTCATTTCTTCCAAAGCCATAAATGAAGTTTGAGTGATAGTACTCTTGTTTAAAAAAAGTATAAGAACCCAAAACACTTTTGATGTTTGCATATTGAGGGTTGTATACCGTTTTATATTTGCCTGGCAGGGTATTGAATATTTTATCAGTGAGTCTTAATGCGAGGAAGTGCTTTGTTTTTCTGACTATCTGTTCGTGCATGGAATTGCGTCCGCTAATATTGTAGCCAGCCCATCCATCATAATTTGTATAATCATAAATATTGTCTGATTTAAATAATGAATCGGAGGTGTATTTATTTTTATTATAGTGTTTTGATATTTCAACATCACCCGTCCACGTGTAGTAAGGGCTTACAAGTGGAAGGGAAATTAGAGCAGAGACAAAGCTTTCATCTCTTTTTCCACTACTATATGAGCTAGAAATGTTTTGATATCCTAGTGAGAGATTTGCAAATGAGTTCCCAACGTTTCTTTTTACATACTGTATTCCCGAACCATAGCTTGGACTTCTGTATGGGTCATATAAGTTCTGGATTGTTAATTGCTGACCTGTACCCATGATGTTAAGGTCTCTTAATTCAACAAATAATGCTTTGTTAGAAATATCTGTTACTACTGAGAAGGAGAATACATCTTTGTAGAATACTCTTATATCTACTTCATCGGGATTACGTGGAACTTGTACTACTTCAATTCTTGCGTCCTGAAAGTAGGGGAGGCTTCTTAAATAACGAACATTTTCAGCTATAGTATTTGGACTAAGAAGGTCTCCTTCTTTAAAGAAAAGGTTATTATTGATGAGTGTTTTTTTGGTTGGTTTGTGAATATGATTGACCGTATTTACTAAGAAGTTTTTAAATACTTTACTCGTATCATTTACAGAAGTACCAAAACTTACATTGTGAATATATATATATCGGATAGTTTTGCCCTTGAACTTAGCAAATTCTTCAACGTTCTTTGTAGCTGGCATGCTTCCTTGACTTAAGGGGGAATTGCCAGATAATGCTTTACCTATTCTTCCCCAAAGGCCTGGTTTTTTAGCAAGAAAGAATGTGTCCTGAGGAGCGTATGTAGCATGAGGATTCTTTTGAGAACAGGCATTAAATACATTTAAAATGCAAAGAATATCACTCAAAATAAAAATAAATAAGTAATACCTTAGTCTATACATATTGCAACTTATTCAATAAAAGTTATTAAACGATTGTATAGAAGAGTTTGATATTTATGATTAAACGTTAATTGTTCCTGTAAATACAAATTTAGCGGGACCGCAAAGCCAGATGTTCTCAAATTTGTTGTCTGATACTTTATCGAATTCTACTGCTAAGTTTCCTCCTAAAGTAGTTACTTCTACTCTATTAAAACCAAGCCCATCCTGCGCAAAAAATAGTGCAGAGGCTGTTACACCAGTTCCACAACTAAGGGTTTCATTTTCTACGCCTCTTTCGTATGTACGAACTCTAATTAAGTCCTCGTCTAGTTGTTCTACGAAGTTTACGTTGATGCCTACTTCTTTAAAATCGTCACTATATCTGATAGCTTTTCCCTCTTCGTAGACGTTTAGATTTAGTACATCATTTGTTGGCTTTACATAATGAGGGCTACCTGTATTAACAATATAAGCGTCTCTGTTTACAATAACTTCAGTTACGTCTTTCATTTTAAGGTTTATCCAACCTTCACTAAAAGTGGCGTCGTGTTCGCCATCCGTAGCAATAAACTTGTATTTATCTCTTTTGATGCCTTTATCGAATGCAAACTGTACCAAACACCTACCACCGTTGCCACACATACTACCTTCATTTCCGTCAGCATTATAATAGACCATTTCAAAGTCGTAGTCTTTATTCGTATTCAATAACATCAAGCCATCTGAGCCTATACCAAACTTTCTGTCGCACAGAAACTTTACATGTTCGGTAGTTAAGCTAATGTTTCCCTCCCTGTTGTCCATTATTACAAAGTCATTTCCTGTCCCCTGGTATTTATAAAATGTAAGTTCCATTTCAATTTTCAATTACTAATTATCAATCTTATATTCCTTCAATTATTCCTAATCCTTTTTGTATCAATTCTTCTACTGCAGCGGCACCATCTTTACTGAATTGTTTGCTCACTCTATTTGCAACAATCACATTTAAACTCAAACATTGATGACCTAATATTTTACTCATTCCATAAATAGCGCTAGTTTCCATTTCGAAGTTGCTGATAAACCGATTGCCAAATCTAAATGTGGTTAATTGATCTATCAAATTAGGATTGGCTAGTTTCATACGTAATACTCTTCCTTGAGGACCATAAAAGCCAGGGCAAGTTACCGTGATGCCATGGTGAAAGCCATCTACAAAATGTTTTAATAAAGCGGCACTCGCAGATGCGACATAAGGGGTTACTGTGCCATTTAGTTGCGTGTGTACTATAAAGTCGTTATATAATTGTTGCTCTTCATCGTTATTTTCAAAACGATAAAAGTGTAATAGATTGTCTAATCCAAGTCCATGAGTACCAGCAACAAAACTATCTACGGGTATGTCTCGTTGTAAAGAACCACTAGTTCCTAACCTTATAAAAGTAAGCTGTGTAAGATTTGGTTTTACAGTTCGTGTTTCGAAATCGATGTTTGCCAAGGCATCCAGTTCATTTAGTACAATGTCTATATTGTCTGGACCGATACCTGTAGATACTACTGATAACCTTTTCTTGCCGATGTAGCCTGTATGAGAAACAAATTCACGGTGTTCTTTCTGTACTTCAATTTTATCGAAGTATTTACTTATTTCTTTCACTCTGCCGGGGTCTCCAACAGTAATTATGGTATTTGCCATCTCTTCTGGACGAAGATCTACATGATAAATTGCACCTCTTTTGTTAATTATCAGTTCACTTTCTTCTATTCTATGCATAAAAACTAATTTTTTTCAAATTTAAGGGAGGATGTATCAACTTGAAACGTTATTTTCGCAGCCTCAACAAAAAAAGGTTCTGTGGCCGAGTGGCTAGGCAGAGCTCTGCAAAAGCTCCTACAGCGGTTCGAATCCGCTCGGAACCTCTTCTAAAGGGACTCATAATGAGTCCCTTTTTTGGTTTTATAAGTATTTAATTTACGTTATTAGATAACAATAGATAAATCACAACCTAGAAATTGGATGAGCGGTCAATTAATTTCATAGATTAACCCCTATTTTCGTAAGTATTCCTTTCACTAAGCATTCATTATATGAAAAAGAAACTTCTATTTACGCTGGGTACAATCTTATGTATCTTATCTGCCATTTCCATTTTTGCACAGGAAACGTATCCCATCAATGATATAGAGAATCCGCGTGAAAGGTGCTACGCATTTGTGAACGCTACCATACAAAAGGATGCAAATACGGTCATTTCCAACGGGACATTAGTTATCAGACAAGGTAAGATAGTGTCTGTTGGTACTACTGTAAAGCTTCCTAAAGATGCAGTGGTGGTAGACTGTAAAGGGAAATTCATCTACCCGTCCTTCATAGATATTTATACGGATTATGGAGAGCAAATGCCTAAAAGAGAATCAACAGGGCCATTTAGTGGTTATCAGATGGTATCTAATAAAAAAGGAGCTTACGGCTGGAATCAGGCTATTGTATCGGAACGGGACGCTTCGCAAAGTTTCAATGTAAATGAATCTAAAGCCAAAGAATATCGCGGTGCAGGCTTCGGAACGGTGCTCACTCATGTACCGGATGGCATTGCGAGAGGTACAGGGTTAGTAGTTTCTCTTGCTAATCAAAAAGAAAATAAAGTCATCCTAAAAGAACGTGCCTCTGCCCATTATTCTTTTGATAAGGGAAGCAGCACACAAGATTATCCCGGCTCATTGATGGGTTCAATTGCCTTACTTAGACAAACTTTTCTGGATGCTGCATGGTACAAGACCAAGCCCGCGACCGAAGGGGTCAATCTGTCGTTGCAAGCGTGGAATGACAACCAGAATTTGCCACAAATATTTGAGTGTGCCGACAAATGGATGGTGCTACGAGCGGATAAAGTAGGCGATGAGTATGGCGTACAATACATTTTCCGTGGCGCGGGAGACGAATACCAACGCATTAAAGAGATAAAGGCAACTGGCGGGTCGTTTATTATCCCCATCAACTTCCCGATGCCGATGGATGTTGAGGATCCTACAGATGCCCGTTTTGTTTCATTACGAAGTTTGAAGCATTGGGAACTAGCACCAACGAATCCGGGAACAATGGAAAAGGAAGGGATAAATTTTGCCTTGACAACCAATGGCTTGAAGGATATTTCTGCATTCTGGACCAACCTTCGTAAAGCTATAAAATATGGTCTAAGCAAACAAAAAGCCTTTGATGCATTAACCAAAACGCCCGCTACATTATTAAATATCTATGATAAAGTGGGTAGTTTGGATGCCGGTAAAGTGGCTAATTTCATTATCACTTCTGATACTATCTTTTCTGATAAGATGTCTATCTATGATAATTGGGTTCAAGGCGAAAACTATAACGTTAAAGAGAACGGCTGGAAGAATATAAAGGGAAAATATGACCTGACTATAGGCAGTGAAACTTATAAATTGACAGTAAAAGGGGATGCGACTGCACCAACTGCAGAACTGATTAAAAATGATACGGCTAAAGTGGATATCTCACTAACGAACAACCTGATAAAGCTAACTATTTCATTTAAAAAAGACACACTTAACAATTACAGACTGACTGGTGTGGCAGAAAATGAACTTTGGGCAGGAACAGGACAGCAGATTGGGGGAAAATGGGTAAGCTGGAATGCAATAAAAACTGAAACAGAGAAACCTGTAATTGATACACCAAAGACCAGCAAAGGATTAGCAGCTATTGGAAGTGAAGTGACGTACCCCTTTGATGGCTACGGCTCCAATATTTTAAAAACACCCGAAACCATACTTTTTAAAGGAGCAATGGTATGGACAAATGAAAGCGCTGGCAAACTAGAAGAAGATGTGTTGGTGGAGGATGGTAAAATAGCAGCGATAGGAAAGAATTTGGATGAAGGAAAGTATAAAAATGTACAGGTAATAGATGCAAAAGGTAAACATCTGACGCCCGGTATCATAGATGAGCATAGCCATATAGCGGTTACAGGAGGTGTGAATGAGTGCTCGCAAAGCGTAACGGCAGAAGTACGGATAGCAGATGCCATTTACCCTGAAGACATAAATATATACAGACAATTGAGTGGAGGTGTTACCACTTCACACATTCTTCATGGAAGTTGCAATACTATTGGGGGGCAAACACAACTGATTAAGCTTCGATGGGGTGCCAATGCCGAGCAAATGAAAGTGCTTGGCTGGGATCCATTTATAAAGTTTGCGCTAGGAGAAAATGTTAAACGTAGTTACCAAACTTGGGGTAATAATCGCTTTCCGGACAGCAGAATGGGGGTAGAAGAACTGCTGAATGATGCCTTTACACGCGCCACTGACTACGAAAAACAAGGGCCCAACAAGCGAAAGGACTTGGAATTGGAAACATTGTGCGAGATTATACATGGAAAGCGTTTCATTACCTGCCATAGTTATGTGCAAAGTGAGATAACTGCGCTAATGAGGATTGCAGAGAAATATAATTTCAGGGTAAACACGTTCACACACATATTGGAAGGCTACAAAGTGGCAGATAAGATGAAGCAACACGGTGCTTATACCAGTACTTTCTCCGATTGGTGGGCCTATAAAATGGAAGTTGCCGATGCGATACCACAGAACGCTACATTGATGCAAAAAGAAGGCTTGAATGTAGCGATAAATTCCGACGATCCAGAAATGGCTAGACGTCTTAACCAAGAAGCTGCCAAGAGTGTAAAATATGGCGGCATGGATGAGCAAGATGCCCTTAAAATGGTAACATTGAACCCTGCTAAAATGCTTCATATTGCTGAAAGAACGGGCAGTATCAAGGTGGGTAAAGATGCAGACCTAGTGCTTTGGAGCGATCATCCTTTAAGTATCTATGCAAAATCGTTGGTTACCATGGTGGACGGCGTAGTGTACTTCGATCGGGAAAAAGATGCTTTGCAACAACAAATAATTGCTAAGGAAAAGGAAAGATTGATACAGAAAATGATTGCCGCAAAGAAGAATGGCGACAAAACAACACCAGCAGTAGCAGCTATTGAATCGGAAAACTATTGCGAGGAAGACGGAAGCGGAGATAGTAAAACGATATGGGACAGGATTAAAAGTAGAAGCCTAGCAACGGGAGTGCAAGGAAATTAATTAAACTAATAAAACAAAAAAGTATGAGACAATTACTGATTTATATACTGATTTTCACAGCCGTAATATCAGAAAAAGGAATGGCGCAAGAGAATATGCACCCCTCACCAGCGCAAACAAAAACAATTACTATCACTGGAGGAACGATACATATTGGAAATGGAAAAGTAATTGAAAAGGGAAGTATAACGTTTTCAAATGGTAAGATTGTGCGTGTTTCCGATGTTATTATGCCTACTCAAGCAGCTACTTCTGCCAATACCGAAGTAATAGATGCTACGGGAAAACAGATTTACCCTGGAATTATTGCAGCGAATACCAAGTTGGGTTTGATTGAAGTAGAGAGTACCAAATCTACAAGAGACAATGAGGAATTAGGGGATAACAATGCAGCCATCAGGTCATTAGTGGCGTATAATACAGACAGTAAGGTAATAAATACAGTGAAAAGTAACGGGGTTTTGCTTGCTAATATCGTCCCAGAGGGAGGAACTATCAGTGGAAATTCTTCAGTGGTTCAATTGGATGCATGGAACTGGGAAGATGCGGCTTACAAGATTGATAACGGTATTCATCTAAATATGCCTTCGCTGATTAACCTCAACCGTTGGGGGGCACCTACTACAGAAGACGCCGTTAAGAAGGGATTGGATAAAGTGGAAGCGATAAAAGTGTTCTTTAAGGAAGCAAAAGGGTATCTGGCTGAAGGGAATCACACAGCGACAAACTTAAAGTTTGAAGCTGTAAGGGGTTTGTTTGATGGAACTAAAATACTTTTTGTTCATTGTGATCTGGTTAAAGAGATGATGGTTGCCATTGACCTTGCAAAGGAATTCGGCTTTAAGTTGACCCTAGTAAGTGCCACCGACTGTTGGATGATTACTGACCTTTTGAAAGCAAATAATGTTTCTATTGTGTTGGCAGACCCACATAGTCTTCCAATAATTGAGGATGACGCCGTTGATCAACCATACAAGACGGCGGCTGCCTTGCAAAAAGCAGGCATTGTATTCACAGTTTATACCGATCTGATGGGAGGATTTTACAATCAACGGAATTTGCCGTTTATGGCAGGCACACTTGCAACTTATGGATTGACAAAAGAAGAAGCATTGCAATCAATTACCTTAAATGCAGCCAAGATACTAGGCATTGAGGACAGAACGGGTAGTTTGGAATTAGGAAAGGATGCCAATATAGTAATAAGTGAAGGCGATATATTGGATATGAAAAGTAGTAATGTTACCAACGCTTTTATACAAGGAAGAGCAGTGAATCTGGATAATAAACAGAAACAATTGTTTGAGAAATACAAATATAAATACGGCATTAAGTAGTAAAACTTCTAAGTAGGCGTCTTTAGCTGTGCTATTGCATATATTTTGAATATAAGAGTCCCTTTTTTTACAAACTACTTATATTCTATGCAACTCATAAGGAAGAAATCCCCTATTTTTGCCGCCCAATACGGACGGAGGGTGTAGCTCAGTAGGTTAGAGCGACAGTTTGTGGCACTGTAGGTCGTGGGTTCGAGACCCATCATTCTCCCACTCATCATTTAGCCTTGGCTTGAAAAAGGTCAAGGCTTTATTTTAATACCAACCAGGTGCATTATATCATCTATTTCATTCCTTTTATTGGTGCATTTGCAGGTTGGTTGGTTAGTTATTTAGCCATTAAAATATTGATCTCCCCTTCTGTTCCAAAAAACTTTTTTGGCATTCAATTTCAAGGTATACTACCCAAGAATCAAAAAAAGATAGCTGGCACTTTAGGAAAGTTGGCAAATGAAGAGATAAAACCATATATCAGCGAGCTAGAAACAAAGATTACGTCCGTATCCAACATCGATAAGATGATGCCCTTTGTTGAGAAACACATAGACCATTTTCTTCGAGTAAAACTAGCCGAGAGGATGCCCGTGATTAGTATGTTTATTGGGGAAAGCACGATTACAGAATTGAAATCTGTATTCATAGAAGAATTGCAAAGCCTCTTTCCCGAACTGATGAAGAATTATATTGATGGAATGAAAGAAGATTTGGATGTAGAGAAACTAATAGCAACAAAAATTGAAGCAGTTCAAATTAACAAGCTAGAAGCTTTTATGAAAAATGCTATCGGAAAACAATTAACCTATCTTGGAATACTATCTAGCACAATCGGTTTTGTAATAGGCGTCATTCAATTGTTGATTGTACTATTAGCTAAGTAAATTACTAACTACTAACAAGGCCTTTGCCTTCTTCCTCGCTTCCGCATCCGCATCTTTTGCCAAAAATACAGACAGGGTTTCCTTTACTTTTGCATCTTCTCGTTTGTTTTTTAGTTGGGTTTTCCTTATGAAAACTATTTGTTAGTGCGAATAAATACCAATTGTATTACACTAGACCTCTTCGGAAATTAAATTTGCCCCCTAGTATGCTTTTCTGCGAGGCACGAAGGAGCCTTTTCATAGTTAAAAAAACAGAATTGTTATAAAAGAATGCTTCTTTCCTAGCAAGTATTTTCATAAAGTTCGAGATGGTTCAGAACAACTAATCACTTACAACTATCAAATCACTTTCACCGTAATATCTGCCTTCACCTTATCATCGGTATTATATGCTTTCAAGAATGTTTCTGTGGTAGGATTTCCAAATGCGGTTAATAAATGCGTCGTGTTACTCATAGTTGGTATCGTTACAAATACGGTACCTATCACACTCATTTTGTTGGCACCTAAAAATAGGTGTAGCACGGTGTTGCTGTTGTTGATAATCTGCAATTGCTGTGTGAGCGGATGGGCAAATGTGCGTTTAAGAATCTTTTTGGTTGTAAGCATTTTAATCTTCAAATTAAAAATCACCTGCAACTTATTACCCATATAAGCTTCATCAAAATACTTTTCGCCTAATGTCAGATCTTCTTGAAATTCATCGGTTATCAACCCATAATTTCCTTGCATCACATTGCACATTGCTTTGCGTGCTTTTTCGGTTGCTTTACTGTCCGTTTTGGTAGATTTTTTAGATACATCCTTTGTATTAAACGATGCAAACATGGTATCATAAAAGTCTTGAACAAGTAACTTCACCGCTGCCAAACTCGCATCTGTTCCAATATTTAACAACAAGGTAGCCACTACATCCACCCGTTTTTGTTGACTTCCACTATTAAATGGCTCCTTTCCTTGGGGAAACAATGTCTTAAATTCTTCTGTATTAATGGCGTATACTGCTTTTATTTTGGCTTCCCAGTCATCCACCTGTAAGGTCATACCCTTTAGTATTCTTTTCATGCTAGATACCTTACCACTTTGTGTGCCCGTTTGGCTTGAGTGGGTGATGTTGCAGGCACTAAATATATCGTACTTAGGTTTCGCTCGGTTATAGCAGGTCATCGCTATGGGTACTGTTGCGCTGTCGGCAAAGGTGCTGTCTATATGTTGTTTAAAAATATGGGCTGCCTTATTATAGTTGCCCCTTGTAAATATTTCGAAATGGTTTACAAATAATCTCGCCATGATCAACAATTTGAAAAGTGATTAAATACCTTTTTAAACGTATGAAACTAGGAAAATGAGGGGCGGATGATTAGGTCGTCCTTTATTTAAATAATTAGATTGGGTGAAAGTAGTTCTTTAAAAGTATAATACGCTACATCCCGAACAATAATGAAAAATAAACATTTCCTTGCCTTCTTTCATTAATTATGTTAATCCAAACCTATTCTGCTGCGATTAATATGGATTAACACTCAATCATGCATTACGCACAGCATTTAACATAAATGAACGCCTATTCATCTAAAGCGCAAATCATTTAACATGATTGACTGTCATTTCATCTAAAACGCACAGCAACTAACAGGTATGAACGTTCATTCATGTAAAGCGCAAATCATTTAACATGATTGACTGTTATTTCATGTAAAACGCACAGAAACTATCATGGATGAACGTTCATTCTTGTAAAGTGCAAATCATTTAATATGAATGACTGTCATTTCGTGTAAAGCGCATTGCAACTAACATAAAAGAGCGTTCAATCCTATTAGTTGCAATAGATTAAATATGAATTGAAAGTATTTGGGGTTGGTATAACGCACAATAACCCCAAACAATTCACATTGGTGCTAGTGTTTTTGAGTTATTGTTGATTGATTGTACATTAGAAGTGATATTTGTGGGAGGGGAGGGGATTTGTGTGGTTGGAAAGGAGGATGAGTGGACTATTTGGTGTTGAATAGTAATCTATATAAGTAAGAATAAAAGCATATGCTCTATATCTGAAGTAAGCATTAAATAATTAAAACGCCTATTAAAAGCGTATGAAAACATCAGTCAAGGCGGTTGATGCAGCAATGCTCCATTATTCCAGAATCTTATCTGAACACTTTTCCTTCTATTCCTTTTATGCAAGTTATTTTTTTCTTATCGTTAGGGTAACTGTGATCAACTGCTAAACCATCACACTCACAGGGTTGTATCATCTTTCCGGTTTGTTACGCGTGGCTTCGCTAAGATTGTTGGCTATCTGTTTAAGTTCACGTCAATAGATACTCGCACCATTCTTCCGTAGGATGACTTGTGTGTACTAGTCAAACTAGTTCCTAACTGGATTATACTTAAATAAACGGGGTTTGTGTTTGAAGGATTTAAGAAAGTCAGTAAAATCCTTTTGCAGAATATCGCTAAAAAAAAAGGGTCTCCCTGTAGAAACAGGTAGACCTCTAACGATTGCTTGCCATATGAAAAATCTTCGAATTATATTTTTGAGCTTTTTGAAGTAGCTTAACTTTTTGCTTTCTTAGTAACTTATTACCCTCAATTGCAAAACAAAAATAAGCGTAGATTCCAAGACTATTAAACTATCTTATTCTCTGTTTTATGATATCAAAACAATGAATCAATACATAAAACCCTTTACTGTATTGAATTTCATCAATATTTTAACATTATGTCCAACATGAAATAGGGATGTCAAATATTTTTATCTTAATTAAAATAGTATATCTTTTGAAGTAAAAACTTGAGGAATTTACTTCCATAGTCAAATAAAAATTATAGTTATTATAAAATATTTTGATAACTGCAATCGTTTTCGCTAGATTTGCTGCCAACAAATAGTAATTTAAAAAAACGATTTAGCATGCTTATAAACAGTTCACTATTTTTCGCGGTTCCCGCAATGGGCGTTATCGGTCTTCTTTACACCCTCATTCAATTCAATTGGGTAGCCAAGCAAGATACTGGTGGAGACCGCATGAAAGAAATCAGTACTTACATTGCCGAAGGCGCAATGGCCTTCCTGAAAGCCGAATGGAAGATTCTTGGATACTTTGTTGTGATTGTAGCTTTCCTATTAGGCTTCATGGCTAGTAAAAATGAAGGTAGTCACTGGACTATAGCCCTTTCATTTGTAGTGGGTGCAGTTTTTAGTGCTACCGCTGGATACATTGGTATGCGGGTTGCTACTAAAGCAAATGTTCGTACGGCACAAGCTGCCAAAACAAGCTTAGCAAAAGCATTGCATGTTTCTTTTACTGGTGGTTCTGTAATGGGACTTGGTGTATCGGGGCTTGCAGTACTGGGTTTAGGTGGTTTGTTTTTAATTATCAAACATTTCTTTTCTCCCGATGGAGATGCTACAGGAATGCTTCGCACCATTGAAGTACTCACAGGTTTCTCCCTTGGAGCAGAAAGCATTGCTTTATTTGCACGTGTAGGAGGTGGTATATATACCAAAGCTGCTGATGTTGGAGCCGATTTAGTGGGTAAAGTAGAAGCAGGCATACCAGAAGATGATCCTCGCAACCCTGCAACGATTGCGGACAATGTAGGCGACAATGTTGGAGATGTGGCTGGTATGGGAGCAGATTTATTTGGGAGCTATGTAGCTACCGTATTAGCAACCATGGTTTTAGGGCAAGAAACGATTGCCACTGGCGACAAGTTTAATGGTCTCTCTCCAATCCTTCTTCCAATGCTTATTGCTGCTTCAGGTATCTTGTTATCTATAATAGGAACTTTCTTTGTACGCATTAGTGACACAGTGGGTGCTACTACTCACCATGTTCAGAAGGCATTGAATATGGGAAATTGGGGCTCCATGATACTTACTGCAATTGCTTCTTACTTTATTGTTAGTTATATATTACCCGAGACAATGGTTTTGCGTGGACTTACATTTACCCGAAATGGTGTATTGGGCGCTATTGCGGTAGGATTAATTGTAGGAACGCTCATGAGTATCATCACAGAATATTATACCGCAATGGGAAAGCGTCCTGTATTGAGTATTATCCGTCAGTCAGCTACGGGTCATGCAACAAATATCATTGGTGGTTTGGCCATAGGTATGGAAAGTACTTTCTTACCAATCATAGTATTGGCAGGAGGTATATATGGTTCTTTTGCTTGCGCTGGTTTATATGGCGTTGCCATTGCAGCAGCAGGAATGATGGCAACCACTGCAATGCAACTCGCAATAGATGCATTCGGCCCCATTGCAGATAATGCGGGTGGTATTGCTGAAATGAGTGAATTGGCACCTGAAGTTCGTGAAAGAACAGATATACTAGATGCTGTTGGTAACACCACAGCGGCTAGTGGAAAAGGTTTTGCTATTGCTTCAGCCGCGCTTACTTCCTTGGCTTTATTTGCTGCATTTGTTGGTGTTGCCATGCCAAACAACCAGCATATAGATATTTATAAAGCAGATGTATTAGCCTCTTTATTCATCGGAGGTATGATTCCATTTATTTTTTCTTCTTTGGCAATACGTGCAGTAGGGGAAGCGGCAATGGCGATGGTAGAGGAAGTTCGTCGTCAGTTTAGAACTATCCCTGGTATTATGGAAGGAACAGGCAAGCCAGAATATGATAAATGTGTTGCCATCTCTACAGAAGCTTCGTTGAAAAAGATGATGTTGCCCGGTGCAATCACCATAATATCCCCTTTGCTGATTGGGTTTTTATTAGGTCCAGAAGCATTGGGAGGATTCTTAGCAGGGGCTACTGTAAGTGGTGTTTTGATGGGTATATTTCAAAATAATGCTGGCGGTGCTTGGGACAATGCCAAAAAGAGCTTTGAGAAAGGGGTAGAGATAAATGGACAGATGTATTATAAAAAATCAGAACCACACAAAGCTTCCGTAACTGGAGATACGGTGGGTGATCCATTTAAAGACACGTCTGGCCCTTCTATGAATATCCTTATCAAATTGATGAGTATTGTTTCGTTGGTGATTGCTCCTACTTTAGCTCAAATGCATAAAACGACTGCTGTTGTAAAACCACCTCAAGGAAACATTAAAACCATTGAAGTGAAAGTGTTAGATGGGGATAGTGTAGAAAGCATTACTAAAAGTGTTTCTCTCAAGAATCCGGGAACTCAGACAGATGCTTTATTAGACGCGCTTAAGAAGGATGGATTAGTAGAAGGCAATAATGTGAAAGTAGAAGTGATTAATAATAAAATTATTATTAATGGCAAGGAACTTCCTGCTGAAGTAATGAAGAAATATGAGCAATATTTTATGCCCGATAAGAAGGAAGAATAATAGAAATAATTAGTGGCGGTCAGTTTCAAAATATTAATTTTTATATTGACCCTTTACATTTTATTATAAGGTTATTTGTATTCGTATCCCGTTTATTCAATTATAATATTCTGTACTAACTATTTGTATAAAATTTTAGTTCCAAATCAGGATCATTAATTATTCAACAAAAGCGACATTACATAATCTTTCATAAAATAGCCATTGCCAATACTAAAATCTTCTTCCCTGGCAATAATAAAGCCCATCTTCGTATAGAAGCCTACTGCAGGGTTCCTACGATTAACCTGTAAAATCAGCTCCCTTCCCTTCGAATCTAAAATTAGTTTTATCACCGCTTGTAATAACATTTTACCAGCACCAGTCTTCTGTTTCGTAGGATTCACATATAGTTTATCTAATTTATAAATACCATTTTCTCTAGCTTTAATACAAGCATATCCAATGGCGATGCCGTCCTGTTCTGCCATCAGATAGGTATCGCCCAAAAACATCTCCTTTTCTATAATATCATTATTATACCTGTTGTCTAGCATATACCGGATTTGTTTTTCGGTAATAATTTTACCATAAGCAACCGGCCAGGTAATTTCGGCAATCTCCTGTATGGCAGAGATATCGGAGTGCACCGCCTTACGTATCTCAATAAAGGGTTTAGGTGAGGTCATCTGACAATTTTATTTCTGTTTAAAAAACTTATGTTGCAACCAGTTACTCAAATAAGCACTACCAATACCCACTGCAGCACCTGCCAACACATCTGTTGGATAATGTTCTCCAAGATACAGGCGAGAATAACCAACAGCCGCCGCATAGGTATAGGCAGGTACCACCACATACCATTTCTTACATTCGATAGACATGGAGGCAGCCAATGAAAAGGCGGTGGAGGTATGCCCCGAAGGAAAGGACTTGCCTTGCTCGGTCCTATCGTAAGGATTAATAATTGATGGATACTTTTCGTAAGGACGTTCTCTGTTGATGGCGTATTTTAACCCTTGTGAGATAACTGTATTTACTGCGAGTGCACCCACAATCTTCCATCCTTTTTGTTGCGCCAGCTTGTTATGACTGATATAACCAGCCAGTAATATACCGGCAGGAATACCCGCCGAAACAGGATAGACTGATGCCGTAGATTTTTGCCAGACCGTTGATGAAGGGTTGGAAGGATTAATATTATTCAATAGATTAACATCCCAGTTCTGCGCATAAAGCCTGGATGATAATAGCAAAATAAGAACCGCAATAATGACCCCTGCTTTAAATGTTAGCGAGACTTTCTTCAATAGTCTTGATTCTTGCTTCTGCATCTGCTTGTTTTTTTCTTTCTAACTCAATCACATCTGGTCTTGCATTCTGTACAAAACGTTCATTGCTTAACTTCTTTAATACAGACTCTAAGAAGCCTTGCTGGTGTGCCAAGTCCTTTAATAACTCTTGTTTTAAAGCAGTTGTATCCAACTCCTTTTCGCTTTCTATATAAAACTTATCCGTTTCTACAGCTACCACAATGGTGTTGGCAACGGTAGCATTGGTATAAGTAATAGAAGCAGCATTCACCTGTTTAGTAAGAATAGATTCTATCGCTTTATAATTGGCTTTATCTGCTGTTTGAATATGCAATTGAATAGTCTCTTTAGGCTTAATCTGATTCTTATTTCTTGCATCACGCAAAGCCGTAATCACTTGTTTTAAAAGTTCACCTTGTTGCAAGGTATCGGCATCAGTAACACCAACAGGAGCGTTTACCTTAACGCACAAATCATCCGATTGTTCCTTCAATAAATGATAGATCTCTTCCGAAACAAAGGGCATAAAAGGATGAATCAACTGCATGAGTTCCTCAAAAAAGCCAACTGTCTTTTCATAGACTTCCTTACTGATTGGTTGTTCGAAACCGGGCTTCACCCACTCGAGATACCAGCTACAGAAATCGTCCCAAACCAAGGAGTAAATAGTCTTTAATGCTTCGCTTAGTTTAAATTGATTCATTAACACTTCTACCTCTTTTTTTACTTGATGCAGGCGGGAAGAGAACCAAGCAACAGGGAAGAGAGCCTGAGTAGTCGTAAGTTGTAAGTTGTAAGTTGTAAGTGAAGCACCTGTATCTGACTTATGACTTATTACTGACGACTTATTACTTTCTTCTACCCTACCTTCCCACATCTTCACCAGCTTAAGGGCATTCCATAACTTATTATTGAAGTTGCGGCCTTGTTCTAAAGAAGATTCATCAAACAACAAATCGTTACCAGCCGGGGAAGCAATCATGATACCAAAACGAACAGCATCTGCTCCATATTGATCAATCAGTCCTAACAAATCGGGTGAATTACCCAACTGTTTACTCATTTTACGACCTTGTTTGTCTCGCACCATTCCGGTGAAATACACATCTTTAAATGGCAACTGGTGCTTAAATTCATACCCAGCCATTATCATCCTAGCCACCCAGAAGAAGATGATATCCTGCCCGGTAACTAAGGTGGTTGTTGGATAGTAATAATTTATTTCTGCATTATCTGGATTGCTGACTCCTTTAAAAACCTCTATTGGCCATAACCACGAAGAGAACCAGGTATCCAACACATCTTCATCCTGAAACAGGTCATTAAGGGTAATTGTCGAATCTATTGCCTGCGCCTTAGCTAAAGCTTCTGCTTCGGTCTTAGCTACAAATACGTTTCCTTTTGCATCATACCATGCAGGAATCCGTTGCCCCCACCACAACTGACGGCTGATACACCAGTCTTTAATATTCTCTAACCAATGTTTGTAAGTATTCTTTGTTTTTGCAGGATGGAAGGTTATCTCATCGCTCATAACGGCATCTAATACTTCGGGATTCTTCTTAATAAATCCTTTCATATCCATAAACCACTGCAGGCTCAACCTCGATTCTATCACCGCACCTGTACGTTCGCTAGTGCCTACCTGACCTTTATAATCTTCAATTTTTTCTATCTGACCTAAAGCCGCAATGTCTTCTACAATCTTCTTTCTTAATACAAACCTATCCACGCCAACATAAGAAAGGATTAAATCGGAAGGATGCTCGTCTAGTAATCCATCGGCTACAAACTTACCTTCTGCATCGAGGGTATCAATTGTTTTGAGGTTGTGTTTGCGGCCTATTTCATTATCATTTTTGTCGTGTGCAGGTGTAATTTTCAAAGCACCTGTACCGAACTCGGCATCTACATATTCATCTGCAATAATAGGAATCCTACGGTTTATGATTGGAACGGTAACTTCCTTTCCAATCCATGCTTTATACCGTTCATCGGCAGGGTTTACGCAAATGGCAACGTCGCCTAAAATAGTCTCAGGACGAGTGGTAGCTACCATCATAAAACCCCCATCCCCTGAAGGGGCGTCCGCAAAAGGATACTTTACATAGTACAATTTGCTATCAATGTCCTTAAAAATTACTTCCTCATCGCTAAGGGCTGTTTTACCAACAGGATCCCAGTTTACCATCCTTAACCCACGATAGATAATACCCTTCTCATGTAAATTGATAAAGATATCAATAACCGATTTGTAGTAATCGGCATCCATGGTAAAGGAAGTACGATTCCAATCGAGGCTACAACCAATCTTCTTTAACTGTTGTAAGATGATACCCCCATATTTCTCCTTCCATTCCCACGCATAACCCAGAAACTCATCTCTAGATAAAGAAGATTTCGCAATACCCCTTTCTCTCAACATGCCTACCACCTTAGCTTCTGTGGCTATAGAGGCATGGTCGGTACCAGGAACCCAACACGCATTCTTGCCTTGCATTCTTGCTCGACGCACCAAAATATCCTGAATAGTATTGTTTAAACAGTGGCCCATGTGCAACACTCCTGTAACGTTGGGAGGAGGAATTACTACAGTGAAAGCCTCTCTTCCATCGGGCTTACTACTAAAGTAATCTTTCTGTAACCAATGCTCGTACCACTTACTATCAATTAATGACGGCTCAAAATTCTTGCTTAATTCCATTGTATTTCTGTACTAAACTATTCTTTTATTAATGAATAACAACTCTCATTGAGGGCACCAAAAGTAAGGAAAACAAAGGGGTTGGGTAGCTTATTGAAAAGCCTTTTATGGGATATTTCAATTATTACCCTTAGATTTATACAAAATTTTCGAATGACTGACTTGCAGATGGCAAAAATGAAACGCAACATTGCCGTAATTGATTTCCTGACATTAAATATGAAAATCTTTGAAAACGATGAAACATTGGTTCACTTTTACGGAAAACTAGTAAAAGACCAACAGAATGTAGCGGAAACAAAGGAAGAAATATTGCAAGACCTCGTTATACAGAATCACGATAAAACCAGATCGAAAAGAGAAGTCTGCACCTTTGCAAGCGACCTTTTAGAAATAGCAACATCAAGACTTAATTCTTTAGGCATAGAGGGCTGGTTTACAAAAGTAAAAGTGTGGTACTTATACTTTTCTTATGCAAATGATATTGTTTCAGAAGAACGCTTGAGAAAAGCATCGAGACTATTAAGTGAAAAAATTAAAGACCTATCTCCCGACTACATCACCCAAAAGCAGATACTAAAGTTAGAATCAAACATTAATGCATTCGTAAATACGCCTGGCTCTTCTTTGCAAAGAGATAGGCTATCGCCAGAATTAACGGCAAACTTTAAAGCATATTTAAAGAATACTGAAACTGATATATTGTACATCTTCGAAGCTTCAAGTAACTATAAGGAATCACATCATGATTTTTTTGCAGATTTAGTAGCCCTTTGTTCCAGACCAGAGGAGGAAGAGGCAACTCCTACAACCCTTACTTTCACCATCACTGATAGTAAAACTGGATTGCCCCTAAACAATGTAGAGGCCTCGATAGACAAATCGGAAGAAACGCCAACAAGTGACGGGGATGGTAAAGTAACCTATTTAAAAACAAAAGCAGGCAGAGGAATAGCCATTTTTAATAAAACTGGTTATGAAGAGCACGTTGCTATCGTAAAAATAAAGGCAGGCACTGCGAACACCTTCAACATTGCTATGGATAAATGTTAAGCCTATCCTCTGTACACTACCTGTAAAGTATCGGTGGTCTTCTGTTCTAACAGAATCTGTTTTCCTTCCGTTAATCTGGTTATAATGTCTGCATTATAATGCCTTATACTCAATAACGACAGCCCTTTTTCTATCTGAACATCAAAAATTGAAGATGCTGCAGCAGCTAGTTGTTCCACCTTTTCTGGTCGGTCGTCTACACACAATTGCAAGCTTATGGCACCGGTTTGTATGAGGTTGGGCTTTATCTTTATGTCTTTAAATATTTGATATAAAGCAATAATGGGCTCATCACCAACGAATGAGAAATCCTGACTATGTAAGTGTACCAACACTTGTTTTTCTTTCACCACATAAATAGGTGGCAGATTCTTAGGATGTTTTTTGGTGATGACCGTACCGGGCAAACTACTATCTAAAAAGCATTTCACGTGTAGGGGAATGCCTTTATTCTCCAATGGCTTTATTGTTTTAGGGTGAATAACCTGTGCCCCGTAGTACGCCATTTCTATCACTTCATCAAAGCTTAGTTCCGATAATATCTGCGCTTCGGGAAATGCTTTTGGGTCGGCATTCATCACGCCTTCTACATCTTTCCAGATTGTTTGGCACTCAGCATTAAAGATGTTGGCAAATATGGCAGCCGAAAAATCGCTTCCTTCTCTTCCCAAAGTGGTGCTTTCATTGTCATCCGTAGCCCCTACAAACCCTTGGGTGATGTAGATATTGGCTTTGGTAAAGTCTATGATGCTTTTAGCAGCTTCGGCAGTTCGTTTCCAATCTATCGTTGCATCCCGGAAATTATTGTCGGTACGAACAATATCACGCACATCGTTCCAGGTGTTTTTGATGCCTATTTCATTCAGATAAAAACTCACTATCGATGTACTCAACAACTCTCCTACACATACAATCTGGTCGTAATAATAATCGTATTCCCTCACTGGCTTATCGTGCAACAACCATTCTACCTCGGTAAAGAAGTCGTTGAGTTGATTGAAACAAGGGTTATAATGTGTTACCAATAAATATTTTGCTATTGTTAGGTGTTGGTTTTTTACTGCGTGAAATAGCTGCAATGCCTGCTCCTTGTTTCCTTCAAAAAACGCTTCAGCAACTTTTTCCAAGGCATTGGTAGTTTTGCCCATTGCAGAGATAATTATTATCAATTGTTCTCCTTGATAATCAGCCAATAGCTTGCCTACATTCTTTATTCTATCTATATCCTGTACACTTGCACCCCCAAACTTAAATACTTTCATTGCTCTGAATTTTCTATGCTATAATTAATCTACTCCCTCTACTTATTCTACACCGGATTTTAAACGAAGGGCAAAAATAGTGTTATGTATTTCATCTTTATTAATTAAAAAATCAACACCAATGTTCCTGCAATAATCAGCAATGCGCCTATTACAGTCTTGATAGTTAATGCTTCTTTCAAAAATATGGCTGATAATATTATGACCAATGCCACGCTCAACTTATCCACCGGTGCTACTTGTGAGACCTTTCCTAGCTGTAATGCTTTAAAATAAAACACCCATGACAGTCCAGTTGCAATGCCAGAAAGCGATATGAATATCCAATTAGTTTTGCTAAGAGTACTTATCGTTTCTGCCCCACCTCTTACCAAAACTATCATCCAGGCAATGAGAAGGATTATTACTGTTCGGATAGCAGTTGCTACATCTGGGTTTACCCCTTTAATTCCCACTTTTGCAAAGATGGCGGTAAGGGCAGCAAAGAGCGCAGAGAGTAAGGCAAAGATGTACCACATACTGTTTTGTGTTGAAAATGAAAAGTGAAGATAAGGGGAGTTTGATTGTTGTAATTTGAATATTGGGTATTGACAATGGAAAATGTAGTGTATCAGATTGTTAGTATTCAAGAATGAATCATTTATTATGTTTTTATTATTGTACTTTTCTTAATTCTCGCCATTGATTTAATTAAAAGTGCCTTTTCAATAATTTTAAACGCGGTATCTCGTCCTGTAGAAAGGTACTCGTTTCTCTATCAACCACAAGATCTTTGGAAGGATAAATAATTGCCGAATTAATAAACGGGGCTTCACCAACCAAACCTCCTTACTGCCTACTTTCACGCCCAAATAAATAAACGGCTGTGCAAAAACATACCAATCAATTAGCTAAAGAAACAAGTGTATATCTGTTGCAACACGCACACAATCCCGTAGAGTGGTATCCTTGGGGTGAGGAGGCATTGCAGAAGGCAAAAAACGAAGACAAACCCATTCTCGTAAGTATTGGCTATGCCGCATGCCATTGGTGCCACGTGATGGAAAGGGAAAGCTTTGAGGACGAGCGCACTGCCGAAATAATGAATAAATACTTCATCAACATCAAGATAGACCGGGAGGAACGCCCCGATTTAGACCATATATATATGGATGCCGTGCAGGCAATGTCGGGCAGTGGGGGATGGCCGTTGAATGTATTTCTTACCCCCGATAAGAAACCTTTTTATGGGGGTACCTATTTTCCGCCCGTAAGAGCGCATAACAGAAGTAGCTGGAAAGAATTGTTGATGAATATTCAGCAATTATTTTCCGAAAAAAGAAATGAGGTAGAGGCGCAGGCAGAAAACCTGACGGCACAAATCAGAGATGCCAATGCCTTTGGCGTGACCGTAAATAAACAGGAAAATCATACCTTATTCAATCAAAACAATTGTGCCTTAATAGCAGAAAACCTGTTAAAGAATGCCGATACAGTATGGGGTGGTTTTGGACAGGCGCCTAAGTTTCCACAAACCTTTTCGATACAATATCTATTAAGGCAGTTTCATTTTACCCATGAAGAAAAGGGACTGAAACAAGCATTGCTGAGTTTGGATAAAATGATTGAAGGCGGTATCTACGACCAATTAGGAGGTGGCTTTGCCAGATATAGTACCGATGAACAATGGTTAGCCCCGCATTTTGAGAAGATGTTGTATGACAATGCCCTCTTGATAAATGTGCTGGCAGAAGCTTATCAACTAACTAATAATTCGCTTTATAAGGAAACCATAGAACATACATTAGCTTTTATAGAACGGGAAATGCTAAGCAAGGAAGGAGGCTTTTATAGTGCCTTAGATGCGGATAGTGAAGGTGTTGAAGGAAAGTTTTATGTGTGGGAGAAGGAAGAAATAGATAGCTTGCTAGGTGCAGACAGCGAACTGTTCTGTAGCTTTTACGATGTTTCGCGTCACGGTAATTGGGAAGATACCAACATATTGAGGGCATTACAACCTTTAAAAGCGTTTGCAGCTGACAAAGGATTGGAAGAAGACTATTTGCAAACCCTTTTAGCAACTTGCAGAGAGAAGCTTATGGCAGTCCGGGATATAAGAATACGACCACAGCTAGATGATAAAATATTATTGGGCTGGAATGCTTTGATGATATCGGCGTACTGCAAGGCTTATGCCGCAACAGGTATTGGAAGTTATAAAATAATTGCAGTAAAAGCGATTGACTTTATAGAAAACAAGTTTAGGAAAAGCGATGGGGATTACTTTCATACCTATAAAGAGGGCGAAGCTAAGATTGAGGCTTTCTTAGATGATTATGCCTATCTGATACAAGCGTATATTCAATTGCAGGAGATTACTGCCAACGAATCTTATCTGCAAAGTGCCAGACAACTTACCGATTATGTAATAGAAAACTTTAGTGCCGAGCAGAAGGGGAATTTCTATTATACGCACCAACATCAAAGCGATGTGATAGTACGCAAAAAGGAAGTGTATGATGGCGCTACACCTTCGGGCAATGGCATCATGGCGGGCAATCTTATCTACTTATCCCTCATATTTGATAACAAGGAATGGTATACAAAGGCGGTGGATGCTATTAAATCTTTAGGGCCTGCCATACTGAAGTATCCTACTTCTTTTGGGGTGTGGGCAAGTGTATTGCAATCTATCACCAACGGAATAAAGGAAATAGTAGTAGTAGGCGAAGACCTGTCGGATGACTTACTTGCAGTTTTAAAAACATACCTTCCCAATAAAGTATTGCAAGCATCAGCCGTAGAATTGGAACATTATCCATTGCTGGCAGGCAAACAAATAGAGGCGGGTAATCAGTTTTATTTGTGTGAAAACTATGCTTGTCAAAAGCCCGAAACAGCGGTAGATAAGTTTCTTGCAAACTTTAAAAGGTAGGGTTATCAATGCCCATTTATGATTTACAGGGTACTTTGTTTAATCATTGTTATCTTGCGGGTCTAAATCGTAATAATGAAAAGAAGTTTTACGCTGATCCTATTATTATCAATAATAATGATTCAGCTTGCCAACGCAACCCCTATTGTAAACAAATGGATGATTAAGTCTACAAACAGGCATGCTGCTTTATACAATAAAAGAGTAACAGGTAATCCCTATCAGGACAATATACTTGGTTTTCTTTTGTTCTCCAAAGCGTCAACAGATACTGCTTTCTCCTACAATAGTGTGGCTTGTAAGGTTGTTTTTGATAGTTCTTTTTCAGGTAAATCCGACAATCCTGGCAATCAACTAGATTTTAATTATGGATTTGGAATTGGAGAGGATTTGTCAATCATCGCGAATGGCTCTCATTGGGGAATACATTGCTGGAATCTGCCTACCTCTAAGGACACCATTGGACTTACATTGGTACGTGTTCAGCCTGCAACCAACTATAAATTACTGATTGATGCCAGCATTTATAAAGCACCCGGCATGATCTCTTATATTTATGATAACTACCTAAAAACGTTTACGTTGATAGATTCAAAAACAACGATTATAAGTTTCACACCCAATCCGGATAGTGCTGCGACTTATCAAAACAGATTCAGTGTTGTTTTTAAATCTTCCACGTTGCCCATTAAAAACATGTTGCTGAATACTGCTTTAAAGAATGGCAATGTTTATTTGAGCTGGAATACGACCGGCGAAAGCAACCTGACAAGCTTTAACATTGAGAAGTCTGTAGATGGGGCTTACTATAATTCCATCAATACAACTGCTGCTAAAAATACATTGACTGCAATGTATGCTTACACAGATAATAATGTAAGTATGGGTACTGTTTACTATCGAATAAAAGCGATTAGTAAAACTGGAACAGTGGCTTACAGTGCAGTTTCTGCTATTACAAACGCTACTTCAAAAGGTGGTTTTAGCGTTTACCCCAATCCGGTTAGAAATAATGTCATCAATCTGAAAGTTACCAATATTGCCACAGGTAACTTTACCTTAAATGTATATACTATACTAGGGGAAAGGGTTAGCAGCCAACAGCTTCAACACAATGGAGGCACTACTACTTACAACCTAAATATGGATAAAAGGCTTTCAAATGGATTATATAAGTTAAACATAGTTTCGCCTACAGACAAGAAAGTGGTATACGAAACTAGTTTATTAATAAAGAAATAAACATTAGTTTTAGTCAATTTTAAAAAAGGATACAAGGCACATCAACCTAAGTGTCCTTTTTTTGTTAGTCACAAGCACAAGGGTTACTTTTAGTGATATTATCAAATAAACAACATGAAATATACCATCTTCAATTCGTCTGAAAGAGGATTAAAAGACATCGGCTGGCTAAAAAGCCATTTCACTTTTAGTTTCTCTTCTTATGCCAACCCCTTGCGTAACGGCTTTGGCTTACTGAAAGTATTTAATGATGACTTTGTAGAACAAGGCAAGGGATTTGGCTTGCATCCCCATTTAAACATGGAAATTATCAGTGTGATGCTTGCCGGCAAAATGAATCACAAAGACACAATGGGCTATTCGGAAGTTGTGGCAGAAGACTGGGTGCAGATAATGAGTGCAGGTACGGGCTTAAGACATGAAGAGTATAATGTGGGGGAGGAGGAGGTAAACTTTTTACAGATATGGATCGAACCGAAACTTCAAAACATCAATCCCCGCTATCAGAAGCGCTACTTTCCCAAAGAAAATAGGATGAATACGCTACAAACTATCGTGAGTAACGACGAAGGACAACAACACTGTTGGATTAACCAGAATGCCAAACTTAGCCTAGGTTATTTTACCGAAAAAACTGAAGTAGCCTATACACTGAACGAAACAAACAAATGCGTGTATATTTTTGTCACAGAAGGAAGGGTAAATATTTGCGGTACAGATATTAACAAGAGAGATTCAATTGGTATATGGGAAACTGGGGTGATTCCATTACACATCGAACCCAATTCCTCTTTTATTATAATAGAAGTACCCATTAATAATTAACGAAATAAATGCAGTCACTAACCATTTATCACTTACAACTAATAACTAACAACTAATAACTAACTACTTATGAATATAGAAATAGTATCAGGAAGTCCGAGAGCGGCAAGTGTTACGGTAAGGATAGCCAAATATCTACAAAACTACCTTGGGCAGCATCACAGCAACCATTCGGTAGGGATTATAGATGTAAGAGAGTGGAAACTAGGACAACTGCAAACTGTATTTAACTCAGTTACAACCGCACCCGATGAGTTCAAGCCATTAGCAGAAAAGATGTTTTCTGCAGATGCGTTTATTATTGTTACCCCCGAATACAATGGGAGTTTTAGCAGCGAGATAAAGAATCTGTTTGATCATTTCCCTAAGCAAGCACGTAAAGCTTTTGGTTTGTGTACCGCTTCAGTTGGGGCATTGGGAGGTGCAAGAGGAACGCAGCCGTTATTGCTATATGTACCTGCTTTATTTGGAGTTGCTAGCCCAAACTTATTAATTGTACCATTTATAGATAAGAAGTTTAATGATCAGAATGAACTGATAGATGCAGCCTTTGAGAAGCAGATACACGTATTTGTTTCCGAATTTTTGTGGTTGGCTGAGAGCCTTGTTGCACGTTGATAGCGCGTGTAAGAAATGCTTCCTACAAACTGCCCGTTTTGCTTTTTAAGTGACTCTAAAGAGATAAGCGGTTGTAGTTTGGCATTTTTTCCTTTAATTTGCAGCCCGTAATGGTTCGGTAGCTCAGCTGGATAGAGCGTCATCCTTCTAAGATGAGGGTCATTGGTTCGAATCCAATCCGGATCACATAATACTCATAAAAAAGCGTTGATAATCGATAGTTTTCAACGCTTTTTTTATTTTTTATTTTCAATTTAAAATTCATAACTCAAAATTTCTAAAGTTTCGTCATCACCACACTCACTACCACCGCTACCCCGTCTTCTTTGGTGAATTCTATAATGTTTTGTTCGTAGCTACTAAGGGTAGCTTCTAGTTCTAGATCGCCATAGAGCGAAGTGTTTAGTGAGAAATGCCCGAGTGCATCGGACAAGGTACTTGTATTTGCACCAATGATTCTTAGCTTGATGCCTGCCAATGCCACCCCATCTTCATCTTTGCAGTTACCTGTTACCACAGACAGTACGCCTGTGCTACGATACCGCACACCCCATTCGCGGGCATGTACCCTGCGGTTTGCTGCCGGACTCATACTATCATGCGCCTCCACTTCGTTCCAAACGTGGGAGATTAGGTCTTTTATTTCTGGCAATTGTTTGTGCAATTCCAGTATAGCATTGCTAACAACGGTATGTGCGTTGCTGATGGCAAGGATGGCCGGTTTTGCAAGGTCATACACAAGGGTGTACTCTGCAATAGACGGACTAGCCATAACAACGCCGCCTGCAGCTACCCGCAAAATATCTCCACTCAATACGGCATCTGCAGCAGCAAGAATCTCCACATCTGTATCCATTTCGGGCATCTTTCTGTTGGTGATGGGTAAGCTGTAATAGGCACGGGCAGATGCAGGTGCTTTACCTCTCTTTATTAATCCATTTAACGAATCGAAGAAACTAGTGATGTTATTTTTAATCAAGATACGTTCTGGACGTGCGAGTTCTATTTTGTGGTGGTAGGTAGCTTTGGCAAGGGTGATGGCTGCTATTCCTGCTTTGTAATTGCTATAACCCAAGTCGAGCCGTTCGGAAGTGTC
>CAISCV010000136.1 GCA_903883945.1 uncultured Chitinophagaceae bacterium | reverse complement strand
GCCACTTTTCTAATTACAAAACATACCTCCTATATATCCGATGCCACTTTCTTCATGAAGAAACACACCTCTTATATGTAGGAGGTATGTTTTTTTCTGCCCTATCAGGCACAAATTAATAGGAGAGATCATCTAATTTACATATTATAGCCAATTACAAAAGGTGGCATCCTAATTGACGCTACCTGCCACATAATTATCGTTTCTTATTAGGTTATTACTTCACTTCAGCAAAGTGTAGCCGCAAGAAGAGGTAGTGAGTGGTGAGTAGTGAATAGTGAGAACTTTAAATGAAAAAGGGTTAAAAGTAAGTGGTGATTGCACCCAATACTTTCAACCCTTTTTTGTGTTTGAAAACTTGTTATGCCGAATTCCTGCCCGCATTGATGATGCCGAAACTGCAACGCATGGCCAACTTCTCGAAAGTAGATTTAATAGGGGCATTGGTAACCAAGCCCTCTTCTAGCTTTCTCACTTTGGTAATGGCATATTGCTGTATCGTAACCAACGGCAACACAATTCGCTCCCTCATTTCGATAGATAACTGGTCGATAGGGTAACTCTGCATCAACTCGGTATGTCCGGCTAGTTTAAGCACATATTTCTTAGTTAGTTCATATTCGTCGTGTACCATATTCCAGATTTCTCCATACGTAGGATGGTCTTTCAGGAAGGCTGTTAATGGGAAGAAACATTTGTTCATAGCCATCTCGCAATTGTCTAGCAGGGTTCTGAAGAACAAAGACTTGTTATACAGGCTCACCAGTTCGTCCCACCTGCCTTCGGCTTCTATTTGCTGAAAGGCAGTGCCTACGCCATAATAGCCGGTTACATTCTGTTTTAACTGACTCCAGGCCCCTACAAAAGGAATCGCTCGTAAATCTTTCAGCGACAATTTAGAAGAGGCCCCTCTTTTGGCAGGACGGCTACCAATATTGGTTTGTGCATAGAACTTCAAGGCACTTGCATTGCTCAGGTAATCTGCAAAATAAGGATGTTCCTTCAAGGCAATGTAGGACTTGAAACTCTTATCTGCGAGCACATTTATCAACTCTTCTTCCTTAGGCAGAATGGTTGTTTCATCTTTACTAAATACATTGTTGGACAACCCTGCGTGCAACAGTTGCTCCATATTAAACTGGGCGGTATCAATAGTGCCGAAATTGCTACTAACAGTTTGTCCCTGTATGGTTAGTTGTATTTCTTTATTGGCAATCTTATTACCCATAGAGGCATAAAATTGGTGCGTTTTACCACCGCCTCTAGCAGGAGGACCTCCTCTGCCATCGAAGAATACAACATCTATTTCATACTGCTTGGAGATAGCCGACAATTGTTCTTTTGCCTTATAGATGCTCCAGTTTGCCATTAGATAACCACCATCTTTTGTACCATCGGAGAAGCCCACCATAATGGTTTGCTTCTTGTTGCGGCGCAACAAATGCTGGCTATATACAGGATGCTCGTATAGCTCTTTCATTACAATTGCAGCATTGTGCAAATCGTCTACAGTTTCAAATAATGGAACGATGTCTACCGTTAATTCTTCCGTTCTCCAGCCACTCATCAGGAACAAGCCAAACACTTCCATTACATTTAAGGCACTCTGACATTGGCTGATGATGTAACGGTTGCAACCTGCTTCTCCATTGGTTTTTTGTATTTGCTTGATAGCAGCAATAGACCGTGGCGTGTCTTTATGAACGTCATCGGTAAAGATGCTTTCATCTACCGTTTGCGTGATGGCAGTTAGTGCATCCATCTTTTCAGTAGTACTCAACAGGTTATAAAACTTAGGAAGAATATCTGTTTTCTTAGAAACAGTGTCAATCACTTTTACGTGAACACTGCTATCCTGGCGTACGTCTAACGAGGCAAAATGCAAACCAAATACCTCTACTTTACCAATAAAATTATCTACTAAATCGAGAAAAAGACTATTGTGCTGGTAAACAAGGATACTTCTTACTTCTCTTAACGTAGACAGGATAGATTCTTTGGATATTTCTGGTTTATTTTCCCCATTAAACAAGAAGTCGTACAAGTTTCTGTAAAGGGTTGTCATTAAAACATCCACTCCCTTAAAAGTTAATCTCTTACGAAGCCTTTTAGCGTCTTTATGATAGCATTTAATGATGCTCATCCGCAAAGCTTCTGCCACTTTAAGGCTTATTTCGGCAGTCACAAATGGATTGCCATCTCTGTCACCACCCGGCCAGAATCCCATTTTTATAATGGGGTTTTCGCTACAAAGGGAGTTGGAGTAAGCATTTTTTAGTCCGGCTATAATTCTGCCGGTAGCGTGGTAAAATATATTCTCCAGATACCACACCAGACTCAATGCTTCATCATAAGGCGTAGGCTTCTCTTTTTGAAAGAAAGGGGTACGCCCTAGCTGTTGCAAATAAGTGTATATGTGCGCTTCGTTGTTGTCATCTACTGCCGATGAAATATCATGAATAATACCCAATACGGCCCCTCGGTAAAACTGGGTAGGATGTGCGGTTAAGACCAGTTGTATATTAAAGTCTTTTAGTTTTTCGGTGAGTTCTCGTTGAGAGTGCTGTTGTTCTACCAACATTTCCAGGTTTTTGAGGGTTCCTTTACCACCCATATCATGCACTTTTGTAAAAGCGGCATCTTCCAGGGCGTCAAACAATACCACTTGTCTTTCTATGTATTGCACAAAGCGGAATAACAGGTCGGCCTTTTCTTCTTCTGTAACAAAAGTGGTTTGTTTGGTAAAGAAAACATCCAGTATTTCAATGGGGCTCAGTCCTTTTGCATAGCCTTCTTCGCAGTTTACAAGCAGGAGTGAAACGAGGATACCCGTCTTTTCTATCCGATGAAAAGGTAAAGAGCCAAACAGACTATTGTATAACTGAAACTTAATGCCAACTTGGTTTTTAAACCTTTGTAACCCCGATGAAGTGTGCGTCATGTGCTAATTGTGTTATGATATATTTTAATAATAAACGTCCGAATCAATTTCAAGTTACTGTACTTAAAACTATACAGCCTTTCTCATAACAGCAATCATTTGGAGGCGGAAATTAGTATAAAATAGTTAATCTTTTATAACCATCCCTAAATAATTTCTAAATATGCAACGGTTTACTAGAATATAAGACAATAAAACAGCTGAATTATTAGTAATTATAATGTTAATTCGTCATATTTTAGAATGCTTCTCCTAACTGAAAATACAACCCATGGTTATTTCCTGATCCTATACCATAATCTAAGCGAAGGTTGAGTTTCTCGCTCTTACTAAGTGCAAAACGAATACCACCCCCATAAGAATATTTAAGACTATTGAGGCTGAAGTCGGTAAAAGTAGCTCCTACATCTCCTCCACTTCCGAACAATACGAGCCCCCATTTTCCAAAAACGGGCATCCTGTATTCTCCTTGTATTACCAATTGGTTTTTATCACGGTATCTGCCATCATAAAAGCCACGCATACTGTTGTTTCCACCGAGGCCTGCAAGACTGCGTATGGGAACTTCATTGCCTGCGTTACCAAAGAAATAACCTTGAAGGGCTAGTACTTGCTTTTTATAAATCCGATAAAACTTTCTATAGTCAAGAACAACATTGGTGTAATCGAAATCGGAACCAGTAATGCGACCAAAGTGATTGAAATAAAGTTGTGCAAACGTACCTGCATCGGGGGAGAAAGCTTCTGTACGGGTATCATACGTAAAACTAAGCCCCACACCTGATATTAAATAGGGGGTTCTGCCTGCTATCTTTTGTTGGTCTATCAAACCACCTGGTTCATACTTTACCTCCATTACATCCTGCATTTCATACAACATTCCCACATACATCCGTTTACCCAAATGTCGCATGAGGTGAAGGTAAATATAGGCTTGCCTGAATGTATAGGCCTCTTGTGCAGAATCTGGCGAATTTTTGCCAATACCCCAGAAGTTGTCTGGAAAGTTGCTGTAAGACAGTTGCTCATTGAGTATATAGTGCTCTTTCTTGAAATATTCTGTGCCGTTTAACGCTGCAACAAATTGTTTTTTTAAGGAATAGAGCACTAATCCTTGTGCATTGGACGTACGTGTGATGGTATCTTTTTTGGCAATATGAAAGGTAGCCGAACTTGCAACCCCAAATGACCAGTCTGTTTCAATAGACCGAGAGATAACGGGGAAAATGAGAATCTGCTTATTGGGCATAGAGTCCTTGAGTGGAATTTGTGCGAGGCAATTACAGGTAAAGTAACATAATGTAAGGGTAATACTTAAGCGAATTAAGAACATAATAAGTTGCTGGTGTAAGGAACAAAAGTATTTGTAGAATACGAAACGAGTGTAAAAAATATTTTAAGTTTACCACATGGAACACGATGGGTTTAACAGGAAATCACTAAGTATTACCATTTTATTCTTTCTTTTTTTTGCAACATAGAGTCTTAGCATCTTTGTTGCAATACCCACACATACATTCTAAACCATTACCTGAATTTTAACAAGCGTACTAAAAATTTCTCCCACAACTGATGTGCATCAGGAGAAAGCCTGAAGGCGAAAATACCCGCTATCATAGAAACAGAGAAAAGAATGAACTTAATGATGATAGCGACCCATCGTACAAAAAAGCCCCCAATAAAGTAAGCCAAACCAAAGGCAGCAACTGTAAGCAAGATGCTTAGAACTGTTTTCATATCGAAAGGCTGCATATTGAATTTGCGTCGGATAAACTCAAAACGGATATAGTTATATACACCCATCGATATCAACTGTGCGTATGCAGAACCAATAATTCCGAATTGCTTAATGAGAAAATAGTTGGTGGGCAATATCAACAGAATCATAATGATGCCGCTATAAAAGTCGAACCGCCAATGGGGGGAGGTGATGATGACCATTCCATTTACGCCTGTTCCTGCATCAATAATTCTGACGAGCCCTAGTATAATCATTACATTAATACCTGCCATGTAACTTGCTTGCAGGTTGAGTGCATGAATAGCTCCTGCTGCGTTGAGAACCACATTGCCATAGATAAACAAACTTGCCAACAACATATTGATACAGCTTCTGGCATAAATCCGGTTGATTTCTGTTAAGTCTTTATCCTTCCATGCTTGAGATAATGCACCCACACTCACCGCTTGAAGGCTTCTTTGTGGCACCTGAACCAAGTTTGCCATATACTGAGATAAAGTAAAAATACCTACTGCGCTCAGGTTGATCAATCCGCCAATAAATATGCCATCAACTGTTTGTCCAATGGCAGTAATAATCAATCCGCCAAACAACATTCCTTGCATCCACAACATTTTCTTCCAGAATTTTCTGGTTACCCTGCTTATCTTAAAACACAAAAAGAACTTTTTCTGTCTCACTACATAAACCAATAAAAAAATGAATATGGCTAGATAAAGCATCGAGAACATATAAATGAATCCCGAGAAGTTGATTACTTTCAGATAGTATAATACAATTAATACAGAGGTTAAAATTCTTAGGACGGTCTCCTTAAGAAAGTTGGGAATCACTGTTTTCTGTAATATCCAGGCAAAGGATTCCATAACAGAAAACATCAACAGTCCCAATCCAAAAGGGAATATCCAAAAGTAATAATCAAGAAACAGTTGAGACCCTCTGCTAAATTTACGGATGATATAATCTTGAAATTCTATGCCTACGCCTAATACTATCAGGAAGCCTAGTAAAGAAGCGCATAGTACCCAGGTAATTAAATCTATCTCTCTTTGCGGTAAATTGTCTTTGTAATAAGGATAAAACCGATAGATAACAGAGATGGCACCAAGGCTTCCGAAAGCGTAGATATTGGTAGAGAAATCGAAAAATAAACGAGTAAGTCCAAATTGCTCTTTGGTGAATGCCCCATTCTTGGTATACAGGTAAATATTAATAGCCCCAATTGCAAAACCTAAATATAAAAGTAAGCTAGAAGTAATTGCCTGTTTCCTAATTGTGGCCATAATTGTATGATAAAACCCGCAACTGTGTGGGCGTGTAAAAATAGTAGTTGCGTGCTATACCATCACATGAATGTTTTAGGATATTTTTTTTGCTACAATCTCTTTATATACAGCAGAAGATATTTGGTTGATAACATCAGATAATTGCTTTTCATCACTTCCTTTCGTCATTATTGTAATCGTATAAGGATAGTTGTTTAGATAGATAATTGCGGACTCATGTAATTCTGTTACGTCAGAATCGGTCGTTGAGCTATAACTACTTGCCATTCCTACCGAGGCAGGGGGGTATAATTTATTATTTCTCTTATAGCCTTCACTAAGAAGCTTGGTGGCATATTCCGAGTTGTTACTGGTTAGGTAAGTTGCATTATATAATGCACGCATGAACAAAGAAACTTCATCAGCCGTAAGAGAACTTGCTTGCGATATATTTCCAGACATTGTTAATCCTACATCAGTAAATGTTTTTTGGAAAGCTTTTTTGTCAACAAATTCATACAATAGATTGGTTGCATTATTGTCGTGTTTAACAATCATCAATTCCAATAATTTATTGAGGCTGTATTTCTTACCGGGTTCGGTAATATTAACCCTGTTTTCTTTGTTGGGGTAACTGTGTGCTAATAACAATTCTTTGTTCAGATAACCTTCATCATTTTCATCCAGATGTAGGTAGGTTATCAATAAAGGTATATTCATCAAAGCACCTGATTGGTATAAGGTATTTTCATTGATTGCCATAAAATCTCCCTCATTAAAATCTCTTACATACACAGATGCAGTTAATAATTTCCCTTGCAATTTATCTTTATCTATAATTTCTAAAATGTGTTGTTTCATTGGCATAAATAAACCTGTCTCACAGCTTTTGTCTACATAAAGCAAAGGTTTTACAAAGCTGTATCCTCCAAGTCGTCTAATCCTATAATCGCAAGCAGGAAGTATATTTGAGTTTGATATGTATACATCAGGTTGAAATGATTTCCTTAAATTATAAAAACAGGAGGTCATCAAAAAAGTACTGAATATGGAGATTCCTACCAAAAAAAGAAGGTAGAAAACGGGTATTTTGAGTGTGAAAAAGTTTTTCAATTTAGTTAAGTATAAAGTTTAGATATCAAATGTAGGAGGTTAGACAAAATTGTGTAGAACAGGTTTGTTTGCCTAGGTCATCTTTAATTAGATTTTAATAAATCTTAAACCGTTGCTCGTATCCTTTTATTTTTATTAGTATCTAGCCAATATCAAATACAGCACTTTTTTTTATAGGTTTCGGTGTGATAAAAGTAGACTTTTATGGCAATAGAACTTGTTTTGCAATTTATTTGACTGCTACTAAAACTAATTTTTCGATAAAATCAAAATGATATTTTCTTTTTTTTATGTCTTATTTGTGTTTTCATCACAGGTAGGAACCCTAATATTCGAGAAAACAAATTCACAGATCTTATTCCATTGCCAATCTTATGATGGTATCTACTAATACTTGCCAGCTATATTTCAGCTTCTCCTCTCGGAGATGTGGTATAAAATGTTGTTCGCCTATTTCATAGAGTTCTTCTATTTTACCAGCTATCGCTTCGGGATTGGGTTCGGCGACTAATCCTACTTTCCCATTGGGTACAAGTGAGGGTAGACCGCCTACATTGGTTACGAGCATTGGTTTTTCGAAATGATAAGCCAAAGGTGTTACGCCGCTTTGTGTGGCATTGCGATAAGGTTGTATGACAAAGTCCGCAGCACTGAGGTAAAAGCGAACTTCGCTATCTGAAATAAAATCGGTACGGAGAATGAGTTGATCGGCAATATCAAGTTCCGCAATCAAGTCATCATATTGTTTCTTGTCTTCATAATATTCTCCCGCTATTAATAATTTGCAGCCTTTGAAAGCACCATTAACCATCTTTTCTTTAAGAATCTTCATGGCATGCAGTAAAATATCTAACCCCTTATATTTCCGGATAAAGCCAAAGAATAGAATGATATTTTCATCTGAAGCAATGCCTAAATGCTTTCTAGCTTTTTCTTTGGGCAATGCTTCCCCAAAGTTGTCATAAAGTGGATGTACAATCTGTTGAGCAGGTTTTTGGGTAATTGTTTTTAAATCAATCAAAACCTTGTCACTCATCGTAACAAAAGCGTCGATGGGTTTGAAACAATATTGGGTAAACTGCTTGTCGCCGGGACGTTTTTCATGTGGGATAACATTGTCGGCAATACAAACCAATTTGGTAACACCATTTGTTTTGGCGCATCTGAGGATTGTACCCAAACAAGGCCCCATAAAGGGTAACCAATATCGAATGATAATGATGGAAGGTTTGAGCTTTCTTAATTCATTTCCCACCAGTAACCAATTAAGTGGATTAACAGAATTGATGCAGACCTTTATATTAATATCAGTAGGCTTTGGTTCTGACGAGAATTGGGTAGTCCCCGGAAAAAGAAAGCCAGGGTACTGCAAAGAGAAAGTATAGATACTAGTGTCATACCCTTGGTGTTGAAACTGACGGGCAAGACGTTCATCGAAAGAAGCTAATCCACCACGAAGCGGGTGAGCTGGACCTATTATGATTACTTTTTGTTTCATTTATCTATTCATTCACGGGGGGAACTATTAATTGTAAGCCGTCAATATTAATGAAATGTTTGGCATTCATGGTTGCAAAAGGCTCCTTTACATGAAACGCTGTTGCTGCGATGGCTAAATCTCTAAAATCTATCGACTTACGCTCTAGCTTCAGGGCACGTTCGATGAGTATTGCGGTAAATATGAGTGGGGATGTAAAGGGAACTATTACAATATTGATAAAGAAATGATCCCAGAAAGCTTTTCTAGACATATCAGCCCCTGTGTACACTTCATATTGGGTAACAATTGACACAGAGAACCTATCATAGTCTTTTTGAAGAAAATTGAAAAAAGACTTTTCTTTATTTACTTTTCGATAGAAATCTATTAAAACTGAAGAGTCTAGGTATACTAGTCGGTTATTTTCTTTATCCAAGGGAATCTTTTTTCGTAGGCTTTCATTTCTTCGGGAGTCATAACTGGTGCATGAAGAACCAATTCCCTAAAAGCTTTTTGATTCTTAGTCAATCTTCTCTTTATTCCAGAAGGTTTAAATATTGTTACTGTAGCGCCCATAATCTGTTGCTATTTTTCTTCGTTAGTGAAGAATTGAAACAAAGAAACGAAGTATTAATTAATTATTTGTTTTAATATCAGATGCCCAACTTATCTTCTATCAGATAGCTATTTCTTTCGCTGCTGTTACGACTAATTAATTCCGCAATAAAACCAGTTAAAAATAATTGTATACCAATTATCATCACAGCCAGTCCAATGTAAAAGGCCGGTTTATT
>CAISCV010000135.1 GCA_903883945.1 uncultured Chitinophagaceae bacterium | reverse complement strand
CCCGTAACAGTACTTAAAGTAGGGTTAGTAGAGATACTAAAGCCACTACCATTAGCATCTAGGGAACTGCAGAGCAAAGGTTGGTTGAGTTTAATGGTAATAGTATCCCCTAGTGGGTTAAGGATAGCCGAGGTAATACTTGGGGGAACATAACAAGGAGTAGGAACATCGGCAATGAAGTTGCCAAATGATGACATAACTCCTGCAACTGGAATAGTTTCAATTATTTTATAATTTTGGGTATTTATGACACCTACACTATCACTTTCATATGTAACACAAAGCTTTAATCCATCAGAAGTAATACTGATACCATAGGGAGAAACTCCTAATTTTATGATTTTTGAAATGGTGTTTGTATTTGTATTAATTACTGTTACAGTATTATCTATGTTACTATTTGTGACGTAAAGTTTAGCCCCATCTGGACTAACACATAAACCATTAGGACCTGTACCTACTGGAATTGTTGCTATAACAGAATTAGTATTTGTATTTATTACACTAATACTTGAAGTGTAATTGCTTGCAACATAAAGCGTCGAACCGTCTGGACTTATACATACTCTTGTTGGTTCTTTTCCAACGGGTATAGTAGTAATAAGTGCATTTGTTTCAGTATTAATAACACTTATGGTACCATCATTATTATTAGTCACATAAGCTTTCTTGCCGCTAGGGTGAAATACAATATCAAGAGGCCAATTTCCCACAGGAATTGATGCAATCACAGTATTTGTATTTGTATTAATAACGCTAATAGAATTACTATTTACATTTACTACATAAACTTTCGAATCATCCGGACTTACTGTTATACCAGCTGAACCTATTATGCCTGAACTTGATGCAATTGGTATTGTTGCAATAACAGAATTATTATCAGTATTTATAACGCTTACAGTTTCATTTTCATTTAAGACATACAGCCTTTTAGTTTGAGGGCTAAAACTTGTTCCTGCTGGACCATTTCCCACTTCAATTGTATCGACTAACATTCCTGATGAAATATTGACAACACTAACTTTATGAAGATTGCCACTTGAAATATACGCATAAGGCGTCAATCCACTCCCCATTACCAAACTCCCACTACTCACAGCCGTATCATAAGGGGTAATCACCGCTATCTTACCCGTACTACCTGAACCTAAAACCGCCGTTATGGTGGTGTCATTATTTACGGTGAAAGAGGCGGCAGGTGTACCACCAAAAGTTACTTTATTGGCATTAGTGAAGTTTGTACCCTTGATAGTTATGGAAGCATTTGTGTTGGGGCAAGCATTGACTGGGGTGAAGGAGGAGATGGCGGGAATAGGTTTGGGAATAAATACCCAGGAAGCACCTTGATTGTCATTATCTCCGCTCCCACCAAATATTACTTTACTTCCATTTGCCATTAGCGAAACAGAACATCCTTGTTCAATATTAACATGGCTATGAGTACTTCCTGTACCAACTAAACCGATCGGTTCCTGTAACCACAAACTACCCTTACGATAATAAGTAAATATTGCTCCAGTTCCGGATACTCCTGGTGCTCCCACAAGAGCAACATTGCCATCCGCACTTAGGGTAACTGAAGTTCCTTCGTAAAAAGTAGGTTGCTGAGTTCCTGTATCTGTAGAACTAATCAGCACATTGCCTTGTTGTTCCCAAATACCATTATTTCTTGTAAAAACCCACGCCCCACCCTGACCATTATTACTACCGGAACCACCTATTAAAGCAGTATTACCATCAGCACTTAATGCAACTGAAATTCCCTGAAGTACATTGTTTTGTGCGTAAGTGCCAATCCCGCCCGTTCCTACCAATTTATTTCCTTGCTGTATCCAAACACCATTATTTCGAACAAATATCCATGAAGCACCATATACAATATTATCTTTATAATCTTGTGGACCACCCTCAATAATCGTATTCCCATCTGCACTTATAGAAACAGCGGCACCTTGATAAGCCTTGAACACATTTCCCGTTCCTACCAATTTATTTCCTTGTTGTGTCCATACCCCATTTTTACGCGTAAAAACCCATACTGCACCATTAAAGAGACTATCTACATAACCACCTTCAACAATTGTATTTCCATCGGCACTGATAGCAACCGAACCACCTTGTCTTACCATAGATCCCGAACCACCCGTACCCACTAGTTTACTGCCTTGCTGTGTCCATATCCCATTACTACGTGTAAATACCCAAACCGCACCCTGATTATTATCATCATCAGGGCCACCAATTACAGCTGTATTACCATCAGCACTGATAGAAACAGCGTTCCCTTGTTTTATTCCATAAGTAGATTGTACAACCCCACTCCCAATTAGTTTATTACCTTGTTGACTCCAAACCTTTCCATTAAATGTGAAAACCCATGCTGCACCTAAGTAACTACTATCTACCGGCCCCCCAACTATAGCTGTATTTCCATCTGCACTCATTGAAACACAATTACCTTGAGATACTCCATTATACATATATATGCTTCCTTTACCCACCAGCTTACTCACTTGTTGTATGGCAGGATATGGCGTAGGCGTAACTGTAAAATTTGAAGAACTGGTATCACTGCCTTGCGCAGTTGTTACAGATACTGCCCCCGTAACCGCATGCGGCATTACCATTGCAACAACAGTATCGCCATTGTTAGAAATCTTGATAGCGGGAATGCCACCAATAGTAAGAGCAGTAGTATTACGTATATTTTTGCCAACAATCGTTACCAATGTCCCCACAGCACCTGATGTGGGAGTAAATGAGAGGATGGAAGGTGCATGATTCCTGAAGGTTACTTTGCGAATGGCGTTGTTTAAATCATCTGCTATATACAGATTCCCCGCAGCATCTACTGCTACCCCCCAAGGCTGGTCTAAACTTGCTTTGGTGGCTAAGCCACCGTCCCCATTATAATTTGCAATACCATTGCCTGCTACCGTGCTGATAATTCCACTTGAATCTACTTTCCGGATCAGATTGTTGTTAAAATCTGGTATATAGATGTTCCCGTCTGCATCAACCGCTACCCCAATCGGACTATTTATACTGGCACTAGTAGCTGCGCCACCATCACCACTATACCCCTGTTTGCCATTTCCCGCCACGGTGCTTATAATCCCATTAGTATTTACTTTACGAATCAGGTTGTTATTATCCTCCGCTATGTAAATGTTTCCCGCAGCATCAAGCGCTAACCCTTCTGGATTATTTAAACCGACATCGGTAGCTGCACCACCATCCCCCAACCCGGTACCCCCTCCTGCTACCGTACTGATAATACCCTTGGTGTTCACTTTCCGTATTCGGTTATTACCTGCGTCTGCTATATAGACATTCCCTGCGGCATCAACGGCAACCCCTGTTGGATAAAACAAAGTGGCTCTGTTAGCTGCGCCCCCATCCCCACCATAACCCTGTAAACTGTCACCCGCCAATGTGCTGATAATACCGCTGGTATCCACTTTACGGATGCGGTTGTGATCCCTGTCTGCTATGTAGATGTTTCCTACAGCATCTACCGCTACCCCTATCGGAAAAAACAAACTGGCACTCGTAGCTGCGCCTCCATCCCCACTATTTTCAACTGTAACGATGCCACTGCCCGCAACTGTGCTGATAATGCCACTCGTGTTCACCTTCCTTATCCGTTGGTTATAATAATCAGAGATATAAATATTCCCTGCAGCATCCACCGTCACCCCTACAGGATTGTTTAGTCTGGCCAAAGTAGCGTCCCCACCATCCCCACTAAAACCGCCTCTCCAATTTCCTGCTACAGTAGTAATTATCTGTGAAGAAGCCCTATTAGCACAAAAGCAACAACACACCACCAACAACAATGCTTTGGAATAAAGGGATACTATATATTTCATTTTAAACAGACTAAATAAGGTTCTTTGTTATGTGCTATTGCAATAATAAGCAATTCCAGCACTCATTTGACATCCCCCCTACCTCAACAACACACTAGTCCCCTTCAAAGTCTTCGGCTTCCCATCTACAGGAGTGTAAGTAAGCATCCAAACATAGGTACCGGTATCTTGAGGCACGCCATCAATTAACCCATTCCAGCCTGTATCCAATTGGTGCGTTTCAAACACTAGTTTGCCATATCGGTTAAATACTTTAAAGCTAAGGGACTGTATAGAAATCCCTCCGCCATACGGTTTTAATACCGTAGTATATCCTGTTGAACCAGTGTGTACAGGCACAAAGGCACTCGGCACAAACAAAGTATCGCAGTTGGCATCCCTTGCCGATAATCCAATGCGCACATTGGGTAAGCTTTCCACAGTACAACCTGCCCTGTTATAAATAGCAAAGGAATAAGTACCTATTGGTAAATTAGAAAAGGTGGACGGTAAATCATACTTAACCCCTTGGTAATCAACCTGATAAGGTCCCTCTTTTGCATTAATAACATCAAATAAAAGACTACCACCACCTGTATTTTCACAACTGGCATTGATTGTAGTGGGGAATAGATGCAGAGGCACTCCCAAAACTTCCACAATATGTGATACAGCCTTACTACACCCCAAAGTATCTGTATAGTCAATCGTTACAAAACCAGTATCTCGTCCTACCAAATAACCACTAGCGGTGTCTACAGTAGCTATTTTAGACTTCTCACTATACCATACCCCACCTTTTATACCATCCGTCAATTGGATACTATCTCCCACGCATACTGTATTTTCTCCTTGAATAGCTTGTAAAACAATGGGCTTAATAAGTGACAGCACCAAGGTTATGGCACTATCACAGCCTGCTGTATTAGTAAGGTGTAGGGTATAGCTGTTGGGTTGTGAATACGAATGACCATTGAAAGTATAGGTACTACCCGGGCATATACTTTTGGTAATTAAAGATGTGGTAGGAGTAAGATAGGTAAACCCTCCTAAACTAGCCGTACCCAAAGTATTGGTAACACTTACGCTCCCACTTGCACCCGTATCAACAATTGCCACAATAGTCGTATCACTTAAAACAGAAAACAGTCTTGCGGTGTCATTCCCAAATCTAACAGTTGTAGTGCCTGTAAAGCCAATACCCTTTATGGTATCACTGCCGCCAGGGCACGCACTAGCGGTAAAAGAACCAATAAAAGGCGGTATGGCACAAGTACTTGGTATATCTACAATAAAATTGTATTCCCCGGTGCTCGTAGACCCTTTATCAGTATAAATCGAATCTATTACCTTGTCTGTAGCTGTATTAATAATGCTGATATGATTACTGCCATAATTGGTCGTATACAATTTTGTACCATCTGCACTCAAAGAAAACCCACTTGGGTTTCCTCCTATAGCAATTCGGTTTATTTCATATTCTGTAGTTGTATTGATAACGCTCACCGTCCCTTCATCCCAATTACCCACGTACAATTTATTGCCATCAATATTCCGTACAATTGTCTGTGGACCACCTCCTACCTGTATGGAATTGATCACATTATTAGTCGCAATATTAACCACATCAACTAAATTACTTTTATAATTGGTTACATACATTTTTGTAGTATCCAAACTGATGGCTATCCCATCAGGATTCCTATCAACAGGTATCGTTGTTGTAACCTTATTTTTTACCAAGTTAATCACCGTTATCTTATTTGTACTTCCATTTGTGACATAGAGGGTAGTATCATCCGGGCTTAACCGTAAAGAAGTTAGGATATCATTGAGTGGAAATGTTGACGTAACGGTGTTGGTGGCTGTATTGATAATACTTATTTCTCCCGAAAAATAATTCGCTACATACCCAACAGATCCATCCTTGTTCAAACACATATCAACGGGCAAAATACCCACTTTTATTGTTGCAACAATGCTGTTAGTAGGAACATCTATCACACTCACGGTACCTCCCTCATTATTGATGATGTAAACTTTCTTGTTATCTCTGCTTACCACAACCCCGATTGGTTTCTTACCCACCTTTATGGTCTTAGTCACCCTATTCGACTCCAGGTCAATAACACTAACTGTATTCGTTATTTCATTGGGTATATAGGCAAATGCATGATACTCCCTTCCAAATGAAAATACACTATCGCTGTTGGCTATCCCATAAGAGGAGGCGACCTCTACATCACCTGTAACACCCCTGCTGACATAAGCGATAATTACATTTTTATTAACAATAGAAAAAGAATCTACAGCTACTCCACCTACAGAAACACCTTTTGCACCCAGAAAGTTAGTACCTCTTATATAAACATTTACGCTTGTGCCTGGACAAGTTGCATGTGGCGTAAAGGAGGCAATAGTAGGGAAAGTGGTATAGGATAAGGTATCGCTGTAAAGCGTAAGATTAGCAATAACAGCATTGGTAACTTCCACATTATATTGTATACT
>CAISCV010000134.1 GCA_903883945.1 uncultured Chitinophagaceae bacterium | reverse complement strand
CTGCCTTTCCTGGTACTATTCCCTCAGATGTTAGTTTCAGTAGATTTGGTACCCGTTACTTTAATATCATACAATATCAAAATGGGTATGCTTATACTGTTGGTCTAAATAATGGCGGTCTAACACCAGGTGGTAAAGCTAAGATTATTAGAAGGGATGGAGTGAGTGTAACTACAGTAGAAAATACAACCACATATAGTTCTCCAACTTACAGTACTTCTTCCAGTTTTACTGCAAGCGTTTATTTAACCAATGACGTTGCTTTGGTAGAAACTGCTATTCCAATAACGATTACTGCGTCAAATCAAATTAAAACATATGGTACGCCATTAACACTTTCTAGTGCTACCCCATCTTACACGGTAGGTGGGAGTGGTTTGGCTGGATCGGATGCCATCAGCAGTGTTACCCTAACTAATAGTAATACAGGTACTGGCATTTCGCCTGCTACCGATGCACCTACTACATCTGGTACCTATACTATTACGCCTAGTGCTTTGTCTCTTTCTTCAGGCGTAATAGGTGCTTATACCATAACTTACAATACGGGTACCTTAACGGTGAATGCAGGTACTGCAGGAACTTGGTTGGGAGGTATAGCTTCTAACCCAACCGATTTTAATGATCAAAAAAACTGGCAAAGCTATTCAGTGCCAATAAGTAGCGATGATGTTACCATTGGTGCAGTTGCCAACTTGCCTGTACTTTCAGCTAATGCAAGCATCAATGGTTTGACTATTGCTAGCGGGGCTACACTTGGTTTGAATGACAAGACACTAACCATCAATGGTGTGATGTCTGGTGCAGTAACTGGTAATGCAGGATCAATTTCTGGTACATCTGCTTCTAGCGTAATAATCGGAAGTGCAGGATCTGGTACGTTGAACTTTACCTCAGGCTACACGACTATCAAGAACCTCACCCTCAACACTGGGGCAGCTCTTACACTCGGTACTCCTCTCAATATTGTAGGTGGTACCACACCGGGTATAGTTACGGTAGGTAGTGGCGCAACGCTCAACACGGGTGGTTCCCTCACCCTGAAATCGGACATTAATGGTACTGCCATGATTGGTAATTCTGCTGGAACTATTTCAGGTAATGTAACGGTAGAGCGATACATTACTGCCAAAACAGCCCGTAAGTACAGCTACATTAGTAGTCCAGTTTCTGCAACTGTTCGCAATAGCTGGCAGCAACAGATGTATGTTACGGGTAGTGGTACAGGAGGTACGCCCTGTGGTACAACCACAGGTAATGGAACGATAAGTACCGATAAATACAATACGAATGGTTTTGATGTTTCTCAGTTAAATACCCCTACCATTATGACCTATAGCCCTACACTCGTTAGTGGAAGTCGATATGTGGGTATATCTGGTACGTCTGCCAACATTACCCGAGGTACAGGGTATATCGTAAATGTTCGTGGCAACAGAAACAGTGTAACCTATGATTGTTCTAACCAATTGAATTCAACTTCCTATGCGGCACCCGAGGCGGTTACGTTGAGCGCAACAGGAACGGTGACCACGGGTAATTTTACAACTCCAACGCTAAATGACCCTGCGGTGCACGCTTTCACTTTATTAGGCAATCCCTATCCAAGTCCAATAGATTTTAATCTTTTGCAAGCAAATAACTCGAATATTTACAATGAAATGTGGACCTATAGTCCTTTTGGAAATGGCAACTATACCACCTACTCTAATGGCATTTCCGCAAATTACTCTACCAATTGGCCTACTGGTTACAGTATTTCCAATGCAAATTATATTGCTAGTGGTCAAGCCTTTTTTGTGAAGGCAATCACCTCAGGCGCCCCAGGTACAGTAACCTTCTCCGAGAGTCACAAAACTACAGGCACTATCCCCAATACCTTGTTTTTTGGTAATAGTATCCAACCCTTGATAAGAATAGGGTTTAAATCAACCACCGACAATAGTTTGTTAGATGAGGTAGTGGTGAGGTTTAATAACAATGGATCTAACGATTACGTACCAGACTGGGATGCCAATTCTTTAAGTAATTCCAGCCATACCTTGGCATCGCTGAAAGGTACTAAACGCTTAGCCATTGCTACACACCCTGTTGTAACCTCTATCGATGCGACCCAGTTGGGTATTAAGAGCACAGTAGTGGGTACTTACCGGTTGACATTTAGCGATTACCAGGATTTGGATAACAGCCAATCTATTACGTTGGTAGATAAATTCTTAGGTACTACTCAAGATATACGAGCCAATCAGGTGTACGATTTCAAGGTCACAAGCGATTCTTCAAGTGTTGGCAACAACCGTTTTGTGGTACTAGTAGGGGCAGCGAGTACATTGCCGGTGAACTTTACGGCAATCACAGCTACCAAAAAAGGGGAATCAGTTATTGTAAAATGGACTACTGCCAATGAAACAAAGATGGCAAGCTACGAAGTAGAGAGAAGTACAGATGGTAAGTTGTTTACTACTATTACTACCCAAAAAGCAACAGGAAAAAGTAGTTATGGGGTAGAAGATGCCAATGCACCAACCAATGTAACCACTTTGTATTACCGCATAAAAGCAATTGGTACAGATGGATCTACTAAGTATAGTGCTGTTGCTAAAGTATTAATTGCTAATTATCAATTGTCAATTAACATTTATCCAAATCCGGTTAAACATAGCCTGAACATTACTTTGGGCACTGCTACTAATACTTACGATGTGCGGATAACAACGGTTACGGGCAAAGAGGTGTATGGTAAAAATGCTACGGTAACAGATGGTAAACTTGTTTTGGATGCCAGCAACTTTGCAAGTGGGGTGTATGTAGTTGAATTAACCGACAATCAAGGTAATAAACTACAACAGAAATTTGTGAAAGAATAAGTAGTAGTGAGAAGTGAGTAAATGATATAAGAAGTCCCAAGTGAGAAATTGCTTGGGACTTCTTCTTTTTTACGGGTAAATTGATATTGAATACAGGGTTTGGGAGGGCTCAAACTAATAACACGTCTTTCCTATTTAAGAATGACGTTAACTTTTATCGGGGAGATTTCTCCTATCGTCGAAATGACGCTCATAGGTTTCGAGACGGCTTTAACTAATAACATATCATACTAATTTACAGTGACGTGAACTTGTTTCGGGGAGATGTCTCCTATCGTTTACAATGACGTGGAATGCTTGCATCCCCTTAGCTGTAGAGACGGATGATTATCCGTCTTAAATTGATTATCCGTCTTAAATTGATTATCCGTCTTAAATTGATTATCCGTCTTAAATTGATTATCCGTCTTAAATTGATTATTCAATTTATTTATTTACTTCGCAAATAAGACGGATGATCATCCGTCTCTACAAGTTTACGTCATTCTTATTTTTTCTGGTGCGCCAGATGAACCATTCGAAATGACAAGTGGGTATATGAACTTAAAAAAATTATAATGCAATATCAAAGTATATGAACCACTCACATCTCACCACTCACCACTCACCACTACAACAGTATAATCACATATTTCTCCGTTACCACTGTATCATTTACAATTGTTAGAAAACGGTGATTGGTAAAATCTGTTACCCCAAAATGGTCTACATTGAGGATTGTTTTCAGGTTGCCCACTACATTAATAGCGGTGCTGTCGATGCCGCCTATAGTAGTTGCCAAATACAGTTTACTCGCCTGTGTTGTTTTTACTTGCAGGGTATCTCCTGCTTTAAAAGTGTGTGCCAACACGGCTTTTTTATTGGCACCTATCAAATTACCTGTAAATACTGTTTGAGGGTTGATACGTAGCGTTACCAGATCGAATAAAAGTGGACACATTACTTCTTTGGTATCAAAAAAATCATCCAAAATTTTGCCAAGGTTACGGTACTGCATGTTCATAGCCTCAATTCGGGAAATATCCAACATGTCACTCGTGTTTGAAGTGGTTGTTTTAGCCCCCGTTTGCAGTTTTCGTGCATTCAATAAATTGGAATGAACTGTAATAATATCTGCCTTAACACTTGCCAGAGCCACTTCGGTGCCAATATTTTTGGCGAGGGTGCCATAAGCAGCAATTTTAGCGTCGATACCTTTCGAATTAAAGGGCGCCATCCCTTTGGGTAAAATAGCTACATAACCAGCTGATCCTTTTTTGTGAAACTTCAAAATGTCTACCAACCATTCATCTACCAATGTTTCTTTAGACGATGCCAACATTAATTCTACCGATACTTTATCGCCCTGTTTAGCACCCCCACTACTGTCTAAGTTGCTATACTCATCCACAAGGGTTAGGTGCAAGGGATGGTAACGATCATACAGGGGAATTAGTCCCGGTGTGGTTAACGACATAGTCTGCAATGCGGTATCGTGATAAGAACTTATTGCTACTGCTTTCTTTACGTTTCTAGCTGTTTCCAACTCCATTTGATTTGCGATGTACTTCCAATCTGTGTTCATTTTTATATTTTTAAGATTAATTAATATTGATATTTAATGAAAAATATTCATTTTCTGTAGGTCCTTTACGCAGTAATGGGCAAATGAGCTTGATTGCTGCCAGTCCTTGCTTCAACCTCGAGCAAACGAGACTATTTGCTGTCAGTCCTTTCTTCAACCTAAAGAAAATGAGACTGTTGGGTGTCAGTCCTTTCTTCGACCTAAAGAAAATGAGACTGTTTGTTGTCGGTCCTTTCTTCAACCCGAAGCAAATGAGCTTGTTTGCTGTGTGTGGCGTATTAGACCGGCAGTAAACAACGTTTTTCATCCAAACGGAAGAACGTCTGTTATCGCAAACACTTTTAGGGGTGCTTAATGGTAAACTAAAATTGGGATGATATAGATTATTTGCCAGGGTGGCTAGCAGAAGATGGGGTGCAAGATTTGTAATTGAATGTGTCATATTACTTCCTTATTTAGAAAGCACAAAGGTTAGCCACAAGCTATCTTTGAGTGTTATACAATTCTTTTGAAATGTTGTATAATTTTTGGGAAAATAGAACTAGAAGTGGAAAAAGCGTGCTAACCCATTGGTTTGGGGCTTAAATTGGCAACTTTTCTAAGATATTCTAATCTGGTTTACCCAATCGAGAGCTATAAATTTTTGGTAGGTTACCTCGAATTAATTTTATTAAATACGGAAGCTACCAAAACTTGTATTACTGAGAATATTTAGTTCATGGCAATAAATGCTGCTTTTACTTGGTGGGTCTAGACGCCTTAAAATTGAAATAATCTTTGATATTGGTTACAATAACGAGCTCAATATTCAGTGAGATGTCTCTTATCGTTACAATTACGTGGAATGCTTGCATCCCCTTAGCTGTAGAGACGGATGATCATCCGTCTTAAATTGATTCATCAATTTATTTATTTGCTGCGCAAATAAGACGGATAATCATCCGTCTCTACAAGTTCACGTTATTCCCATTTTTTTTGAGCGACTGATGAGCCATTCGAAAAGATCTAGTGATATAGACACAAAATAATACCCTGAAGATACTCATAACATAATATGAACTATAATCGGACAAATATTGCATTTAAAACCATTTAATGATAAAGACCCTTATAGGGTTAGTCGTTGAATTGATAGAAGCTAGCATTAATTACAAATCTTTGGTCTACGAAAAAATCTTTTACATTTTCATATAATAATTACATTGCAGTTTAAAAAACATGTTTATGCTAAAAAAAATTAAAAAAGCAGCAGTTATAGCTGTGCTTACGTATCTTCCCATTGTAGCGATGGCTTGGGGGCAGTTAGGACATAGAATAGTAGGTGAGATTGCATATGCGCATCTAACACCCAAAGCTAGAGTAGCTGTAAATAAAATTCTTGGCAACGAGGGTATGGCAATGGCAAGTAACTGGCCAGATTTCGTAAAAGCCGATACTGCATATAACTATCTTTTCAGTTGGCATTATATAAATTTCAAGGATAGTATGTCTCAAATTGAAATGAATAATTACTTGAAGACTGATACCGCAACAGATGCCTATACTAAAATAAATTTTTTAGTTGCTCAACTAAAAATCAGCAATCTGGATGAGCGTAAGAAGCTGATGTATCTACGTTTATTGATACATATTGTAGGTGATGTACATCAACCCCTGCACGTTGCCAAAGAAGAGGATAGGGGAGGAAATAAAATAAAAGTGCTATGGTTCAATCAACCAGCAAACTTGCATAGTATATGGGACGACAAGCTGATTGAAGGGCAGCAATTAAGCTACACCGAATATTCAAATGCAATTGACCACATTACTCCCATGCAGGTAAAAATGCTGCAAGAACAGCCAATGTGGCTTTGGTTTTATCATTCTAACCAACTTGCTACTAGCATTTATGAAGAGATAAAGCAACCCGATCAAAAATTGAGCTATCGATATAACTACGATCATATAGCTACCGTAAACAACCAGTTGTTGGAAGGTGGGGTGCATTTGGCAGGTTTGCTAAATCAAATCTTTGGATAAAGTATTAATAGGATAGGTATTTATTAAACCTCTTCGGTAGTTGAAGTTCCCCCAGTATGCTTCTCTGCGAATGGTATTTCCGGCGCACCAGAAAAAAATGGGAATGACCTGAACTTGTAGAGACGGATATTAATCCGTCTCATTTGCGAAGCAAATTAATAAATTATTTAGTTTAACCGATTCCAAACCCAATGCACGTCATTGTAACGATAGGAGAAATCTTCCCGAAAACAGGGCACGTCATTGTAAGGCGCGAGAAATCTAACTGCGTTTTGGGAACAAAATAATAATTTGAGATTTCTCCTAAGGTCGAAATGACGGTCGTTTAATGTAAATGATAATGAAATTGTAGAGACGTATATTAATCCAATGTCGTTTAGTTAAGCGTTAGCCACAAAGACTCAAAGGCATAAAGCTGCACAAATAGATACTAGTTTTTGCCACTAATTGCACTAATAAATACCAATAAAGCACATTCGTGCTTATTAG
>CAISCV010000133.1 GCA_903883945.1 uncultured Chitinophagaceae bacterium | reverse complement strand
GTTTACAGGTTTTGGGGTGTTTGCCTACATGCAGCGACCGTCATTTCGACCTTAGGAGAAATCTCTTTGTAGTATTTGGGTATCTTTTTCTTTCTTCGGGTAGATATCTCCTATCGTCGATAGGTCGTTCGTGGGGTTTGAGGAGATTACTAAATCTCTTTAATCTTATAAATAGAGGGTCAGACAGTTACTTATATTGAGCAATTTAGAATTCATCTAGAGATTATTCATCGTTAAGTTCTAACAACTCATTGATTAACCTTTCCGAAACCCTGAAATCTGTTGATAATAATGCGTTTATTAGCGGTTTGATGGCATCAATCAGCTGTAATTGTTTGGCTTTATGTAGTACACCTAGCGTACCTGTATAGTTGAGGTTTAATTTTTTAGCCAATTTCCTAGCTTTCAAATCATCCAACAATAACAAGGGATTATCCAATTCTTTGGCTAGTGCCAATGCACTCGATTCGCCCACATCTACTTGTGTACTTAAAAAGGTTTGGTACTTCTTATCTTTTACCGATTGGATTTTTATCCATTTAGGCAAATCTTCAGCAAATTCTTTTGCCACTTCGGGCGTAGTGATAATAGGTTGATAAACCTGATGGAGCAAATTTAATTGACCAATCTTATGAAAGACAATCAAGCAACTGGTATCGGCTATTACGATACTATGCATTTGCTATATCTTGGTGTAAATCGGATAATGAGCTACTGAAAACAGAAACATCATACCTTCCCAACAACTCAATAAAGGTTCTTTTAGTTAGCCCTGCTATTTCTGCCGCTTGCCCCGCAGACAATTTACCATCTTCGTATAATTTAGAAGCAATAATCATGGCATAATCATACTCTTTCAGGTCAACTTCATCAGGTACTTTCAGTTGTATTGTTTTCATTTCCCTCTATTTTAGAAATTCAAATATAACAATAAACTTTCCGATAGATTATAAGACTGTTCTTTTTTCTCATCTATTGGCTTATTCGAAACCGAAAGGTATTGTATGAACCATCATTTGAGGAATTTAGAGGATTAAAAGGAAATTAATAAATCCAACAAAACGCTTTAAACTTATAAATCGAGGTTGAGATAACCTTTTACCTAAAGTTTTAAACTTTCGGAGTGTTTGCCTACATGCAGCGACCGTCATTTCGACCCTAGGAGAAATCTCTTTGTAGTATTTGGGTGTCTTTTTCTTTCTTCGGGTAGATATCTCCTATCGTCGATATGACGTTCGTGGGGTTTGAGGAGATTACTAAATCTCTTTAATCTTATAAATCGAGGTTAAGACAATTGTTTTTGAAACGGTATACTATAAAAAATATTTAATTGCCTTTGCTATTACATAACATTCACTATTATAACTTATTATTGTAAATAAAATAGAACCTTATGACAAAGAATCTAACTTTCCTATGCATACTGCTATTGATTGTTGTTACAAGCAAGGCACAGTTTCATTATTCTGCGGCAAATGCTGAAAGTTTTATTGGAACTTACACTGATCTGGGTAGTAATGGGGCTGTAATTACTACAGATTATGCAGGCAATCCTATGGTTTCTTTATTTGAAACATTGTCTTCAACTCAATACATCGGGTTCAACTTTATTTTTAATGGGGTTACTTATAACCAATTGGCAGTAGGAACGAATGGATTTATTAGACTAGGGAAAGCAATTACCTATACTAGCCCCCTCGACACTTACATATTTGAGTCACCTAATGGAAGTGGTAGGAATCCTAAAAATGTTATTTGTCCTTTTTTAGCAACCCTGAGTACCAATAGCTCAACAGAGTATCGTATATCTACAGATGGTGTGCCCGGGTCTCAAGTATGTACCATACAGTTCAAGAATCTTCAAGACAATACTATTGATTCTATTTACAATCAATTTTCTTCAATGGAGTTTCAGGTAAAACTCTATGAAACTACTAATACCGTCGAGTTTGTATATGGCAAATTTGTACCAACGAAAAATGCAGGCGCATACTTTAATAGGTTTATTGGGCTTAAAGGAAAAGATATGCTGTCATTTGTAGGTGTTTATAAAAGAAATGATAGTATTGCTTGGAAGGATGTAACCTTTGTAGATTCTCTTTATTATCATTCATTTCTTGCTTCTAACCAATCTATTCCTGTTGTAGGGCAGACTTATCGTTTTAAAACCAACAACATACCTGTAAAGGATGCTACTGTTGAGGTTCTATATTACACACCCAAAATATTGGTTAATAACCCACATACTGTTAGTGCCTATATAAGAAACAAAGGAGATTCGATGTTGACAAACGTTAAGGTAACGCTTAGTTTAAGCGGTGCTAATACTTTTACACAGACAAAAACAATTGACACATTGGCTATTGGGCAGGAAATAATTGAATCCTTTGATTCATTTACACCTCTCAATATTGGGGTAGATACTGTAAAAGTCTCCTTATCCGATGATGACTATAATGCCAATAATTTTAAGACGGGTATTGAAACAATCACTAATAGTAGCTTTAGTACAGCTATTAATCCAATTTATGTTAAATCTGGTTCTGGGGCTTCATATAAATATCAACAAGCTATATTTGTAGAGAATGGCAAACCCAATACCATTTCTTCTTTAACTACCTATTTCTATAAATCATTGGGGGCAAAGTATAGTTTGGGTATTTATGCAGATTCTTCTGGCAAGCCAAAGAGCGACTCTTTATGGGTATCCGATACTTTAACTGTTGATTCTTCCATTATTAAGGTAAGTATTCCCAATATTTCTGTTTCTGGAAACTTCTTTGTTATTTTAACTAACATACCAGATACAATTACTCAAAAAATAGCCTCTTTTGGTTGTGAAATTGAATTGCCATTGAGACCAAATACATTTCGGTACAGATCCACCTCTAGAACCTATTGGATTCCTTGGAATGATGGTGCAGGAAATCCTACTTCAGGTCTTATTGGGTCTCGTAAATTGATGCTTGATGTTTCTTATGGCATTGACTTACCTGTTAAGTTGCAGTCTTTTAGTGCGTTGGTTAATAATAATAACATCCAAACCACTTGGTCCACTTCCTCCGAACTAAACACCAACCATTTTATCATTCAACATAGTACAAATGGCAGTTCCTTTACAGACATTGGTAATGTAAAAGCAATAGGTAGTGGGGCAAATGGGTATAGTTTTACAGATACACACCCAAACAATGGCACTAACTACTACAGATTGAAAAGTGTAGATAAAGATGGGGCAAGCACGTTTAGCAAAGTTGTAAGTGCAGAGATAGTAGATAGTAGATATGAGATAGTAGTTGTACCAAACCCTGTGAGGAGCCTAGCAACCATTAAGGGAAATCATATTGCTTCAGTGCATGTGATAGATAACATAGGAAGGGTGGTGAAGACTGTTATATTGAAAGATGCAACGAACCCTG
>CAISCV010000132.1 GCA_903883945.1 uncultured Chitinophagaceae bacterium | reverse complement strand
TTAAATATTATAGCCAATTACAAAAGGTGGCATCCTAATTGACGCTACCTGCCACATAATTATCGTTTCTTATTAGGTTATTACTTCACTCCAGCAAAGTGTAGCCGCAAACAGGGGATATCGCGATGGTTGTTTGAATTGGGTTTTATTAAATCATTTTTCATCACCTTCAAATTTTTACCCATGAGCACTACACGAATAATTCCCGACAGTATTACTGGTCGCCTAAAGGCATTATCCACTGCAAAAACAAAAAAAGATGGCGTATTAGTTCCGGCAGATAACCTATTGTCTGCTGACACTTCCGAACGGCTCGACTTGGGTTATAGCAATTACAAAGCAGGAATAGCAGCCATCACCCTTGCCAAAGCTACCTACCACCACAAAATAGAACTCGCACGTCCAGAACGTATCTTGATTAAAAATAACATCACTAGCTTTTTCGATTCGCTAAATGGGTTAATAAAGAGAGGTAAAGCACCTGCATCGGCTCGTGCCTATTACGGCTTATCCATCACCAACAGAAAAATGCCCAAAATGAATACAGATGTCGAGATTCTGGCAGTTGCCGCATCCGTATTGAGTGGCGACATCTTGCGGGTGGCTGCTGGAGGCGTTGTAATGAGTAGTCCGTCTATTGCAGAGTATACCCTTGTGTATGACCTTGCAAAACCAGCCATTCTTGCCATCAGCAATGCACATACCGTTGTTAGTAATGCCATATTGGAATTGTATAGACAATTGCCAGAAATTAAAGACCTTATCTCCCACGTTTGGGATGAAGTAGAGGCGAAATATAGTATGAGTCCGGCAGCAAACCGCAGAGCACTTGCCCGCGAATGGGGGGTGAAATATCGTAGCACAGGCGTATTATCGGTGGTAACCGGTACCTGCAAAGACGATGCAGGCGTGGTATTGGCGGGCATCAAAGTTCGCATCATAGGAGCTAATACGAGCACCTTATCCGATGCAATCGGGCATTTCTCTCTGAACACATCCCTCTATGGCGACCTCGAACTAGAAGCTACCCTTAGTAGCTACGAACAAAACATTATAGAATTCACCAAAGAAGACGGGGTAGCGGTTGTGGTGAGTGTGGTGATGACACCTATTTAGTGGTTAGTGGTTAGTTGTGAGATAAGAAAGAGGAAATGAAGTAGTAAAATACTTTGTTTCCTTTTTTTGTATTACGTAGTTGCGTAAAAAGGGGGCAATCGAAAAATAGAGGGTACCAACAAGGCAACCCAAGGCAATATTAGTACTTGCATTAGCACCTACCGCTTACATTTGTGCCGATGTCAGCAGATAAAATTATATCAGACCTAAAGAATAAGAAGTTTAAACCTGTTTATTGGTTGGAAGGGGATGAACCCTACTTTATTGATGAAATAATGACCTATGCAGAGCATAAGATTCTTTCTGAAAGTGAGGCTAGCTTCAACCTGACTGTTTTCTATGGCAGAGATGCTAATTGGGCAGATGTATTAAACGCTTGCAAACGTTACCCCATGTTTGCCGAATTGCAAGTAGTATTACTGAAAGAGGCGCAGTATATGAAAGACATCGAAAGGTTGGAGAGTTATATAGACAATCCCTTGTCTTCGACCCTGTTTTTTGTAAGCTATAAAGAGAAAAAAGTAGATGGAAGGGGTAAGCTTGCCAAAATACTAAAAACAAAATGCGAGCTGCTGACCACCAAAAAGATGTATGATAACCAACTGCCCGATTGGGCAGGGCAAATGATAAAATCGCTTGGGTTAAGTATTAACCAGAAAGCTTTGTTGCTGTTGGTAGATCATATTGGCAACGACCTTAGCAGGATGCAGAATGAGATAGAGAAGCTAGCCATAAACTTGAATGGTCGTAACAACATTACAGAAGATGATATAGAAAAATATATTGGAATCAGCAAAGAGTTTAATGTATTTGAGCTGCAAGATGCCCTTGCAAAGAAAAACCTACCCAAAGCAATCCGCATCAATCAATACTTTGCTGCCAACCCTAAGGCTGCCCCTATTCAAATGGTATTACCTGCCTTGTACAACTTCTTTAGTAAGGTATATATGGTTTTTGGCGCCGGCACAACCGATGAACGGGCTATTGCCACTACCATTGGCGTGAACCCTTTCTTTTTAAAAGATTATATGGCTGCTGTAAAAAATTATGGGCAACAAGGGGTGGAAACCATTCTTTTGTTGTTGCATGAGTATAACCTGCGCGGCATCGGCATCAACGATACCGGCACCGATGATGGTGAGCTGATGAAAGAATTGATTGTGAAGATGATTGCCTAAACGTAGACCCTTTTATTTTAGCGTAGGTGCTGAGAAACTGCTTAAATACTGTTTGATAATAATTTCTATATTCAGGTAGCTATTGGCCAAGAAAGTTGAAATTTCATCTAAGCTTACCCATTTAATATCGGTAATATTTTCCTCCAATTGTGGGTTTAAATACTGGTTACTGTTGCTTCTCATATTGTACCAATGGCTCTCTTTAATTGCGGGTGCATTTATAAATCTATCGAAGTATTCGTGGTGGGTGATGCCAATAAATTCACCTAGTATTACCTCCGTCAGACCCGTTTCTTCTCGTACTTCTCTTATTGCGCAGGTTTCAATAGATTCTCCTTCATCTAGTTTTCCTTTGGGTAAATCCCACTTTTCTTGCCTGAATATCATTAGCAATTCGTTGTTTTCATTCCAGACAAGCCCCCCTGCTGCGACTATAATAGGTATGTTCATATCCTAAAAATAACAAAAATGATTCCAAATTAGTTCAAAACAAATTGGGTTCACCATTTCCGCTTTACTTTCGTGCTATGACAAATAAAAAAATGGTAGCAGAAAAGCTGCTACAGGTGAATGCGGTGAAGCTGCGCCCCGAACAGCCTTTTACTTGGGCGAGTGGTTGGAAAAGTCCGATTTACTGCGATAACAGGAAGGTTCTTTCGTTTCCTTACGTAAGGGAATTTATAAAAAGTGAATTGTGTAATGTTATTTTTACCGAATATCCCGATGCGGAATGTTTGGCTGGCGTTGCCACAGCCGGTATTGCCTGGGGGGCAATGGTGGCCGACCAATTGAAACTTCCCTACATATATGTTCGCCCCAAACCAAAAGAACACGGATTGGGCAACCAGATAGAAGGTTCTTTTACTACCGGTCAAAAAGTTGTGGTAATAGAAGACCTCATTTCTACCGGAAAAAGTAGCTTGCAAGTGGTGGACGTATTGCGTGCCGCAGGGATGGATGTTGTGGCAATGGTGTCTATTTTTAACTATGGTTTTAGTGTAGCAGCAGATGCTTTTTCAAAAGCCAATGTTCCCTATATCTCCTTAAGTGATTATCAAACATTAATTACTTTGGCCCTCGAAAAAGGAACAATCTCGGAGGAAACAGAAAAGATTTTATTGGAGTGGAGTAAAGCACCTTCCGAATGGGGTATCTAGTCTTTTAACCCAGATTTTGCAATAGAACTCTACTAAAATCCTCAACTACTTCAAATACAAGCATTTGCTTGATTTATTCTCTTTCAACATGAAATATTATGCTTTCAATCGAAAAACCTGCTCAAACACTTGTCTTTTTTGTATTTGAGACTTTCGTAACGAGTCTATTGCAAAATTTGGGTTTAATTAAAATTATATGTATGAAAAAGATAG
>CAISCV010000131.1 GCA_903883945.1 uncultured Chitinophagaceae bacterium | reverse complement strand
TTGTCTATTACATGTACCACACTGTTATTATTTGTAGTAACGCCTGCTGTTCTTACTTTCAAACCAGGGAATTGGGTATTGGTGGTAGATAAACCAAATTTGCTACCCGGGAAAGCATTCAAATAAAGAGACTCCCAGTTGCCGGTAGAATCGGACTGGTTAAAAGAAATTAAACTATTAGGATTAAGTGCATTTACTCCCTGAGGCATTAAGGTGGTATCTATTTCGAAAGGAGTAGTTAATGGTATTACATTATTAGCTGAATAAGTTATTGGAACATTGTTGAAGCTATGTACGCCATTAACCATCAGATACATTAAATTGAATTTAATGGTATCAAGATAAGGTCCTTGATAAAAAGACCAGGTAGTTGCAGCAGTCTTGCTAATTGTGTACTTTCCAAAGTAACAACTTGTTGAAATCTTTGTCCATACCGTATCATGCGTTTTCTTGTTGATGGAAGCAGTGTGACTAAAAATAGCCGAATCGGTATAAACAATATAAGTTGTATTGGGTTTCATATATAAGCTAGTATCTATGCCGCAATACCTGATTCCTTGTTCCATTAATGCAAACAAAGAATCTCCTTTTCCTATACCCCTACTTTTTATATAGTCCCAAGCCGTATTACCACCTGAAGTATTGAGGGATTTTCCATTATATATGTAATCTTTTTGTAGCGGCAGATTGCCAATTTTATTACAACTATATATTGAAATAAGCAAGATGATCGTTGTACAAGATATCAAAGCTTTTGAGCAATTATATTTCTTTTTCATAACTAATCGTGTTTAATAAATTGTTTATCTGGAATAAGATGGGTTTTGTACTAGTGCCGGATTTGCTGTTAAAGCAGCTCTTGAGATAGGCCAAAGAATTTTGTCGGGATTTGAAAAGCCAGAAGGATATAAGTTTAAAGATAATTGTCTGAATTTAATGAGTGGATCCATAATATCATCTACCAATCCGTTACGTACCAGATCAAACCATCTTTTCCCTTCACAATATAACTCTAGTTGACGCTCATCTAGTATAGCATTTAGCACATCGTTCTGAGAGGTCAAATTATTATAATAACTTGCGTTTACAGGGCCTGCATTAGACCTGTTTCTTATCGAAGTAACAATTGCCAGTGCATCTGTGGGATCTCCAATAGCATTATACGCTTCCGCTTGCATTAGTAGGATATCGGCATATCGATAAAAAAGCAACTTAGACTCACACTGTGACCTTGAAGGATTAATTGGCTTACCTGTATTTATATCAATAGGATAAAACTTCCAGATTTGTTTTGGCTGTGTCGTATAACCATAATTAATCGTATCATAACTTAAATACCTTCTTATATCAGGATTGTTTTGTGTCCATCTATGGTACCAGGTTGTGCTGGTATCGATATAGTAATTAGATGTATTTCCGCTAGAACCCAACTTGGTAGCTAAACCATTTGCGCCATCCGTTTGATAATGCCAGTCTAAGGTCCATATATTTTCTGCGGTGGTACCAACAGAAAATACATTTTTATAAAGAGTAGGATCTTGAACAATTGAATATCTGTTTAATGCAGTAATTTGATTGGTGATTGTAATTACATCATTATATCTTTTTTGCCACATCGCAACTTCTGCTTGCATAGACAAGATTGCTCCTTGTGTAATGAAAAAGTTATTTAATAAGTTTGGATAAACCAAGGTGAGTGCCTTATTAAGGTCAGGAATTATTACACTATTTATAATGCTATCTTTGTTTGTACGACCTAAGTACTGCGAAGAATCAAGAGATTCATACGGCGTTAACCTTAAAGGAACATCACCCCAAAGTCTTACTGCCCAAAAATACATAAAGGCCCTGATGGCATAAGCCTGCCCCATATAGTTGTTAAAGTCTCCAGTAGTTAACTGACTAGGAGTTGCATTGTATATATTAGGCAAATATTTAATTGCCAAATTGGCTCTTTGTATGGTATTGTATAAATTCGCCCAATCAGCAGAAGCAGTAACAGCATCTATCCCATTTAAAGAGATGTTTACTTGGTTTTCGCCTGTACCACCATACGTTAAATTATCTGAACGCGCATCTCCCCATTCAGTAAATGTTTTGCCAAATGTATTTTGTAAACCTGCATAGATAGCCGCATTGCCGGACTTTGCATCTTCATTTGTTTTCCAGAAAGAAGAAGCAGGAAGACCCGAAATAGGTTGTTGATCTAGTTTATTACAACCATACAATGAAACAACCACTATTGAAAAGCAAGCTAATACTATTTTATTTTTCATTATGTTATAAGATTAAAAGTTAACATTAACACCAACACCTAATTCTTTTTTTCTTGGATATCTACCCGTGTCATAACCAGGTGAAAGGGCATTGCCCATGGAAATTTCAGGATCAAAACCAGTATATTTTGTCCACAAAGCCAAGTTGTTTGCAAACATAAATACAGATACGCCATTGATGCCAATTCTGGAACAAACACGTTTATCTAGCTGATAGGTTAAACGAATATTTCTAAAACGGATAAAAGAAGCATCTTCTATGTACATACTACTTATGTTGGTTGTGTTGCCTAATCCTGAATTAAGTTGTGCCTTAGGGTATTTGGTTACATCCCCTTGGTGCCACCAGGATTGGTGTATAAAGTCGGGGGTTGGGGTATTGTTGGTTGTACTTAGGATGTTCAAGTTGTAATTCATGGCATTATACAATTTGTTACCCCAACTCATATAAAAGTTGAATGATAATGAAAATTGCTTGTACGTAAATGTATTGGTTAAATCTCCTGTCCATTTAGGCATGGCATTACCCAATATTTGTTTGTTGTGGTCATCAATCAAGCTATCTCTTTGTCCTGTAACATTATCTACATTTTGCCAGATCATATCTCCACCATGTAGGGTAAGACCATTTGTTTTTAGCTTATTGATAACGCCACCATATTTCTGACCATTTAAGATATAAGAAGTATCATTCGGACCATTTACTTTGGTAGTTAACAATTGCCAATCAGCAGAATAGGCATTTGATGCATCATACTGATATACACCTAGTGCTTTGTAACCATAGAAGTCTCCCAAGCGTCCGCCTTCAGAAACCTTCCAGGCATTTGGATTACCTGTTAAAAGTGGCGTGTGATTATATAATTCTAATACCTTATTGTCGTTCAAAGACATATTCAGAGAGATATTCCAGGTAAAAGTTTTATTTTTAATAGGCGAACCATTAATCAAAAACTCTATACCCCTGTTTTGAATGGAACCAATATTAACTTCTACATTGGTTTCACCGGTACTTTCATCCAATGGGGCATGGTATAATAATTTATCCGTCACCTTGCGATACATATCAAATGAAACATTTAACCTTCCTTTTAGTAAGGCTAAATCCATCCCAACATTCAATTGTTTTACAACCTCCCAACTCAGGTTTGGATTTCCTAATGTATTGTTTGGAGCTATGCCAGATATGTTACTGTAGAAATCGCTTCCGATAGTATACTGGTTTAAAAATTGATACGCACCCACTTTGTCATTACCCGTAATACCATAGCTTATCCGTAGCTTTCCGTCATCTAGATAGTTTCTTGTCCAATCAAAAAACTTCTCGTCAGAAAAACGCCATCCCATGGATACAGATTCGAAGTAACCCCATCTATGTCCCGGTGAAAAACGAGAAGAACCATCTGCTCTGAATGTTCCGTTTAGCATATACCTGCCCAAATAAGAATCACCCAGACGTGCATAATAAGATTCCGAAAATACGCGTTCCTGATAGGTATTAGAAGGTAATTTGATGCCAGTTGAATTCATTGTTAAAACAGCTTCATCGGCAGTTAACCCACCACCTTGTTGAAAACTGTTATTTATAAATTGGTTATCCGCACTTACACCCAATACACTAGAAATAGTATGATTTTGAAATGCTTTATTATAATTTAAGAACCCTTGCACTTGCCAGAAAGTAGTAAGATTCATACTGTCAGATAAGGCATCTAAATGAGCAGCGGTAGCTGTTAATAGATAAGGGGAGAAATACAAAAAGTGTGTGGTATTCGCTGTTAAGTTAGCATCTACTGTAAACTTCAGGTCTTTATTAAAGTTGTAGCTGATAGAGTTATAAATGCTTCCATTGTAAACATCATAATTATTTTTTCTTAGTAAAACATCAGCCAATGGGTTGGATGATCCTGCAACAGGCGGAGATAACGTACCATCTTTAAGATAAACTGGTAGATAAGCAATTCTTGAAATAGCGGGTTCGAACACATTGGCATCGCTTATTCTGTTCTCTGTTCTATACGAAGCTTGAATGCGAGTGGCAAATGTTATCTTGCTATTTGCTTTGTAATCTATATTAAATCTTCCTCTTGCAATGTTCGACCAGCTATTCAATACAATCCCTTTGTCTTGCGTGTATCCAAAACTTCCAAAATAACTTAAAGAAGGATTTCCACCACTAACGCTTAAATCAACTTGATTTCTAACACCAATTCTAGTTAACAATGATTGGTAATCATAATCATAAGTGTTTACACCAGGATTAAGGCTATCGTTATTTACTGTATTGTTTTTAGCAGCAAAGGAACCTCTCTTCAAATCATACAATCTTCTTTCTGATGCACTCGCTTGTGGTACTTTATGAGATAATTGACCAAAGCTTGTGGTTTCCCTAAAATCCATTCGTGCTTTACCATCCTTTCCTCTTTTGGTTGTAATGATAATTACCCCATTGGCAGAACGTGCACCATAGATTGCAGCAGACGCAGCATCCCTCAATACTTCTATCGACTCAATATCATTTGGATT
>CAISCV010000130.1 GCA_903883945.1 uncultured Chitinophagaceae bacterium | reverse complement strand
GTCTTCTTGTTCTACAAAAGCCATCTCACAATCTATCTGTGTAAACTCTGGCTGACGGTCAGCACGCAAATCTTCATCCCTAAAACACTTTACAATCTGATAGTAACGGTCATAACCACTCACCATCAACAGTTGTTTGAATGTTTGCGGACTCTGAGGCAATGCATAAAACTGCCCACCATTCATTCTGCTTGGCACTACGAAGTCTCTGGCGCCTTCGGGAGTAGATTTAATCAGGAAAGGCGTTTCTATATCCATGAATCCATTCTCATGCAAATAGTTTCTGGTGCTTCTATTTACGGCATAACGCAACTCCAGGTTACGCTTTACGGCGTTACGACGAAGATCTAAGTAACGATATTTCATCCTCAAGTCGTCACCGCCATCTGTATCATCCTGAATGGTAAAAGGAGGAACTGCACTCTTATTTAGTATCTTAAACTCAGTAACTGCTATTTCTATTTCGCCGGTTGGCAGGTTGGGGTTCTTATTGCTACGCTCATTTACTTTACCCGTTGCTTGCAAAACAAACTCTCTTCCCAAAGGGTTAGCATCCAATAAGCCATTCAACGATTCATTAAACAACAATTGGGTAATACCGTATCTGTCCCTCAAATCAACAAAAGTGATACTACCAAACTTCCGCACCGTCTGCACCCAGCCAGCAAGGGTAACGGTTTCATTCTTTTTGTCTATCCTCAATTCGCCACAGGTATGCGTTCTATACATTATTAATCCATTTTTGTGGGCGCAAATATAGAGAATTGACAGCAGGCAATTGTAAACGTTTGTCATCCGGATGGTAACTACATTTCTGATTGCAAAAAAAGTTTTCATTTGTCTGCCATCCTACGGAAGACTTTCTAGAGTGAGATAAAATAAAAAATCCCCTCGAAACAGTTGCTTCTAGGGGATTTTCATTTATAATTCCTATTTCATATTTCGTACTACCTTAGAGTACTTTTATCGTAATATCTCCTTTTATTCTTTCGTCGGGGTTACAGATATTCAGGAAGCTTTCTTTGGTATTATCTCCCATGTCAACAAGGTTATAAATATCGTCACTTTCGGGAGGTATTGATACAAACTTAGTACCTACTAAGCCATATCTTGAAACCGACAAAAATATTTTCATAGTGTTGTTGGCTCTGCTGACTATCTGAAACTGTTGTGTAAGCGGATTTGCGAAAGTACGTTTGAGGCCATTTTTGGTTGAAAACTTCTTCACCTTCATGTTAAAAATCATCTGCAACGTGTTGCTCATATAGGCTTCATCAAAATACTTCGACGCCAATGTTGGCTCTTCCTGGTAGGCATCTAATAGCAAGCCATAATTGCCTTCCATCACATTACACATATTTATGCGTGTTACTTCTGTGGCTTTACTTTCGGTTTTAGTAGTGGCTTTAGATATATCTTTTAAATTATAAGACACCAACATGGCATCATAAAACGTTTGTATAATTATTTTTACTGCTGTAAGGCTAACATCTGTGCCAATGTTTACCAACAATGTTTCTACTGCATCTACCCTTTTTTGTTGGGTTCCACTATTAAATGGGGCTTTACCCTGTGAAAACAATATCTTATATTTCTCGGTGTTTACGGGATACACCACTTTTATTTTCGCTTCCCAATCGTCCACATGCAAAGGCATCCCCTTCAACGTGACCTTCATGGTCTGCACTTTGCCCCCTTGTGTGTTCGACTGGCTGGAGCGGGTGGAATAAGAAGCCTGATACAGATCGTACTTGGGTTTTGCCCGGTTATAGCAGGTGAGTGCTATGGGCGATGTGGTGCTGTCTACAAACAGACTGTCTACGTGCTGTTTAAAAATATGCGTTGCGTTGGTGTAACTATTTCGTGTTGCAACCTCAAAACGATTTACGAATAACCCAAACCTTTTCTTTGCCATGATCAATGCTTTAAAAAATGATTAAATGCGATTTGCGACCTGTAAGAAACTAAGAAAATGAGGGGGCGGTTAGCTGTTTCGTCCTTATCTAGATAATTTGATTTGGTGAAAGTAGGCAATTAAAAGTACAATACTTGGTATTCCGAACAATAATGAAAAATAAATATTTCGATGCCAGTTTTCTAAAATTTTTAATACAAGCATATTCTTATGGGATACACATGAATTAACATTAATTGTTGCCCATCCTTATAGGATACACGTGAATGAACATTAATTCATGTACACCCTTATAAGATACACTTGTATGACTGCCAATATGTACATATCCTATAAGGATGCACATATATTACTGCCAATATGTACACACCCTTATAGGATACACATGAATGAAGGTTAATTTAGGTGTGTAGGATACAGAATTGCTTGTATTAAAGTTAATTAGGGTAGCGCTAACTAATAATGGTCTGATTTAAGAACAATTTCTACGGGGTTTATTAATTTGTTAAGGTTTGATGAAAAAATTGTATGGATATTTGTGAGATACTCGCCGTTGTGGTGTCTTCTTGACCAATAACTATATGGGGGAGATGTAATTTATTAAACAATCGTTGTATTGCTTGTTGTTGGTGAGGAACACACAACAACGGCGATGAAAGAGTAAGAAAGGAGGGAAAACTTTAAATAAAAATTCATACTAATGGGCAATATTGATACACTCTTAAATCTCGATCAATCACTTAGACTTAGAGGCTTAACAAAGCTAAGTAAAGCGCAATTAGAAGTTGAATTAGCGAATAATCAAGAACTGCAAGCTTTGAGGGGACAACTCTCAAGTGATATTGGGGCATTAACGGGTAATTTAGGTGAATTAACAGATGATGTAAGTGAATTGAATAATAAAATCGAGCATCAAACTAAAGTTCACAAGGAAGCTCTCTCACTACAAAACCAAATTTTAGAAAATCAGATACGAGAAATTGAAAAAAAACAAAATCAAAATTTTCATAAACAACGGTTATTTCAGTGCAAAGAATATATCAATGACTATTATAAATTATCAGACACAGAAGTAAAAGACTATTTCAAAACCAACTTTCTAAACTTATTAGATGAGCTTGTCCAAGATAGTAAAAATGCTCTTTTTGAAATAAAAGACAAGGAATTTGCTTTAAATCTTCAAACAGAAATAAGTAAAATATGTGAAGACAAAACAGAAAATATAGGTGTAGGGCTAGAACTAATTCATTACTTAAATGAATTATTCTTCAAGATTGAAGTAGAGAAGAAAAAAATTAACGAATGCAACGAAGCAGAAAAAAAGCATTTTAACTCTAAGAGACAGCTTGAAGCAAAAATTAATAATGAAAAAAAAGAAAAGGCATTAAAAGAAGTCATTGAAATACAGGCTACTGAGAAAGAAAAAAATAGGCTAAACAATCTGTTCATTTTGTACACTCTTCTAACAGTAGTTTTTGGGTTATTGTTTTTATCAACATTTCTTACTGGCGTAGGATTTCTAGCCTTAATTTTAATGGCTTTCTTTTTATATCAAGCTATAAAGATTAATAAACAAATAAAATATAAAAAACAAGTAAAAGATAATAATTCAACAATTCATTCCAATAGTAACCAAGAATTAATGGAAGTAATGAAAGAAGTTGATAGTGTAAAACTTGAATTACAAGTGCATATTAATAATCTAACATTGCTTAATGAAGAAAGCGATGGCACTTTAAAGAAAATATTTCAAATGCATCCAGAATTTAAAATTGTTGATTATGTTTTAGGAACCAGTAATAAAGGAACAATAACCATTAGAGATTCTTTATTTTCACAAGCAGCAAGATTAGTGGTTCAAAACCAAATGTGTAGTACATCATTGATTCAAAGGAGAATGCAACTTGGATATAATCGGGCAGGTCAATTAGTTGAGCAATTAGAAAAAGGTGGCATTGTCGGACCCATAATAGGAAGTAAACCAAGAGAGGTTTTATTTAAAGGCGAAGATGAATTAGAGAAATATCTAACTAGTAGGGGAATTGTTTAATATTTTACAGTCTAAACTTTGCATATGGAATTAATACTAATACCCGAAGATTATTGGGTTGGGCATATAAATGAAGTTAAAGAAACAATTAAACGAAGCGTACAATCCTTCATAAATCATCATAAGAAAGTAAAAGTAGGCATAACGAATAACCCTCAAAGGCGTAAGGATAGGCATAAGTATGACCCAATTGGATGGGATATAATGCACGTTAGGTATCATACAACATCTTTACGTTATGTAAGAGAGTTAGAGAAAATCATAGTAGACCATCATTGGGATTATTTAGAAAATAGAATTGGTGGTGGTGGTGGGAATTTTGGTGAGGGTCCATATTATTTATACATTTTAATAAAGCGACATTAACTAATAGAATTTTAGCTATTCCGCCCATCCCATCTAGCGCAGGAATGTTTGAATGTGAGCGACTGGCGCAGTGACTCTGTCCTGTGCCTAGCCGTTACTAAAGTTTCGACTAGCGCAAGTCTTCCGAAGGATGACTTGAGTGTACTAGTCAAACCAGTTTCTAAATTGAATATGCTTAGATAAAAACACTTATTAACCTGCCTTGCCAATTATTACGGGGTTTATTAATTTATTGAGGTTTGATGAAGGAATTGTGTTGATATTTGTAGAACACTCCTAGCTAGTCCGCGTCAAACCTAGCTAAAATGTACAAGGGCTCGTACCTTTCCCATCTAGCGCAGGAATGTTTGAATGTGAGCGACTGGCGCAGTGACTCTGTCCTGTGCCTAGCCGTTACTAAAGTTTGAATAGAGACAAGGTCACAGCTAGTCCGCGTAAAACTCGCTACAATCTACAAGGGCTAGTGCTCAGCTAGTCCGCGTCAAACTTGCTACAATCTACAAGGGCTTGTGTGCGCGTTCATTCGCAGCTAGTCCTCTTTAATTGCTACTATGTTTATTGGAACAAGTTTATTATTCCTATTTTTACACAAATTAAATAATGAAAAACATTCAAGAGGCACACAGGTATATTGATAATGCCAAGGAAGTATTGCGAGATAAGGCAGGGAAAGAAGAAGGTGCCTATAAAGATAGGAAGTATGTAAAAATGGCTGGTCATACTGCTTATTCTGGTGTATTAGTTGCCTTGGATGGATTGTTCGGAATTAAGAAAAAAGGAAGGAAAAGTGTATTGTGGTATCAGGAGGAATTGGGAAAACTAGACAGAAAAGTATTAAGTACGTTCAATATTGTTTATGACACCTTGCATTTGTCTATGGCTTATGATGGTAATTTAAGTGTTGATATTGCTAATGTGGGTTTGAGGGAAGCTGAAAAAATTATTAACTGGGTAGAAACCAAACAAGAACTGGTAAGTAATTAATAGCGAAATTTATAGCTAGTCCTTGTCAAACTCGCTAATATCTACAAGGGCTGGTGCGCGCGTTTCGCGCGTTTATAGGCTAAGATAATTCTTTCACTTTGGTTCGGTACTTCAGGCATCTATAAGAAAGTAACCTTATAGGGGGGATATTTGTCACTCTTTTTTTAAATAAGATTACTTTCCAATACAATTGGCTAACTTTACGAACTAATAAAAAAATATGCAATACAATAAAGAATTACTACTACAATTACCCATCGAAGAAAAGATGGCACTAGTAGGTGATTTGTGGGACAGCATAGAAGAAGCAAAGAAAAAAGATTTGCTCACAGAACCGCACAAAGCATTTATAAAACAAAGGCTTTTAATGGATAAAACAAATATTGATGGCGCAATAGATTGGGATACGCTACGCAACAAATACCCACTATAATGGGATATAAAACTTTGATAACAAGACCTGCCCAAACCGATTTAGACGAAATATTCACTTGGTATGAAGAACAAAAAGATGGCTTGGGATTTTCATTTCTGATTGAATTTGACAAAACTCTCTGCAATATCTCCAACAACCCTTTCTATGCATCTATTATAGAAGAAGATGCTCGTATTGCCTCATTAAAGCGATTCCCTTACTATATTGTTTACCGTCTGCTTGAACTACAAAAGCAACTAAGGATATTGGCAATTGTGCATCAGCATAGAAACCCAGAATTAGTCCATTCCAAAATAACATTGTAGTGTAACACGATGCTTTGGTTTGAGTATTCAGAATCCTTTAAAAAGATGATTTCTATTCTCCCTAGTGGATAAAAGTATTTGTAGTAACAAGAAGAATCAAACACTTTCAAAGCAATAAACCCACCTCTCCCCTTTTAAATTCACAAGGTTTTACCCATTGGTAATTGCCTTGTTGTAAATTGATATATTTGCACCTCATTAATTGCTACGAATGACTATCAGTTACAATTGGTTACAAGAATATTTGCCCGAAATAGTAGAACCAGAGAAGCTTTCTAAGATATTGACCAGCATTGGATTGGAAGTAGAAAGCATGGAATCGTACGAGAGTGTAAAGGGCGGATTGGAAGGCTTACTCATTGGTGAAGTACTTACTTGCGAACAACATCCCAACGCAGATAAATTAAGAATTACTACCGTTAATACGGGCGCCGCCGAACCACTTAAAATAGTATGTGGGGCAGCTAATGTTGCAGTGGGGCAGAAGGTAGTAGTAGCAACCGTGGGTACTACTATATATCCTACAGTTGGTGATTCCCTAACGATGCGTGTTGCTAAGATAAGAGGCGAAGAAAGCTTTGGGATGATTTGCGCAGAGGACGAAATAGGTATGGGTACTAGTCATGAGGGGATATTGGTTTTGCCAGCCGATACAACAGTGGGTACGCCTGCGGCTGAATACTTTAAACCATACAATGATATCATCTACGAAATAGGCTTAACGCCAAACCGTATGGATGCCATGAGTCATCTAGGCGTTGCGAAAGACGTGGTAGCCTACTTGGCGCATCATCAAAAAGTAAAAGGAAGAGTGAAGAGCCCCTTCGTTAATACTTTTAAGATAGAAAATAAGAACTTACCCATTACGATATCGGTAGAAGATGCAGCAGCTTGTCCGCGTTATACAGGGGTAAGTATCAGCGGATTAACAGTAAAAGAATCGCCAGAATGGCTAAAGAATAAACTAAAAGCAATCGGGCAAAGAAGCATCAATAATGTAGTAGATATTACCAACTTCATACTGAACGAAACCGGGCAACCGCTGCACGCATTTGATGCAGACAAGATTGAAGGAAAAAGCATCATCGTTAAGAAGGCAACAGCAGACGAACTGTTTACCACCCTCGATGAAAAAGAACGTAAACTGTTTGCCGAAGATTTATTGATATGCGATGGTAACAGAGCCCCCATGTGTATTGCAGGTGTATTTGGCGGATTGCACAGTAGCGTAACAGCTACTACCACCAACATCTTTTTGGAGAGTGCTTGCTTTGATTCATCAGGTATCAGAAAGACTTCTTTAAAGCATGGATTAAGAACAGATGCAGCAACCCGATTCGAGAAAGGGGTAGACATCTCTAATACCCTAAATGTTTTGAAACGTGCTGCTTTATTGATAAAGGAAGTAGCGGGTGGAGAGATCAGCAGTGATATTATTGATGTATATCCTGCACCAAAAGAGAAAACTGTTGTGTCTCTTAAGTACCAGTACCTAAAGAAGTTGAGTGGTAAGAACTATCATCCCGATACGGTAAAAAAGATATTGGTCGCCCTAGGCTTTGATATAAACAGAGAGGGAATAGATGAAATATCTGTTTCGGTGCCATTCAGTAAACCCGACATTAGCCTTCCAGCAGATTTGGTAGAAGAAATAATCCGTATTGATGGATTGGATAATATAGATATCCCAACTACCATCAACATATCTCCTTCTGTGAACGCTTTGGGTGCAAAAGAGGCGTTGAAAGACAAGATTGCCACCTATTTAATTGGGCTTGGCTTTAATGAAATAGTTACGAACTCGATCACTAACAGTAAATACTTTGGCGAAGAAATACTGAACGGCACCGTGAAGATGTTGAATAACCTAAGTGCCGATTTGGATGTTTTGCGTCCTTCGATGTTAGAAACAGGGTTGGAGTGTATTGCCTATAACAACAACAGAAAGAACAACAACCTGCAACTGTTTGAATATGGCAAAACCTATCATACAAAAGGTATTGGTTCTTATTGGGAGGATGAACATCTCGCCATCTATATAACAGGGGATAACCACGAAGATACCTGGCAAGAGAAAGCAAAGCCCTTCGACTTTTATCGGGCAAAAGGTATTGCAGAAGCAATACTGGTTTTGTGTGGATTGGATAAAATTCGTTTTGCAAAAGACGAGGAAACAGGCAAGATAACGGTAAGCAGTGCCAAGCAAAACGTGGCGACCATTACTACGGTAAATGCGGCAACTTTAAAAGCATTTAGTATAAAGCAAGCGGTTTATTTTATCGACATCAACTTTGCCGTATTGCAACCACAGGTAGCAAAGAATAAGATTGTATATAAAGAAGTCTCTAAATACCCTGCCGTACAAAGAGATCTGGCATTGGTGGTTGGCGCAGACACTACCTATAATGTATTGGAAACGGTTGTTAAAAAGGCCAATTTAACCAAGTTGCAATCGATGCGTTTGTTTGATGTGTTTGAAAGTGATAAGTTGGGTGTAGGAAAGAAGTCTATGGCTGTTAACTTTACTTTCTTAGATGAAGAGAAAACGTTAACTGATAAAGAGACAGATGCCATGATGAGCCGCTTGATACAATCTTTTGAAAAGGAACTGAATGCTGAAATAAGGAAGTAAACAACAATTGATAATTGTCAATTATCAATTAGTAATTATCAATTAAACATGAGTATACTAAGTAATCAATTATTGCAACTACAACAAAAGCAAGAGCTGTTGTTAAAGCATTATTTAATCTTGAAGAGAGAGAATGTGCAGTTGAAAAAGTCGGTGTCTAAGAAAGAGGTGCAGCTACAGAAGACTGAAGAACAACTGAAAGACCTGCAACAAAAATTGGATGCAGAAAAGCTTAGCAAAGGATCGTTAGATAATCCCGAAAAGAAAGTGTTAGAAAAGCGATTGAATGAGTACATAAAAGAGATAGACAGATGCTTAAAGTTATTAAATACGTAAGCTATGGAAGCTAGGGTCAGACATCTTTGACACAACTAAGGGCTCTGCAACTAGCGTTGATTATCGATGACTATGCTCACTTTAAAAAAACTTAGATAATATGGAAGAAAACAATAGCTTATTGCCCGTAAACATAGCAATTGCCGACAGAACGTATCGCCTGAAGGTGAAAGTAGAGGACGAAGAAGTATTGCGTAAGACGGTGAAGATTATTAATGAAAAGATAGTTGAATACAAAACGGCTTTTGCGGGTAAAGACATGCAAGACTATGTGAGTATGGTACTGATATGGTTGGCGACCGAAGAAACAAAAACAGCGGAACACATTGTGGATATACAGAATGCTGTAGATAAAATTACCCTTCTAGAAAACCAATTGGATAAAGTATTGGTTAAGGTAGAGGATGAACTTGAAACAACTAATTAAAATAGAAGTATATGCCAGGCTTTGAATTATTTGGAGAAGAAGAGAGAAAGCACATTAATGATGTAATGGATACAGGCATCATTATGCGTTATGGTTTTGACGGTCCACGGAAGGGGGTTTTTAAATCGGTTGAATTAGAGAAGAAGATAACAGAAGTATTTGGGTGCAGTTATGCCCAACTAACTAGTAGCGGCACTGCTGCCCTCACCACCGCCTTTTCGGCAATGGGAGTAGGTTATGGTGACGAAGTGATTATGCCTTCCTTTACGTTTGTGGCAAGCTTTGAAGCTGTGTTGAGTGTTGGTGCTATCCCTGTTTTGGTGGATATAGATGAAACCTTAACCCTTAATCCTGAAGCGGTTAGAGCTGCCATTACACCCAACACAAAATGCGTAATGCCTGTGCACATGTGCGGTAGTATGGCAGATATGGATGCACTGCAAGCAATTTGCAAGGAACATAAGTTGTTATTGATAGAAGATGCTTGTCAGGCTATTGGGGGTACTTATAAAGGCAAATCATTGGGTACCATTGGTGATGCAGGCACGTTTAGCTTCGACTTTGTAAAGACAATTACTTGTGGAGAAGGGGGCGTAGTAATGACCAACAGCCAAGAGGTGTACGAAAAGTGCGATGGCTATACCGATCATGGGCATGACCATAAAGGGGTGGACAGGGGTGCCGATCTGCATCCTTTCATCGGCTACAACTACCGCATCAGTGAGTTGCATGCGGCCTTGGGATTGGCACAGATTGGTAAGTTGCAGACTATCTTATCTATACAAAAGAAGCATAATCATATACTAAAAAGCTATCTGGAACAAATACCAGAAATCAGTTTCCGTGCAACGCCAGATGCAGAAGGGGATAGCTGTTCGTTTATCAGCTGGTTGTTACCAACAGAATCATTGATGGTTGCTGCAATAGAAGAAATGAAGGAGCAAGGGATATTTGCTGGTAATTTCTATTGGTTCAATAACAACTGGCATTACATTAGAAAGTGGCATCACTTAAAAAATGTAGAGACGTTGAATAACATCAGCGAAGCACAAAAGACTGCTTTATATAAATTACAGACACAGGATTTCTCGGTAAGCGATGCGGTAATGAACCGTTGTATTTCTACTGCTATCAGTTTGGCTTGGACGGAAGAGCAGGTGCATGATAAAGGGGCTAAAATGGCTGCTGCCATCCAGAAGGCAATTGCCAATTTATTGGTAAGTGTATCTTAAAAGCTAAGCTATGTAAGGGTTTACACTGATTAAGCATTATAAAAGGTGTTGATTTGTATCACCAATCCCCATGGCACGGTTCAGTTTTTTGGTGATGGCGATCATGAACCTTGTAGGCAGGTATAACTAATACCTATGGCACGCTTCATTATTTTGATGGCAGTGATCATGAACATGGATGGCAGGTTGACAAATGGGTATGGCGCGGTTGAGAATTTTGGTGGCATTGATGATGAACATTGATGGTAAGTTGACAAATGGGTATGGCTCCGTTCATTATTTTGGTGGGCGCTATCAACAAAGGCTATGAGCCGCAGCGTGGTTGGTGGTGGTGGGTAATAACAACTATTACAAGCGAGATTGGGTATTGGGGTTGGTTGTTTCAGTAACGCCTACGAGCCTAAATGGGTGTTGGGATGGTTGATACAATGGCTGCAAGCGCAGTTGAGGATGACTGCTTAAAAGATTAATCTACATTATAAAGGGTATATAAAAAAAGGGGGTTGATTCAATAAAGAACCAACCCTTAACTATCCCACTTTCCCTTTTCTTTACGCTCGTTTTTTAAACCCAGATTAGGCAATAGGAGCGAATATCTTAAGACTGAATATATACACTAAATGAGCCTGCACTTAAGGCACTGACATTGGTAACTACAATTTTGGTCCAGTTGGTAGGGACTAGGCAACCTGAACCCGGAAAGACTGTAATTGTTTCGGTGACTAATCCTCCCACCTTTAATATAGAAAGAATAGTAGAACCACTATTGGTGAAGTACTTGCTTGTAGCCACGCCACTAATAATGATTGTGGCTGCAGGAGCAATGGAGTAGGCGGTAGGGTCTTTTTTTGAGGCAGCACCCTTCATAAAGAATTCGGCAGAGACTTCTTCTACGATTGATTGTACTACAGGCACTGTTTTTCCGATGAACCTTGCATTATCCATACATTGCAAAGCCATATACATTCTATCACTTTGTACAATATCTCCATGTCCGCCTACAATAGCCGCTAAAGCTAAGAACATTGCTTCGAGCATGTTGCTATCTATACCTTCTTGGGTGAGTGCATCGAAAGAAGCGATTGTGAATAAAGACGTAATTGTTTCGGGATGTGCTTTCATTAGTTTTATGTAGATGGTATTAATTTCCGCCGTTCGGATGGGGCCTACTTTATACATTCCTTTGGTTTGAGCCTTGGTAAGCGAAATTTTAATTATGTCTAAGATGGTGTGAAGCCCTGTAATGCCGGTTATTGAACTGGTAACCATTGCGGGGGTAAGCGGTGCGGTAATAGCAATATTCTCTGTCATAATACGTATTTTTTTTGTATTGTGCAAACCTCCGCCCGAATAGGGCATTAAACATTACATCCTGATAACAAAAAGTTGCATAATTCTACTATTTGTAATTTCTAAGAGTGCATTACCACCTAGAATATAACGATTTTAGCTAAAAAGAGTCTAACTTATCATTACAATTTGATAGATTATTGCATTAGTTAGGTGTATTAATTATTAGACATCTTTCCAAATAAATTGGGATAAAAACCGTTATTAATTGTATTATGAGTCACTATTCAAAATACAAGGATAAGAATGCTGTAGACTTTCAGCGGCTAGTTGGGGTAAGTTATGGCACGT
>CAISCV010000129.1 GCA_903883945.1 uncultured Chitinophagaceae bacterium | reverse complement strand
GTTTGAGTTAATTATTTGATATCCCTTATGCGGTTTAATATTGACTGTAACTGCGTTAAATTTTTCGCCTTAGGCGTTGGACTATGGCTGCTAAATTTGCCTTGTTCCAATCAAATAAACGCTCACAAGTGATTCTAAACAATTAACTCAAACAACTTCTTAATTTCTTTTTCTCTAATTGCCGATTCGTTTCCAAATAGACTGTCTGTAATTACTCTGACCATGCAAAGATGGGGGAAATTTTAGTACTATGTAAAACAAAGTACCTAGTTTTTTATGGTAATAGGTTAAGGGTAGATATAGTTAATGGGTATTAGTATTGAAAATCAATAGATTATATCTAATTTTAGGATAAAATTATTTTTTAACCTCTTGATAAATGGTAATATAAAAGGATGAAAAAGTAGGGTAGTGGGAATGAAAAGGAAAAAATTGGCTTGAAACTTAAAAGATTAACAGCAGCAAAAAGGAAAAGGGCGCAAAAAAGAAAGGAGCAAACAAAGTATTTAGGGCTTTACTTTTCCTCAAGTAAATTACCATCAGCGTTTGACTGCCTGAATGGAATGCAAAGAGATTGGCTCGATTGGCGAGGTAAACTATCTAGTTTATTTAGTCTATGAATTCTTTATTTTTTGCAATTGTTACTGGGTTTTAGGAAATTTTTGTTGAGTCTTACACCAACATTTTGAGTGCTGCGAATGCTTATTTGAACTATTTGATAGATAGCAAGAGACGAGTGAAATCTGCGAAAAGGAGGTTGTAAAATACGAGGAAAGCAACGACTCTGTGGTAAGATGTGAACTTAGCAACTTGAGACTTTATCATTTTTTTTAATTTAGAAGTGAATAATTATTTAAACGTAAACATTAAAGATAGGATTGGTGTCGTTTATTTGACGATACCTATGGTTTATTTGAAAAAGGATGCCCTTTATTTGAAGTTGTGAGGGGTTTATTTGAAGTTGCCTGTTCATAATTATAAGTCGGGTGGCGTTTATTAAGGTTCATGTATGATTTATTGTCAGTCGTGTGGGGTTTATTAGACTTCATGTATGATTTATTGTCGGTCGGGTGGGGTTTATTAAGATTCATGTATGATACATTGTCAGACGGGTGGGGTTTATTTGATATTTAGGGGGTATTTGGCACGAAACGGAGGAAAAAGGGAGATGAGTGGAAGTGGGAAGTGAGTTGTCAGTTGTCATTTGTGAGATGTGATTGATGTCTACCTATCTATAGCACTTGCTACAGCTTATTTCTGAATAATGGCCGAAACCGCAAACAGGACAATTTGGGTAAGGGATTCATCGCTAACAAGGGATTATTCCACTATTTTCAATTTTTTTTAAGGTGTTACTGCCTATTATTTTCCAAAACGTGCGCTTTGGTAATCTCCTAAGTGTGTTTTTTTATGGTGTTGGTTAAGTTATATATAATAGCTATTGCAAGTTTCCTTTATTTCTTTAAGAGCCTGTTTAAAAACAAGTTTATAGACCAATTTTGTTTTTTTGCCACAAACAACACTAATCTACACGAATGATTCACACAATTTTGTGCTATTCATGGCAAATAAAGGATGTTAGAATCTGTTTAGCTGATTAATAAATTTATTTTTAAACAGGCTCTGATACTCTGCCACCCTTTGGCAGAGGTGGTGTGTTGCTTTGTGGGCTAAATAAAGAATAAAGGATATGGAACCTACAATGGAATTATTGAGTAAGCTACAAAGAAAGGCGTTTAGTTTTGGCGAAACGAGTAACAAAGCAAGTTTGGGGGATGTGTTTAGAGATAGAGGCAAATCGAATATTAATGAATTTTATTTGTTTTTGACGTACTATAATACGATACCCAATTTTGATTATTTGAAAGGTATTGATTGCAAAAAAGCCAATGCGTGGTTAATAGAAAATAAAAAAGAGGAGATTAATGATTATAGTTATATCAAGCGTTATTTTAATAAAAAGAAAGTAACTGAAGTAGATGATTTGTTTTATTTTCTATATGATGACCTATTGGTTAATTTTGATATTGCTAGAGATGAAGTGAGATTTTTATATCGTAATACTTCAGTGATTATCGTTGAGCAACTTATTGAAAGCATCAGGAAAATAAAAAAACCAACAAAGAGGTTTATAAAGCCAGAAATATCCCTTTTGGTTAGAGGTGGTGGCGGTTTTGGCACAAGGTCGTTAGAGATAACAAAACCCAAATTATCTATAAATGATAATTATAATTACGACTTTAAAGATATACACCAAACCATACAGAAAAGACTATCCAAAAAGAATGATAAGGGGCTGGTACTCTTGCACGGAAAGCCTGGTACTGGCAAAACGTCTTATATACGATACCTTATAGCCTCTGTAAAGAAGGAAGTTATTTTTTTGCCTCCCAATATGGCTTCTGCTATTACCAATCCCGATCTTCTTTCTGTGTTAATAGAAAATCCCAATTCAATTTTTGTTATTGAAGATGCTGAAAACATAGTGGTGGACAGGGAAAGAAATGGAGATTCTCCTGTTTCTGCTTTGCTGAATATATCTGATGGATTGTTGTCGGATTGTTTGAATATTCAAATAATTTGTTCATTCAATACTGATATTTCTAAAGTGGACAGTGCCTTACTAAGAAAGGGAAGGTTGATTGCACAATATGAGTTTAAGGAATTGGAGATTTCAAAGGCGCAAGCCCTCTCATACAAGTTGGGCTTTGAGAGTATTGTTACCCGCCCAATGACATTGACAGAAATATATAACCAGGATGAACAAGACTTTACAGCACAGAAGCAAAGAAGGAGTATTGGGTTTAGGGCGGCGTAGGTTGAAAAAGGAAGGCTTCGCTGAAAGCGAAGCCTTCCTTTGGCTAAAATAAATCAGTAGTACAAATACTATTAGGAAATTAATTATTGTTACCAAATAATATCGACAAGTTCATTGTAGAGTATGAACTTTTTATCAGTGGTGATAACCGTCAATTGTTCTTCCATTGCAGTAGCAATGATAAGTTTATCAAAAGGGTCTTTGTGGTCAGCGAATAAGGGTAATGATACATACCGTGAAAGGTATTTGTGCGTAATGGGCAGAACTGCAATCTTTTTCTTTATTATTTCAACGAAAAAGTAATCAATAGTGTTTTCTGTTTTTAGTTTCCCTAAGTTTAGCTTTATTGCAATTTCGTAAAAGGATACAATACTCACAAAAATATTGTTATTTGGATTCGTTATCAGTGCAACTGAAAGTACAGAAAGAAGAAGATTTTCCTCGGTGTACCAAATTAAAGAATGCGTGTCAAGTAGAATATTCATTACATATAGTCTTTTAGTTCGTCGAGTGGTTCATTAAAATTAGGGTCAATATAAGTGAAGAATCCTTTGAGAAAACCTGGCTTTCTTTCATTATTCATGTTACTTTTCTCAGTTTCGTCTATAAAAGTCACCATTACTTTTACTGGCTTATCTATTTTAGGTATCTCATTTAGTATGACCTGTCCATTTTTATAAATACCTTCTACTATTGTAAGCATAAAATCAATTTTTCCAAATGTACTTCTTTATTATTTTTCAGTATTGATTAAATATTTTTAATTCTTTTTATACACTGCCACCATTTGGCAGAGGTGGTGTGTTGCTTTGTGGGCTAAAATGAGGAAAGGGTATGGAACAATTTACAGAAGAACATATATATAAAATAAAACACTTAAACGACCTTCTAAGAAAAGAAGAGCAGCGGGTACGCTCTTTTTCTCTGAAAACGTTAGGTACACTACGGGAATTGAAAAGTATGGGCATTATTGACGATTACAATTTTGATACGGTGCTAGAGGCCTATAGTGAAAATGAGGAGTGCAACAAAAGGAATAAGCTAGAAGAAGGCGAGCCAATCTATCAAGACTACTTAGGCATATTTAGAGAGGAAACAGACGAGTGTTTTTTTACAGACGATTGGAATGAGTTACCTACAGAGCATCCTTTGCGGCATATTCCTTTTTGCTATTCTATGCACTGCATCTATTCTCATTCGGAACTTACTTGGGAAAATATTTTGCAGATAGACACTGTTTGGATGGATGTAAAAGTAGATTATCAGTTTATGTTTAATATGAAAAAAGCCCATTGATTAATCTTAAAATTATGCTTAGATGGATACTTATATGTTTACAGAAGAACAAACTG
>CAISCV010000128.1 GCA_903883945.1 uncultured Chitinophagaceae bacterium | reverse complement strand
TGCTGAGTTTTGTATGGGGACAAAAGCAATATTACGTTCCTTATGCCTGGAAGAAATTGGTGGCCTATATGGTGATTGTCATCCTGTTTTTCTTCATTCACAAAGGCATCACCGCACTTTGGGGCAATCTTTGGTTTGGACTAACTATCTCCTCCCTATTGGTATTCGTCTACACTTGGTTCATCCTTCTGGTTGAAAAGAAAGAGTTTCAAAAGCTACCTATTATAGGAAAGATGATTAAATAACATAAATCGATGGAAAGCTACATAGTTGCAAGTTACCGGTTACCAGTACTTGCAACTTGTAACCTAACTTTATTATTTCTTAATCAAAGTCAAGGTTTCTAGTTGACCACCCCTTTTCATTTGAAATACGAGACTATCTGTAGTAAGTTTTAAAATGCCTACTGCTATTTCCTGTTGACCATCTGGCGTTGTGAATAGTTTACTTTCACTCACCCTAAAGGTTCCTTTTTCTGTAGACCCAGCATTATTGTAAACATAATCACCTTTTTCTGTAAAAGTGAAAGTTGCATTCTTTGGGTTTGATGTTGAAGGGGTTCCACCGATAAGCCATTCTACCCCTATCCAGTTACCAATAATCAGCTTATTTTGCTTTATATCCTCACAAGCAAAAGCCAATAGTAGCATTGCCACCCATACACAACTTTGTTTGAATATTTTCATTTGTCTTTATTATTTCAGTTAATTATTTTTGGTTAGTCTATTTTCAAAATAAAGTCCTTCAATGTGGCAGCACCTACTCTTGCAGTTAGTTCGTCGTGTGCTACTTGTTGCAAAGCAATGGTTTGATCTGCTGAGAATCCAAGTTCAATTGCTGCACGTTCCTTTTTACCTAATGACAATGGGTCGAGGCCTGTTACACTTCCAAAATCCATCAACGCTTCTAGATAATAACCAAAGGAGCTTGCGTGATAATTGTCATAAGTCCATAAGTTCAACTGTCCTGCACCTATTCCATCATAGGGGTTAGGGTCTGCTAAGCCCTTTTTCATTGCCCTGTTCCATGCTTCACCTACCGGTATCACCTTTTTTATTGAGGCCTTAGTAGCAGCTAAATCATACCCTTTGCGAATGTCGAGTGCCATCCGTTCAATAGGCTTTCCATACCAATACCCCGACGATAAATAAGTCTGGTCTGCGCGAGACCAAGTAGCAACAAGATTAATATCTACAGCAGGATTTTTACTTCTTAACAGTAGAGCTAACTGTTCTGCGGAGGCAATCAGCTCGGATGGATCTCCTGGATTCTGTTTATCTAGTGTACTATATCCGTGCATTACTACATAGTCCCAACGCCTGGCTATAACGGAAGCCTTTTCATTTAAGTGAAATTCGAGATTCATACCAGGAGATGTTTCTAGGCTAACAGAGAAATTTAGCCCCACTTCATTAGTAAATGTTTTGAACAAGGCAGGTACTCCGCCAATCTTAGTATTGTTTAGATCTGTAACTGATTCGGGATGATAAAACATAACTGATGAGCCATGTGCAAACGTAAAACTATTTCCAATAAAGAGGATCGTATGGGGATTTTTTACAATATTTTCCTGTGCGCGTCCATTTTTTACAAATAATGACAGGAAGGCAAGTAACAAATGTTTCAGCAAGAATCGTTTATTCACATCAAACCAATTTAAAAGTTTTTTTCAATAAGGATTAGAGGACTATTAACAGGTTGCAAACTTTTTTAAACTTCCTGTTTTTCTCCTTTTGCTAATCTGAACCAAAATCTAGACCCTTCATTTTCTTTACTTTCAACCCCTATTTCCCCTTTATTTTTTTCTATAAATTCCCTACATAGTGACAACCCCAATCCCGAACCTATTTCCTTATTTGTACCTAATGTAGTGAAGCGTTCCTTATTTTGAAACAACTTAGCTATATCATTTTGAGAAATACCTTTCCCTGTATCTGAAACGCTTATCTCTATTTGATTGCCGATTTCTCTGAACGATACAACTATTTCGCCTTCGGCATAAGAAAATTTAATGGCATTTGCAGCAAAATTTCTAATAACTAAATCTACCATATTTTTATCTGCATAAACAAATGTGTTCAAAGGCACTTCATTAATAATTATCACGCCTTTGTTTGTAGTCTCTCTTTCAAACAAAAAAATTTGATTAAGTACGAGCTTGCTTATATCAAAAGTAGTGAAATGAACAGTTTCTCCGCTTGACTGAGAAGTGGTCCATTGAAGGATATTATCTAACAGATTTAAGGATGTATTTAAAGCATTTTTAAGATGCGGCAGAAGTGACTGAAAATTCTCTTGTGATATTTTACCTGCTACCAATAAACTCAGCAGTCCTTTTAGGCTATTAAGTGGGCTCCTCAAATCGTGAGAGATAATTGCTAAGAATCGATCTTTAAGTTTGTTTAATTCTTCAATTTTCTCTGACTGAACTTTAATTTGTTCATTCTGTCTGGTTAATGTTTCATTTTGAACTAAAATAGCTGATTGTTTGCTGTTAATATCGTTATAAGCATTTTCTAATTTCAAATTTATTTTTACTAACCTATTTCTAGAATAGAGACTAAATCCGTAAATGCAAAGCACTAAAAGAAGTAATAGAAATATGATTGTACTTATTAAATATGATTTCTTTAATTCCGCATCTCTTTTAATTTCTTGTTCTTTCATTACTTCTTTTGCTTTGTCTTCGGAATAAGTTCTTACAATTCTTTTACTGATATTAGTTTGAATACTATCCTTCTTTATAATGTATAAGGTTTTAAACTTAACTGCCTCTTCAAACTTCTTTTCTTTTGTTAATACTTGACTTTGTATTAAATAAGACTGTAGGATGTTATCACTAATGTTTGACTGTGCGGCCATTTCGGTCCCCATTTTTACATTTAGTTCTGCATTTGGAATATCGTTAAGTATTATATAGATTTCTGCAAGAAGAAGGTATTGTTCAGCAAGAACATTAAGGTTATTTTGCTTTTTGGCATATTGAATAGATTCTTGAGCATAATCAATTGCCAACTTATACTTTTTGATTTTATTGTAATAATTAGCCAAGTTCGAATAAACATAATCTAATAGATACTTGTTGTGCCTAATGCTAATTCTTCTCGCTCTTTCTATATAATAATAGGTTCTAGTTGTATCAAATACACCTCTACTCAAGGCATCAACCAAATACAAATCTGCCCTGCAAAGTCCTTTATAGTCGTTTATTTGCGTGAAAATAGACTCAGCATTTTCAAAATACTCCAAAGACAATGCTTCGTTACTGATATCAGTATAGTGGTCGCCCAAATCTAATTTTAAATTAGCCATTGATTGAAGGTCATTCATTTTACTAGCAAGAGAGTACCCCTCTTCATAGTTTGAAATAGCTTCGCTTACGTTACCAATTAAATCATTGCCATCTCCAATTGCCTTAAATGCTAATAATGCTCTTTTATCGCTATTGATACTTTGTGCTAGTTTTAATGCATTTACACCATAATCTATAGACTTTCTTGGATTTATATCGTTAAAAGCTTTGGCTGTTGCTATTAAAATGTCTACACGGTCAGAATCTGTCTTGCAAATAGCATACGCTTTAATCAAACTATCGATCACCTTATTTTGGGAAAAGGCATGGTTAGCGTGCATTAACAATAGAACAATAAAAAGCTTCTTCATTATTTTGAATGTGGCACTTGCAGAAAATCCTAGCAGTATCTGATATTATTAACTTTACCTATCAGCAATACCCACTAAACAGTAATTTAATCAGGGAATCGAGACAAAGATATATAATCGATGTATATAGTTGATGGAGATTTGAATTCTTCAGGTTAAACTAACCTCCAACTATTCAAATTAGAAAAAATATTAATCTATAAAAGAATTCTGGAACAAAACTCTTCTACTTTCATTAGCCCTACTGGTGTGGAACCCCAAGGGCTGGTCAGCTATAAAGTTCGCCAAAATGAGTTTACTCACCCATCATTTGCCGTGAAACAAATGTGTTTCGGGAGGAAACGTACACTGCTACATTGCCTAAGTTACTATCAAAAGGTTCATAAATGATTATTAGCTACTATATAATTTACCATCAATGTATACATAAGTTGCTATCAACGCATACATAAGCTGTTAGCAATCGATACATAAATTACCATCAATTGATGTATAAGTACTTATCAATGGAGACATAAGCTATTAGCAAAGGGGACATAAGTTACCTATGAGGGTACATAAGTACTTATCATGGGATGGATAAGTTTTATATGTTAACACATAAGTACTTATCAATTGGCAGATAGGCACTTATGTATAGGTACATAGTAACTTATCAAAGGATGTATAGGTTCTTAGCAATGAGGAGATAAGCACTTATGAAAGGGTGTATAGATTCTCAGCAACGATTCGTTCAGCGGTATGAAATAAAATGATTATTCGGGATGTGTATCCAAACAAAAATATTCGTAATAACTTGTTCTAACAGTAGCTCCAAAGAAGGGGAATAACGAATGGGTTAGTTACAAGGACTTGGACAAATTTTAGTGAGATTTTTTATAATTTTAAAAGGCTGCTTCGTGCCTCGCTGTGACGCTTACAAGTTTCGAGAGGGTTGGAATTAATAACACGTCATTCCCTTTTTTTTCTGGTACGCCAGATACACCATTCGAAAGGACGAAGATTGGGATGTTTTCGTGTAATTGCATTGATGTTATATAATAAACTCAATATTGCAAAGCAACTTTAATTAACACCCAAAAAACACTAAAAAGCTGTTTGCTAACGGTAGCCATTTCTGAAGTTTTAAAAACTAAAATGGGGATAATTTTGCATTATCCAAACCGAACTTCTATTTTTTTTAACCAATCCCATAAATACTTCCTCCCTAAATTTGCAAAATGAAATTAAGCAACGAGATGAAGGTGGGGCTTCTTACAGCAATGGCACTCACCTGTCTTATATTGGGTTTTAACTTCTTGAAAGGCAAAAATGTCTTCAAAACTGGTAATTACCTCATCGCAAAATATAGTAATACCAAGGGAATATTGGTATCTAACGGCGTTTTTGTAGACGGATTTAAAGTTGGCAGCATTTACGAAATAGAAAGTGCCGACCCCAACCTGAAAGAAATTGTAGTCACCATTAAACTGAACGGAAACTATAATATTCCAAAAAACTCTATTGCTTCTATAGAGGAAAGTATGCTTTCTTCCCCTACCATGCATATCATAATGGGAAACGACACACACTATTTCCAATCTGGAGACACGATTACCACCTCAGACAATCCTAGTTTACTGAGTAGTCTAGGCAGTAAAATTGCCCCTGTTGGCGATCAGCTAAAAGCCACCTTGGTAAGTTTGGACAAAGTGCTTAACAATGCCAATTCTCTACTGGATACGGACAGTAAAAACAACCTAAAACAGAGTATTGCCAACCTCACTACCATTACAACCAGCTTGACTGCATCTTCTGAAGCTATACAAGCAATGCTGAATGCACAATCGGGCGCAATTATACAAACAATGAGTAATGTAAATAGCTTTACCAAGAACCTGGCTAACAACAATGAAAAGGTGACAAGGTCGATGGCTAACCTTGAAAAAACCACTGAAAATTTTGCTAATGCAGATATTGATGGAATGATTAACTCTTTGAAGAAAACCACAAACAGTCTGAACGAAATACTAGAAAAAGTAAACAGTAAAGACGGATCCATTGGGATGATGATGAACGACAAAACCCTCTACAACAACCTGAACAATACTATTAGGAGTGCGAACATATTGATGGATGACTTAAAAGTGCATCCAAAAAGATATATCCACATTTTCGGTAAAGCCGATAAGACACCTCCTCTAACCGCACCTTTGAACGATACCACCTCAAGCAAATAACATTTTGACAGCTACAAGACAGTTAAGTATTTGTTTTTTATTGCTATTGGCAACTCTTTCGGGCAGGTGTCAACAAGTGCAGACCGACACCGTACGTAATGGAAAAACAATAACCATTATCAGTGCCGACAGGTATAACTTTCAACAACTGGATACCTCACAGTTTGTTTCATTGGTTGGACATGCCATTGTACAACAAGAGAAAACAATCTTTAGCGCGGACAGCATTGTACTAGATCAAAAACAAAATACGCTGGAAGCAGTGGGTAATGTTCACATTAATGATGCGGACAGTATTCAAACTTATGCTGATAACCTTCGGTATGTGGGAAAAGAAAAGAAGGCATACCTAAATAGGAATGTACGGTTAACAGACGGAAAAGCAAATCTTACTACCGATAATCTTATTTACGATGTACAGTTAAAAACTGGAACTTATGCCAACGGTGGTAAGGTGGTTAATGGCAAAACTGTACTTACCAGTACTGAGGGGTACTATTACGGCGAAACTAGAGATGTATATTTTAAAAGGAAAGTAGTGATGCTAGACCCCGATTTTAAACTCTACACAGATACGTTGTTGTATAACCTGAGTACTTCTATATCTACGTTTGTAACCAAAACAAAAATCATTAATGGCAAGCGTATCATTACTACAACTGACGGTTATTATGACACCAAAAAGAAAATAGGAAGCTTTCCTAAAAGAAGTTTTATCGATGACAGCACCTATACTTTTGCTGCCGACAAAACAATTATAGATGAAATATCTGGCTTGAGTGAGTATCAAGGAAATGCTATTTACATAAGCAAAGACACGGTGGGTGGGTATGATTTAATGGCAGGAAACATTAAAATTAACAAAAAAACAAACGCATTCTTAGCTACTAACAAGCCTATTCTATTGATAAAACAAGAGAAGGATACGATTTACATCTGTGCAGATACGTTGTATTCCAGTAAGTTATCTTTACTAAGAAAAACACGATTTGTGCCCGAAGTGAGGGAAGTACCTGCAACCAAGCTTTCGAAAAGAGATAGTATTAAACAAGTAACTGTTGGGATAGATAGTCTACAATCTATAAAGAAAGCGATACACAAACCATTAAAGGCTGCTTTGAAGGATACCAACAACGATCGATTCTTTGAGGCGTATTATAACGTGAAGATATTCTCAGATTCAATGCAGGCAGTAAGTGATAGTATGTTCTATTCTCTTGAGGATTCTACATTCCGGTTGTATACAAACCCTGTTGCTTGGTCTCAGGAGAATCAAATTACGGGTGATACGATGTTGTTATTTCTGGAAAACAAACATCCCGAGCGGCTTTATGTATATGAGAATGCGTTAAGTATTCAACAAACAGGAAAGAAGTATTATAACCAGGTGAAAGGTAATAGCATAAATGCCTATTTTCTGAAAGGAAAGATGGATCATTTGAGAGCAAAAGGAAATGCAGAAACAATTTATTATGGCACCGACGATCACAATAAGTTTGTGGGCGTAAACCAAGCCAATTGCGATGTGATAGATATGTATTTTGAGAAGGTAAAAGATGACTCAAAGCCACAGCGTATTGTTTTAAGAAACAACCTACAAGGTACCGCTACACCCATGGGACAAGCAAACCACAATGATCTTCGATTAAGAGGTTTTCATTGGCTGATAGATAAAAGACCGAAGTCTAAGTTTGACATATTGGGAAATTAGTTGGAATACGAAAGCATAAGAGGTTGTGAGGTAAGTTGGTTTTCAAAAGATATTATTGCCCGCCCTAATACCTAGTTATATACCAATATTTTATACGTTTTGAGGATGATAAAAATATAGCCAAGTTTGATTGTTTAAAAAATATAATTGCAATCATTTTAAATATATTTGCCTGTCAAAAATTAGCAATACCAGTAAAAAATGAATATGCCCACACGAATTAATGCTTACCTTATTGCCCTACTATTTCTTGCCAATAGTCTTTTCGCACAAAAAGTAGAACCCTATATTTTGGATATGGTACACAACAATCCGGGTGAGCCACTCACAGTTACAGCCTTCAATAACCCAGTCTATCTACAACAAAAGGGATATAATGGTCAGGTGATGAACGACTTCACATTTGCGCATGCAGCCATCACTTTCGATAAACTAAATCCACAAATATTCCCACAGGGATCTAAAGAAAGGGAGTGGGTGATGCAAGCCGCAGACAGGGTACGTAAAAACATTAAAGCCGCACACGCTGCAGGTATTAAAGTATATTATTTTACTGATATTATTGTACTTCCTAAGAAACTGGTGGAGTTGTATCACGATGAAATATGCAACGAAAAGGGAAAGATTTCATTTGAACGTCCCAAAACCATTGAGATACACCGATTGATGTTGGATGAGTTGTTTGAAACCTTCCCCGACTTAGATGGACTTGTTATCCGGACTGGCGAAACTTACCTGAACAATGTGCCTTATCACACAGGAAACAACCCTATTACAAACGGCGTGGAGAGTCATGTAAAACTGATAAATTTATTACGAGATGAAGTGTGTGTGAAAAGGAACAAAACTATCTTTTACCGTACCTGGTCCTTTGGGGGCATGCACGATTCTGCTGCTTATTACTTAGCTGTAACCAATCAGATTGAACCGCATACCAATCTTATTTTCTCTATCAAACATACCAAAGGCGACTATCACAGAACTTACGATTTCAATCCAACACTAGCCATTGGTAAGCACAAGCAGATTATAGAAGTGGAATGTCAACGGGAATATGAAGGCAAAGGCGCGTTCCCAAACTATGTAATGGATGGGGTAATTAACGGATTTGAAGAATATGGTACCAACAAACCACAAAAAGGGTTCAAGAGTCTGAATGAAATAAAAGATAACAAAAACTTTGCGGGTGTCTGGAGCTGGAGCAGGGGTGGTGGTTGGGTTGGCCCTTACATCAGCAATGAGTTCTGGTGTAAACTGAATGCCTTTGTTATCAGTCAATGGGGGAAGGATACGAAGCAAACCGAAGAGACAGTTTTTAATCTTTTTATGGATGACAATGGCATCAGGAATACTAGTAGCAGAAAGGCTTTCAGGGAGTTGTGTTTACTATCAGCGAAAGCGGTCATCAGGGGACATGAAAGTGCGAAGTATCACTTTGATAAGGACTGGGTATGGTGGTCGAGAGATGAGTTTTTGGGTGGGATAGATACCTTTAATGTGCCGCAAAAGCTGTTTCCATCAGAGGGCTTTTTAAGTCAGGGCTTTCATTGGTACTATGACCATCATTTACTGGATAGTGTGTTGGCAGAAAAACAAGAAGCAGTAGCCATCTGGAAAAAGATTGTAAAGCTAAGCAGTACAATAGAAATGACCAACAAACAAGACCAAGACTACATCAAGGTTTCAAGCAACTATGGCTTACTGTTGCATCGTATTATTGCAGATGGATGGAAGGTTATGGCACTAGGGTTTGTGGGAGACAGAACAGGAAATTATGACAAGAAAGAACTTGCCATCTACCTGAAAAAATATGACGAAGACTGGGCTGCCTACAATAGTTTAAAAGCAAACAATGCTTCCTGCGCTTCGCTTTACAAGCCTTATGCTTTCATCAACATAGCCCCAACCTACCATGCAGAACAAGGGATGGCTGCTTCGGTAGAGAGATATAGAAAAATAGCAGAAGGTTTGAAAAAATAGTACTGTGAAACGTTAATAATAGTCAATTATGTGTTTTATATCCATTACAAGGCTCAGGGTAAAATCATTTATTTCATTGCCGAGATTCTTTGTGGCAAATGAAGCATCCATTAAGGTATTAATACAAACAAGAGGTTTTGTAGAAGGAAAAGAGTTAGTAGATAAGAATCTTACATTCTGGACGATGACTATGTGGGAAGCAGAAAATAATATGAAAGAATTCAGGAATTCATTACCCCATAGAAAGGCAATGCAGAAGTTACCTGACTGGTGCGATGAAGCCTCTTATCTGCATTGGATGCAAGAAGAAAAAGTACTTCCAGACTGGCAAACGGCTTATGAAAAAATGATTACAGAAGGGAAAACGACAAAAGTCAGATTCCCCTCTGCTAACCAAATTAATAAAGATTACCAACCTATAAAGTGGACTAAAAGTGAAAGAATGTTATTACCTAAAGCTAGAATGAATAAAAAATCGAATTAATTAATCATTTATTCACAATTAAAGTATAAACAGAAAAGAATTAATAATATCTTGCGCATGTTGACGATTGCACAGTCTTAGTGAAAATTTAACTCATAAAAATTATGGTCTCTTTAAGCAAAACAGTAGTAGCAGTAATATTAGGTGGTGGCGCAGGTAGCCGTTTATATCCGCTTACTGCATCTCGTTCAAAACCAGCAGTTCCTATAGCAGGTAAGTACAGATTGGTAGATATTCCTATCAGTAACTGTATGAACAGTACCATCAACAGAATGTTTGTATTGACGCAGTTTAACTCTGCTTCACTTAACAAACACATTAAAAACACGTATCACTTTAGTGCTTTCAGTTCGGGATTTGTAGATATTCTTGCTGCTGAACAAACCCCTGATAATCCAGGATGGTTTCAAGGCACTGCCGATGCGGTGAAACAATCGTTGAGGCACATCTCCAACCTAGAGTATGAGCACATCCTCATTTTAAGTGGAGATCAGTTGTACCAGATGGATTTTGCTGAAATGATTGCTGCACACGTTGCAAAGGGCGCAGATATTTCTATTGCGACTATACCTGTTGATTCGAAAGATGCTCCTGAATTTGGCATCCTAAAGACAGATGACGAAAACTTTATCAGTTCCTTCATCGAAAAGCCAAGTGTAGATATTTTGCCTGAGTGGGTAAGCGATACAGGTGCTATCATGCAAAACCAAGGGCGCAACTACTTGGCTTCTATGGGTATTTACATCTTCAATAAGCAAGTATTAAATACGCTATTAAAAGACAGGTATCCTAATGCTACTGACTTTGGTAAAGAAATAATTCCTAATTCAATTGCGGAGTTTAAGGTTTCTAGTTATCAATATGAAGGCTATTGGACTGATATCGGTAATATACATTCGTTCTTTGAAGCCAATCTTGCTTTAACACAAGATATACCCATGTTCAATTTGTTTGACAACAACAATGTTGTGTATACAAGAGCCCGTATGCTACCTCCTGCTAAAATAAGTGGAACCACTTTAGAGAAAACATTAATTGCAGAAGGTTCAATCATTAATGCTTCTCGTTTGGAACATTGTGTAGTGGGTATCCGTTCTCGTATTGGTTATGGTACAACAGTAGTAAGTTCTTATATTATGGGTAATGACTTTTACGAAACCTTAGAGGTGATGGAAGAAAGTGTAACGAAAGGAATTCCGAAGATTGGTATAGGTGAACGTTGCTACATTAAGGATGCCATCATAGACAAAAACTGTCGCATTGGTAATGATGTCCGTATCATTGGAGGTTTGCATCTTGAAAATACAGACCATCCACTTTACAGTGTAAAAGATGGCATCGTAGTTCTTAAAAAAGGAGCTATTTTACACGATGGTTTTGTTGTTTAAGGTTAAAATCGAATTAATTTCAATCCTTTTATAATATTTTTTTAGACATCCTATTATCAGGATGTTTTTTTATGCTACTTTAGCAACGTGTAAAAAATACACATTTACTCATTAAACGATTGTTATGGCTGCTTCTTCTACTGTTTCTAGTTCTTTTGGTTCAGTACCAAAACCCAAACTATCCTTAGTACAAATCTTTACAATGAGTTTTGGGTTCTTGGGTATTCAGTTTGGTTTTGCCTTACAAAATGGCAATACTAGTAGAATTTTGCGTTCTTTTGGTGCTGATGTAGACCAATTGCCCATGTTTTGGATTGTTGCACCCTTGGTAGGTATGATTGTTCAACCATTGATTGGTCATTACAGCGATAGAACCTGGAACAGAATAGGACGTAGAAAACCCTACTTTCTTACAGGGGCTTTATTGTCTTCTTTGGCTTTAGTTTTTCTTCCTAATTCTGGAGCTACTTCAAGCATTGTTCCTGCTTTGTGGATTGGTGCAGGTATGGTAATGATTATGGATGCTTCATTTAACGTTGCTATGGAACCTTTCAGGGCATTGGTTGCAGACAACCTGCCTGATTCGCAACGAACAATTGGCTTTTCGATACAAACATTCTTAATTGGGTGGCATGGTCTAAGCGAATCTGAATACCAAAGTAAATTAGATTCCTTCATGCAGGAACAACAGGCTAG
>CAISCV010000127.1 GCA_903883945.1 uncultured Chitinophagaceae bacterium | reverse complement strand
TGCTTATGGAGTTGATACAGGCAAGACGGTGAAATCTGAGTTAGGTTCTTTTGTGACGATTAACTATAAAAACGATATTGATAAAAGTATTACTTACAAGGGTAGGCTAGATTTGTTTTCCAACTACCTCGATCATCCACAGAATGTAAATGTCTTCATGACCAACCAATTTTCTTTCAAAATCAACCGATATTTTAGTGCTACCTATAGTCTGGACTTTATTTATGATGATAATGTTCGCCTATTTGGTTCTGGTGGTCATTCGCCCGCTCTCCAATCTAAAAGTTTAATAGGTATTGGGTTTCTTAAAAGGCTCGATACCAGAAAAACGATAGTTATCGATAAGCGCTAATAAAAGGGGTGTTATTGATGTAGAAGACACATCGTAATAGTCACCTTTCTATACTTTTCACGATAAATCTTTGATAATATTAATTATTTTATCCAGAGCAGAACCCAGCAAAGCTTTGCAGTAAAGCTTATCAGATAGTACCAATGATTTTAACCTGAATTATGTACAAGGGTTTAGATAATGGTAATGGAGTAGGTAAATAATAAGCGAATGGCTCTTACCTTATTATTTACGTATGACTTCCTCGATACTGCTCACAATAACTTCACACATCCTTCTCACCTCATCTTCTGTAATGATTAAGGGTGGTGCAATACGCAAGCTTTTATCATTGAATAGAAACCAATCGGTTATCAATCCATTTTCAGTACACTTCTTTATGACCGCATGATTGGTTGCAAAACTATCAAATTCAATTGCCATCCATAACCCACAATGTCTTCTGGTAACGATAGCGGGATGTTGTATTAGTCGCAGCATCAATGCTTCTTTTGACTTGACTTCTTTTATATAATTCCCATCTATTAATACTTCCAAGCCGGCCTTGCCTGCAGCACAGCTAACAGGGTGTCCTCCGAAGGTGGTGATATGTCCCAACACCGGATTGTAAGTAAACGTATCCATCAGTCGTTTATCAGCTACAAAAGCACCCAATGGCATTCCACCACCTAATGCTTTTCCTAATAACAAGATGTCAGGAACAATAGCAAACTGTTCAAAGGCCCACAGTCTTCCCGTTCTTCCAAAGCCTGCTTGTATTTCATCTAAAATTAAAAGGGTACCATGCTCGTCACATCTTTTACGTATTGCTTTTATCCAGTCTGCATTAGGCGCAACAATACCCGATTCGGCTTGCACGGTCTCCATGATAACACAAGCAGTCTTGTTGCTGATGGCATCAACTGCCTCCTGGCTATTATAATCGTAATGAAGAATGTCTGGCAATAAAGGCCGATAAGCATTCCTGAAATATTCATCCCCCATTACACTCAAAGCGCCTTGTGTACTTCCATGATATGCCTTATTAAAACAAATAATCTGGCTACGATTAGTTACTCGTTTTGCTAGTTTCATAGCACCTTCAGTAGCTTCTGCGCCGCTATTGGTAAAATACACACAGTTTAGCGAAGAGGGTAGGAGGCTAGTAAGTAATTGGGCATAAGCAACCTGAGGTTGTTGAATATATTCGCCATAAACTATCAGGTGCATATACCTTGCAGCCTGTTGTTGCACTGCTTCAATCACTTTTGGGTGACTATGTCCGATATTAGCTACGCTAAAACCACTAATCATATCAACATATGTCTTCCCATCAGTGCCATATATATATATACCTTCTGCCCGTTCCATTTCCAATCCTATTGGTGCAGGAGATGTTTGTGCGATGTGAGCTAGAAAGAGATTCCTTAAAGACACTTTTTAGATATTAGTTATTAGATAGTAGATATTAGTTATTAGATAGTAGATATTAGTTGGGGGATAATGATTGCTTTCTTTTAGATGTGACTATTGAACTTTTTAGCATTTTAATCAATTCTATACCTTCCTGATTCATACTTTCAAATTCAAGTTGTGTTAGGTAATCTGTTTCTTTGAGCAATTCCATCCAATACAATGATTCATCACATTCTTTTTGCGAAATACCTAATTTATGAATAAAGTCTTTATCACTTTCCGCATTTTGCGCTTCTCTTACCATTGCACCAATTGATGTCCCACTTCTTAGAAGTTGTTTACTCATCACATACTCTTTCTTAACCTCTATTAGATATTTGTATAGATTAACTATTCGTATTGCAAATGCAAAACTTTTCTTTCTTAAAATACTGTTCTGCACTATCATAACTCACGTTTTTAAATCCATTTTCTACTAACTACTATCTACTATCTACTATCTACTATCTAATCACTAGCTTCTTTCCATTGCACGCAGCCATCTTTCGGGCATGTCGTTGTTTGAGGCAATGAGGTAATCTTGTTTACTACAAGCAATAAATTTATCGCCGTTTAGTTGCATCCACCACCTGCCGGTCTTTTTGCTTTGAAGAAATACGGTCTCTACTTCGGCAAATGCCATGGTAAATTCAAAGAAGTTGTCCCGGTCTTCGAAGCGTGCTTCTTTTTTGCTCAGGTAAATACCATCCATAATATACCAAAGCATGTGACTTATTTGTTTAGCCGTTAAGTTATGGGTGTCTAAGTCGGGGTTGTAACCATAAATGCCAATACTGCTCATATTCTGGCTCATGCCAGCATATTGCATCAGGGTACAAGCTTCTTCTCCTGTGAAACCGTTGGGCGTAAGACGGTTTGCTGGAGCGTGTGCGTTTTGGATAGCGGCAATGTCAAAGCTAAGCAGGTGACTATTACGGATAGGTGGTTCCATCTCTTCGAGGTTCTCCTTTATCTTTCCTACTCTAAAACAATCGAATCGAAGGCTATCAATAACTTCGAGCATGTGTGGATGGACGAAGTAACTCTGGAAGCCCAGGTGATTGTAGTGCCGGATAAAGTTGGGAACGCCTGTCAATAATTCCATAAGGAAGTTGTCAGACGGGAGAACGCTATCCATATTCAAATCAATCCGGGCATCAACACAGGTTGCTTCAATAATTTGTTCAATGTGTGTATAGGCGGCATACTGTGCAAGCGTTACATCGTGGCTTCCTCCCAATATTACTACCCGTTTCCCTTGATCCAGCAATTCACTTACTACGGTTTGTAGTGCAGCATACGAATCTTGTATACTAGATCCCACCTTTACATTGCCAATATCTACAACGGAAACCGTTTTGTGCCAATGAAAAAGACCATAAAAGGCACTTCGAATGGCATTTGGTCCATCGATATTGTTTATTCCCCCTTCACCACGCATTTCTCCACAGCCCACCAAAACCATATCGGCACCTGTGATATCTGGAAATTCTTCTTCGTAAGCGTTGATGTGTCTGCCTAGTTGGGTATCCTTGTAACCTTCGTCGTTACTTATTTCATCGCGGTTTATCGGCTCCAAAAAATCTACAATCGTGTGTATGCTCATAATATGGGTTTGGTGACAAACATACTTTAATAAGGAATACCATGGATGAATGTGTGGAAAAAGTTAGGAGGGGAGAGGCAATAGGCAATAGGCAATAGGGGGAAGTTTATTATAAATTAGAAAATTGGGTATGATGATCGTAAACATTGGTATCGAATTGGCATTCATTGGGGTTGAATTGCATTCATTGGGATCAGGAACGTCTTCATTTGGACCGAATTAGCGTTCAATGCGATTGAATTGGCAAACAATGGGATCGAATTGGCGTTCAATGCGATTTAATTGGCAAATAATGGGGTTGAGTATGAGTTCAATGGGATTTAGTTAGTAATTTGAGGACAATTTTGAGATTGCTTATATTTTTCAGGTTATATTATTGATAGAAAGTGACAGTAAATTAAATAGAGGGCATTTGTTATGGAATAGTATATTTACAGAGCTAATAGCAGTTGATAAAAGAGTAAATAGGAAATTAAATTGATATGAGAACAAATAAAAATGGTGTAGTTATTTTTATTTATAAACTGTTATTGGTATTTATCATATTCATCTATGTATTTGTTTTGCAAGCTAAAGCTCAAATAGTTTCGAATATTGATCCTTTTGGAAATACAAAGCTTACTTATATACCTTTTCATTTTGCCCCCTTTCCTTTTGATAGTGTTATTGTTTTGGATAATAGAAAGGATACTTCTTGTATTGCCATTAATGAGAATGGTGATTATCCTCCTGAGGTTTTGAACTTTATAGAACCTGCTACTGACGCTATTGGGAACTATATTAAAACTTCGGGGAAAAGAAAAACTATTGTTTTGCAAAGGAAAGTTTTAATTAACCTTAAACATTTACGTGTATATAACAAGAACTTTATTTATAGAAATGAAATTACTTTAAGTGGGCGATTGAATAATTATTTATTGAATACTCTTGGTAGACTAGAGTTCTCTGCTGATATTTATTTAGAATCAAGAGACAATAATTTTAGAAAATATATTTCAGTAAAAAGAGTTTATACTTCGGAAGACTTATTCAATAAAGCTAGTATAAAAAGAGTTATTGATGAAATGATGGACGTTATAACTCTTTATTATATTGATTCTCTTTCTCCCAAACCAAAAGAGCCAGACCGATTTAAAAGAGAAATAGCTTTGAGAAAAGAATATGTTAAGCAGGCAGATCAAACAGAGTACAAAATAGCGGATATTAATTTCAATACAAAAAAAGAATACGCTTCTTATTCAATTTTAATGGATACGTTGGAGGGCAATGGTGTTTACCTAACTTTTGAAGACCTTAGAGATGACATTATTACTGAAGTTCCTTTTTCTATAGTAAGTAACTCAAAAGATTCGGGATACAGGTTAGAGGCGGATATGTACCAACTGGCTTTTAAGAAGCATTTTCCATATGCACTTTTAGTTTCTGGGAAACTGTTTATTAGGATTTATGATGATAAATATGTAGAACTGAATAAGAAGGGGAACAAACTTTGTTTTGATGTGCCTAAATTGCTGCATAATATGTTCGCCATTTTATCTGATGAAAGAATTGATATTGAATTAAAGAAATATGGAAATGACTATTTGTATGGTCAGGGATTAATTGGTGCTTCAATTGCTATCGCAGCAGAATCATACAATCATATGAAGTTTCATATAACACCAAAGAATACAGCGGAAAAGGAAGAATTTAGGCATTGTAGTATAGATATGTTTAATGGAGATATTATTTATTAAAAATAACTCCTTTATGAAAAAGATACTTCTCTCCACACTTTTACTACTCGTCTCAATGGGAATGCTACTCTCGTTTATCGCTCCCAAAGCATTTATTACTTTGCCTGTAGACTTGAATAAAAGCAAAATAGAATGGGTGGGTAGAAAAATTGGTGGTAAACACAATGGATTCATTTCTCTTGTTGCAACATCTAGTCCAGGAATGTTTGAATGTGAGCGACTGGTGCAATGACTCTGTCCTGTGTCTAGTCGTTACTCAAGTTTATACCTTACTTTAAGTGTCTGGGTTCTATTTTCTAAATTCTTTCATGCACTGGCTATTAGTCGCTAATACTTCAAAGTAAAACCAAGTTTCTGCTTCAATTGCTCCATATTTATTTCTTGAAAGCTATCACTAGTATCATTCGGAAATAACAAACAATGTATTACAGCACCAGTTTCTACCCTCAAAACAATCTTCCAACAATAAGTGGGCACGCTTACCCCGCTTCCTATAGTAGCTTTACGATCGAAAATGCCCCCACAAATAATTTCTAAAGGCTCCCGCTGACTCTCTTCTCTGATCCTGGTCTCCCACGTTTTCCATATCCCCCTGTTCAGACGAGGCGTTTGAGGTAGGCAATTATAATAACTGAAGGTGGTCTTTTCCATGGCACAATCATAAGCAAAGTCTTCAGCATTGGCCAGATGTCCTTTATCATAGCCTTGTTTTTTGTAATCTTCTGCATCTGCTGTAGCGCTATCACGCATAAAATGAAAGGATGCCCTGCTACAATCTCCACCGCCATGGTACAAATGATAAACGACATACAAGGGATCTTTTAACGAATAGCTGTAATAGGAAGCATAGGCATTGGTATGAATAACCGTATCAACTTCCTGTGCATCAATAAAATTAACCCAACCAAACAATACCAAAAAGGTGGCAACCGCAAGCTTATGCATACTTTTTTAGTACAAAGATTAATGGCTTCTTTATATATGTAATAATAATCTTCAGTACTACTCACCAAACGACAGCAATCATCCTGCTTATTTGCAAACTATCATTAGACATCTTCGAAAATTAAACATAATTGTCCTTATTTTGAACTTTCTAAAACTGTATGAATGTCCTTGCGAATGGTTCATCAGCCCACCAGAAAAAATGGGAAAGACGTGTTATTAGTTTGAGCCTTCCCGAAACCTATGAGCGTCATATCGACCTTAGGAGATATCTCTCCGAAACAAGTGCACGACATTTTAAGGTACTAAGCAATCTTTTAACAATTCTGGTTATTTATTTCTATGAAAAGGTTCTTTCGTGCCTCTAAGAGAAGCATATTGGGGCAACTTTAATTTTCGAAAAGGTCTATTTAACATATTGCACACACTGCTATGACTTGAATCATGTATTTGCGTATCTGCTTGGTGCAACTTGCCGGTCGTTGGAAGGAAATGTTCCCTTCAATTTAAAAAAAACTATATGAAAAGTATTGTTGGATTACTTGCCACAATGGTGATGTCTGTATTTCTATCAGGGTTCAATCAGGAACCAAAAAAGTGGGTGGTCCCCGAAAAGTACCAGCAAATGAAAAACCCGGTTCCTTCAGACGCTAATTCTATCAAAATTGGTAAAGTGATGTACGAACGCCATTGTCTTTCTTGTCATGGGATTACTGGTAAAGGGGATGGTAAAAAAGCCATTAAATTAGATCAGACACCGGGCAATTTTACAACAACAGCTTTCAGAGAAGAAACAGAGGGTGCTATCTTTTACAAGATGACTGCTGGGCATAAAGATATGCCTTCCTTTAAAAGAAGAATTCCTGGAAATGAAGATGAAATTGAAGGTAGTTTTGGCAAAACAGGAACCGCAGGCGATTTAATCAATTATATCAGAACCCTGAATAAGAAATAAAGAGTTGAGCAGTTCTTTTCTGTTTCATGCACCAATAGCTAAAAGAAATACCCCAGATCAATTTAATTCTAGAAAAGAACTTAATTCTATATTATAACTCTTAACAAACCTGATAATAGGAACTATTAAAAAATAATAGTTCCTATTACCTGGTATTAGTCTACTTTTTTTGCTCGTTCGAAAGCTGCATAGGGTTCTTTTGTAAAGCAGCACCGTTTCGTGGGTTGGTTCCATTAGATTTAAACATCGCAAACTTGCTTGGTGGTGCAATTGCTCCCCAATAGTTATTGCTTTCATCTATATCTGCTGTTTCTTTCATAGGATCTAACTGTATAGAGACCGCTTTCTTGGTCGTTAAAAATACTTTTACTACATTGTTCTCATTGTGTCGCCATATTTGTGCAGGAATCTTTTCGGTTTCAGTCGTGCTGTCCTCGAACTTAAACTGAACAATAATGGGCATTACCAAGCCCCCTTTATTGCTAAAAGAGATTTCGTAGAGATGTACTTTTTTATATTTTTCCATGTCTGCTTTATCTAATGGTTCTAAAGAAGTAGAAGATTTCTCAGGCAAACTAGCATCTACAGTACTGTCATAAGGTTCGATACCTCTGTCGTATCTCCAGTAAAAATCACGAAGAGCGGTGTCAGCATCCACTTGAAAAACGATACGCTTATCTTCCCTGTTTCTAATTCTGGATACATCGTCAAAAGGTAATGTTAGTGGTTTTGCAGGCGTTGATCGATCTCCTTTCAATACCCTTTTCATTCTTTGTTCGGGATCATAAACGGCATGTTTAACCGAATCGATGGATATGTCGCAAGGTTCAATCCCATAAAACCATCCACGCCAGAACCAGTCTAGGTTCTCGGCACTTGCATCGCCCATTGTTCTGAAGAAGTCTGCCGGCGTAGGATGTTTAAATGCCCAACGGGTAGCATATTGTTTAAAGGCATAGTCAAACAAGTCTCTGCCCATCACGGTTTCACGCAATACATTCAACGCTGTTGCAGGCTTTGCATAAGCATTTGCTCCAAAGTTTTCTATGTTTTCACTATTGGTCATAATGGGTTCCAAGGTATTCTTTGGCATCCGCATATAGTCTGTAATCTCATAGGCAGGACCTCTTTTGGAAGGAAACTTATTGTCCCATAATTGTTCGGCAAGGTATTGACAGAAGGTGTTTAGTCCCTCATCCATCCAACTCCATTGGCGCTCATCGCTATTTACAATCATCGGGAAGAAGTTATGACCTACTTCGTGAATGATCACCCCAATCATTCCATTTTTAGATGTTTCGGTATAGGTGCCATCTTTTTCGGTACGGCCATAGTTAAAACAAATCATCGGGTATTCCATACCGTTGCTTGCTTCGATGCTTTGGGCAACAGGGTAGGGGTAGGGGATGGTAAAATGAGAATAGGACCTAACTGCATGTGCCACTACTTTAGTAGAATACCTGCTCCATAGGTTGTATGCTTCTTTTCCGTAAGCACTCATACACATAATCTTTTTGCCTTCAACGTAAGCAGGCATGGCATCCCAAACAAATTTACGAGAACTTGTCCAAGCAAAGTCACGTACGTTTTCTGCTTTAAATATCCAGGTCTTTGTATCGGAGGATGGCGTTTTTTCGCGCTTTTTGGCTTCGTCTAAAGTAACAATCTCAATGGGGTTTGTAGCTGTTTGTGCAGTTTGCCATCTAGCTAGCTGTGCAGCAGACAATACACTTGGGTAGTTTTGTCCCTCCCCGGTAGCCATAACTACGTGGTCTGCAGGCACTGTCATCGCAACTTTAAAGTTGCCGAAAGTCAGTGCAAATTCACCCCTGCCGGTAAATTGGTGGTGTTGCCATCCCTGAAAGTCGCTGTACACACAAAGCCTCGGATACCATTGGCTCATGGTAAACAAATAATTGCCATCTTCCGGGAAGTATTCATAACCGCCTCTGCCACCCATAGCTATCCGGTCAGATATTTTATAATGCCAGCTAAGTTTAAAACTAAAAATTTGCTTTGCTTTTAAGGAAGCAGGAAGTTCTATACGCATCATTGTTTTGTTGATGGTGTATTTCAGGTCATTGCCCGTAGAAGCATCGGTTAATTTGGTAATAATGTCTCCATAGCCATTGTCTATTTTCTCATTCTCCTCCAGCTTTTTCAAGTCTTTAAGGGTATAAGAATTTGCAAGACCGCTTGAAGCCTGGTAGTTGGCATTGTTGACAGAACTATGTTCATTTTCATCTAACTGAAGCCAGATATAAGTTAAATCATTGGGGGAGTTGTTGTAATAGGTAACTGTTTCGCTGCCAGTTAATGTCTGTTTCTTTTCGTCTAAGGAACAAGCAATGTCATAATCTGCACGTTGTTGCCAGTACAAAGGGCCGGGTGCGCCACTTGCAGTACGATACTCGTTGGGAGAAGGTAGGATGGTTCCTAGTTCTTCAAACTTATTACCATGATTAGAGGTTGGATTGTTGTGAATATCTTGAGCTTTTGCCCCAAGGGAACATGCCATCAGTATTAATAAAAGTTTATTTGTCATATTTCTAATTGTATTGTTTTATAAATTATTAAATGCTATAACCACTGTGTAAAATAGTTGTTCGATGTAATGTTAAATCAGCATTAACCACAAAGAACACAAGGGTAAAAAACACAAGGGACACAATGAAATTTCTAAATACGTTATAAAATTTTTGTGCCCTATGTGAAATCTTTGTATCCTTTTAGGTTAAATACCTTACAACGGCCAGCGTTGCAAAACCATTTGCAGAGCTAGAGCAAAAACACCGCCGCTTGTATATAAAAGATATTCTCTTCTACTTACTTTCAACAGCCCCACTATTACAAAAGAAAGTAATAATACGCCGGAAACTATCAGCAATTGACCCACTTCTAAGCCTAAGTTAAAGGCAAATAGCTGTGCAATAATGTTATCATCTTTTCCCAATAAGCTTTTGAGATAGTTGCTAAAACCCAATCCATGAATCAGTCCAAAGAACAATGCCATAAAGTATATGAAAGGGAATTTACTGTTGAATGTAAATTTTTTTACAAATACGTTGCTGATAGCCGTGATTAGGATGGTGACAGGAATAAAAAACTCAATCCATCTGGTAGAATAATGAACCAGATTTAACACACTTAATGCAAGGGTTAGTGAATGCCCGATGGTGAATGCAGTAACCAACACCAAAATCTTGCGCCAGTTGGAAAGTTGGTAACGTAGGCACAACGCCATTATAAAAAGGATATGGTCTATACCTAGCCAATCTGCAATATGATTTCTGCCGAGAGAGAAGTACAAACCAAAATCATTCATGATTATATAAAGTAATTGTGTAGAGCTGAAAATTATATAGCACTTTTGCCGCAAATTAAAGAAATTGCACGAATGGTAAATATAATGTTTAGGTGGTATACCTTGTCGCTTATTTGCTTGTTGTCTTGGTTGCATCCGATGGAGCATCTTGTTACTAAAGGCTTGCATCCATTTTATATATCAGTAGTAGAGATTAATCATAATGTGAAAGAAAAGACGGCAGAAGTTAGTATCCGCATCTTTACTGAAGACCTGGAGGCTACCCTCAAAAAGTATGGTAATACCAAGGTAGATTTGTTGCATCCTGTAGATAAAGCAGTAGTAGATAAATTGCTGAATGATTATATCCAACACAAATTGCAACTAAACCTAGAGGGAAAAGCTGTAACGATGCACTATCTGGGATACGAACAGCAAATGGAAAGCATCTGGACCTATCTTGAAGTGAAAGACGTGCCAACCATGCATAAGGTAAAAGTTAAGTGTAGTTTATTGTATGATTACCAGGATAAGCAATCTAACCTGTTTCATATAAAATCTGATGGTAAGGAGCAAAATTTTAAGTTAGATTACCCCGAAACAGTTATTAGTTATTGGTGATGAGTTGTAAGTTGTTTGTTATAAGTGAAAAGAAATGTTAAATGAGAAATATAAAATATAAAACATCATATTGCGATTATGACTAACCACTAACCACAGGATTCTCCTTTACGAGTATCTTATCAATACGGTGACCATCCATATCTACTATTTCAAAGTCATAGCCACGCCAATGTAGGGTGTCACCCGTTTTAGGTATTTCTTGTAGTTCCTCCAATATAAAGCCTGCTAGTGTATCAAACTCTTGTTCGCCTTCTTCAATCCATTCAGTTTTATCAATATTCTTTAAAAAGTCGTAGAAAGAAATCTGTGCATCTATCAAGAAGCTGCCATCGGGTCTTTCTGTAATCTCATAGGTCTCTTCATCTGGTTGTGGAATATCACCAACAATGGCTTCTAGTATATCATTTAGTGTAATTAATCCTTCGATACTGCCATATTCATTTACAATAAAACACTGGTGAATTTTCGTTTCTTTAAACTTCTCCAATACCATATAAGCCGTATTGTTCTCAGGCACATACATCGGTTGTTTCACAATACTACCAAGCAATACATCGACATCTGCCGTAAATAATTCTTTGATGCTTACAAAACCCTTTATCTTGTCAATATTACCTTCACAAACAGGATAAACGGTGTGCATAGCTTCTTTTAAATCCGCTTTTACATCTCCAATTGTTTTCGTTGCTTCTAGCCATACAATGTCACTTCGATGCGTCATCAGGCTCGTAATATTTCGGTCACTTAAGTGAAATACTCTTTCTATAATCTCTTGTTCGGCTTCTTCGATAGTACCTTGTTCGGTACCTTCACTGATGATGGCCTTTATTTCTTCTTCTGTTACGGTGGTATCGTTGTGTTTGATGCCCATCAGATGTACCAGTAGGTTGGATGTGTAATTGAGCAACCAAACAAATGGAAAGGTGAAGGCAGAAATAAACCGCATAGGACCAGCCACTGCCTTAGCAATTGCTTCGGGTTTACTGAGCCCAATTCTTTTGGGAACCAGTTCCCCTAATACCAATGAGGTAAAAGTGATAATAAACAACATCAACGCTTTAGAAATAGAACCTATATGCGCTTGTAGAAAAGTAAACTGCTGCAACCAGTCAGCAATATGATGCCTGATGCTTTCTTCGGCATAAATACCCAATAGGATACTGATAAAAGTGATGCCTATTTGTACAGTAGCAATAAATTTATCGGGGTGGTTGGCAAGTTCCAAAGCACGTTTTGCTTTTTTATCTCCTTTATTGGCTTGTGATTCTAGTCGTGCTTTTCGGGCAGAGACAAGAGATATTTCCGCCATGGCAAACAGTCCGTTCAATAAGATAAGACCAAGAATAACCAGAAATTCTATCATTTGTTATGATTCAAGTGAGATGTAGCTAAAATTTCGGGTAATGATGTTTGTTATGTAATTTTTAAGTGTCATCATAACCTGAAAAGTAAATTTTGTTAATTGTATGCTACATCATAATTATGCAATAATAAGCAAGAAACAGTAAACTAAGCAAATTAGCTGGGGTAAACACCTTTAATTTCAAAAAAGAAATGAAGGGACGTATTTCCAACAGTACTTATATAAGCCAACTTTTGCATTAGACACATCGATGAATAGTTCTTTTGCTTTAATAGGTAACAAACTGAATTTGTATTCATCAAAAACAAATACATTCCTAAATTTGATTTTATTATTGAAAATAAAGAAGGACGATGGTAGTAATAATAAGTGAAGTACGAAAAAATGATAATGAGCAACTAGCCAAGATAATAATGGATGTTTTTGAGGAATATGATGCGCCAAAGTGTGGCACCGTCTATTCGGATCCAACAACAGCGCAATTATTCGAAGTCTTTCAAGTACCTTCAGCAGTGTTGTGGGTAGCAGAATATAAGGGAGAAGTGGTAGGTTGTTGTGGCATCTACCCAACAGATGGGCTAGCAGAAGGCTGTGCCGAACTGGTAAAATATTACTTGTCAGATAAAGCAAGAGGAAAAGGAATTGGCAAAGAATTATTAATAAAAACAATTTCATCGGCAAAAGAATTGGGGTATAATCAATTATATCTTGAATGTTTGCCCAACTTCAACACTGCAATTGCCATCTATACCAAGCAAGGATTTAGAGAGGTAAAGGAACGGATGGGCAATTCGGGACATTCGTCCTGCAATGTCTGGATGACAAAAGATTTAATTAACACATAGTATTTATACAATTAGGTTGTACACTAGGTGTTCTATCCACCTATGGTTCTATGTGTTTAAATATAAAAAATAAAATGACTACTTATATACCGTTAGCAGAAAGAATGCGTCCCACCACATTGGACGAATTGGTAGGGCAGGATCACCTTACCGGCAATGGAAGCATTCTTCGAACGTCTATAATGCAGGGTAATCTTCCATCCATCATTTTATGGGGACC
>CAISCV010000126.1 GCA_903883945.1 uncultured Chitinophagaceae bacterium | reverse complement strand
ATGGTAACGAATTGGTCGTATTGGTAAGTATTTATACTTCTCATATTGGAATGAAAAAAGAATAACATCCAAAACTCACGTTAAAAGAGTAGAATTACACCTCCCCACCCTACCCGAACAAAACAAGATAGCCTCCTTCCTAAGTGCAGTAGATGATAAGTTGCAGCAATTGAAACAAGAAAAAGCCCACCTAGTGCAATACAAAAAGGGGGTGATGCAACGGATATTTTGTCGGAATCACGGATTTGAAGGATTTAAGGATGACACAGATGTTGATGAAAGTGGGGAACGAAAATCCGAGAAATCCTTTAATCCGAGTAATCTGCGATTCAGACAAGATGATGGGAGTGAGTTCCCAGAGTGGGAGGAAAAGAGTTTGGGGGAGGTAGCAGAATTAACATCTAGCAAAAGGGTTTATTCATCTGACTATGTTAGTGTAGGCATTCCTTTTTATAGGGGCAAAGAGATAAGTGAATTGAAACTAAATATAGCACCAACAGATATTCTTTATATTTCTGAAAAAGCATATTTAGAATTTAAAGAAACGTATGGAGTGCCAAAGATTAATGATATTCTTATGACAGCAGTTGGTACTCTAGGTAATGTTTTAAGAATTAAAAACAATGACCCCTTCTATTTCAAAGATGGTAACCTTATTTGGTTTAGAGATATTAAAGAGAGTAGTAGTTTTTTAGAAATTTTATTCGAGATTAACAAAGAGGAAATAAATAAAATATCAATTGGGTCAACTCAAAGAGCATTAACTATGGTTGAATTGAGGAAATTAGTTTTCAAATTCCCTTCATTACCAGAGCAAATCAAAATAGCCAGTTTCCTTTCAGCCATTGATGAAAACATTGCCAATATTACCAACCAACTAACCCTTACCGAACAATGGAAGAAAGGGTTGTTGCAGAAGATGTTTGTGTAGCAGGGTTAGGGTTTTAAAAAAAATATTATAACATTAATGTTATTTGCAGTCAAAAAACATACATTTGCACCAACAGTACCTGTATTGCTTCCCGTCAGAACAGCATGCGGGTCTTTTTATAAGAACATTTTCAATAACGATAATACACCCCCTCTGCCTCTCTGCGATGCACACTTAGGGGGTTTTCTCTTTTAACAACCTGCCCTATGAGTAAAGTTTTTAATAAAACACCACTTAGCTTTTCAGACCAAATTACCTTACTTGAGAGTAGGGGGCTACTACTTCCAAATAAACCCAAAGCAATTGCTTATTTACAAGAAATTAGTTATTACAGGCTAAGTGCCTATTTCCTTCCTTATCAAACTACAAAAGACATATTTGATACTGATATTCTATTTGAGCAGATAATAAGCACTTACACTTTTGATAGAGAATTGCGTTTATTGGTTTTTGATTGTATAGAAAGAATAGAAATAGCCATTAGAACCCAATTTATTTATACAATGTCACTTAACTATAAGGATAGCCATTGGCAGGATAACCCAAATCATTTCATAACCCCTTATTATAATAAAATTGGTCTGTTAGTTAATCCTTACGGTGATTTTCAAACAATTATATCGAAAGCTAAAACGGCTAGGACACCCGAAACATTTATTAAACATTACATAACAAATTACCACAAGCCTGCCAATCCGCCAAGTTGGATGTGTTTTGAATTGCTTACAGTTGGTGAATTGTCGCATTTATACAGAGGATTGAAAAACAATGCTGATAAAAAACGGATTGCTGATTTTTTTGATTTGCACCCATCTGTTTTTACTTCGTGGCTTCATACAATAACTTATGTCCGTAATATCTGTGCGCACCATAGCCGTTTATGGAATAGGGATTTAGCTATAGAACCAGAAAAGTTACTAAAACCTAAAGGCAATTGGATAAGCAAGCCATTTGAAAACAATAAAAGGATGTTTTACTTTTTGTGCTTATTGAAATATATGTTGCAAAGGGCGAATCCTGATAATACAATGAAACAAAAATTAGAAGTGCAGTTTAATAAATACCCTGATGTTCCAATTAAATTTTTAGGTATTCCCTCTGACGGGAAAGGAAATTTATTGGATTGGCAAAATGAACCTATTTGGCAATAATTATGGCAAAGCAACCCGAACTAATATTAGAAGAACAATTGGTAGCGCAACTTCAAAGGTTGGGTTATGCGATGGTAGCTATCAACGATGAAAAGGAGTTGATAGGCAACTTAAAGCGTCAACTAGAAAAACATAACAACATTAGCCTATCCCAAAATGAGTTTGAAAGGATACTGAATATACTTAGTAAGGGTAGTGTGTTTGAGAAAGCTAAGACCCTAAGAGAAAAGCAACACATCGTAAGGGATAACGGCGACAACCTATACTTTGAGTTTATCAATAGCGAACACTGGTGTCAGAATGAGTTTCAAGTAACCAATCAAGTAACCATTGAAGGCACGTATAAGAACCGATATGATGTTACCCTACTGATTAATGGTTTGCCACTGGTACAGATAGAATTGAAGCGAAGGGGGTTGGAACTAAAAGAAGCCTTCAACCAGATTAACCGCTATCAACGGCACTCCTTTGGTGCAAGTGCAGCTTTGTTTCAATACGTTCAAATCTTCGTTATCAGTAATGGGGTTAATACAAAATACTACGCAAACAACCGTAACCAATCATTTAAAGAAACTTTCTACTGGACGGATAAAGAGAATAAACGGTTGACCAATGTACTCAATGGCTTCACCAGCGATTTCCTAGAGCCGTGCCACATATCCAAAATGATATGTAAATACATTGTTCTAAGCGAAGCCTATAAGGTTCTAATGGTGTTGCGACCTTACCAATATTATGCAGTAGAGGCGTTGATAGACCGTGTAAAAAATAGCACCAAGAACGGTTATATATGGCACACCACTGGTAGCGGCAAAACGCTAACATCGTTTAAAGCAAGCCAGATACTAATGAATTTGCCTCAGGTGAAGAAGGTGGTTTTCGTGGTAGATAGAAAAGATTTGGACTACCAGACCACAAAGGAATTTAACAGCTTTAGCGAAGGCAGCATTGATGGCACCGATAACACGAAGGCATTGGTAAAACAGTTTACGGACGACACCAAACTGATTGTTACTACCATTCAAAAGCTGAATACTGCTATTAGCAAAGGGCAGTATCTGGAGAAGATGGAACAGCTTAAAAACGAGCAGATCGTATTTATATTCGATGAATGCCACCGTTCTCAATTTGGTGAAACCCATAACAGGATTAAGGCATTCTTCAATAACATTCAATTGTTTGGGTTTACGGGTACTCCCATATTTGCCGACAATGCTGTAAAGAACGAACAGGGTAAACGTACCACCACAGAATTATTTGGGGAGTGCTTGCATAAATACGTTATCACGGATGCCATTAAAGATGATAATGTTTTGAAGTTTTCGGTAGAATATGTTGGGCGATACAAACAAAAGGACGGTAGCGAAACAAACATAGATATTGAAGTAGAAGACATTGATACCAAGGAGTTGATGGATAGCCCTCTACGACTTGAAAAGATTGCCGACTACATCATAGCTCAACACCCCAAAAAGACCCATAATAAAACCTTTACAGGAATGTTTTGTGTGAGCAGTGTTGATGCCCTTACGAAGTATTACGACCTACTACACAAAAAGAAATTAGAGGGCAAGCATAACTTAAAGATAGCAACCATATTCAGCTATGCAACCAATGAAGATGATGCGGATGCCAACGGTATCAACTATGCTTTTGGGATGGATAACTACGATTTGGATTTGGTGGCAGAACCTAAAGCGACTTATGGCAACAACAAGGAAGTGGTGAGCGATAACGGTACCTTCACCATCAACAAACATAGTAGGGAGAAGCTAGATGAGTACATAAGCCATTATAACCAGATATTTGGCACTAAGTATTCTACCAAAGACAGTGAATCGTTTTACAACTATTACAACGACATATCTAAGCGGGTTAAAGAAAAGCAGATAGACATTCTATTGGTGGTCAATATGTTTTTAACTGGGTTTGATAGCAAGCAGTTGAATACCCTTTATGTAGATAAGAACCTACGTTATCACGGGCTAATACAAGCTTATTCACGTACCAACAGGATACTAAACGAACAGAAGTCACAGGGTAACATTGTAGTTTTCCGTAACCTCAAAAAAGCCACAGATGATGCCATTACCTTATTCAGCAATAAGGACGCGATTGATGTAATTATCATGAAGCCCTATGAGGATTATGTAATGAAATTCAATGAAGGGGTGAAGGAACTAATGAACATAGCGCCGACCATTGATAGCGTGAATGAGTTGGAAGATGAAAACCAACAATTTGAGTTTGTAAAAGCGTTTAGGGAACTGATTAGGATTAAAAATATAATGGCAGCCTTTGCCGACTTCAATTGGGAGCATCTAAATATAGAGGAACAAGCTTTTGAAGATTATAAAAGTAAGTATCTGGACTTGTACGATTCAACTAAAAAGGAGACCGAAAAGGTATCGATACTTCAAGATGTAGATTTTGAATTGGAGTTGATACATCGAGATGAAATAAATGTTGCCTACATCCTTCAATTACTAGTAAAAATCAAATCGAAAGACCCTGCCGAAAAGAAACAGTATGAGCGTGAGGTTTTCAATTTATTAGGCAGCGAATTAACGCTAAGAAGTAAGCGGGAACTCATAGAAAAATTCATTCAAGAAAACCTACCAACGATTGAAGACAGTGCCGATATACCAGACGAATTTGAAAAGTTTTGGACACTTGAGCAACAAAAGGCTTTTGATGAAATAGTAAAAGATGAAAAGCTTAAAGCCGACCAAACAGAAAAGTTGATTGAGAGTTATCTATTTGCTGAACGGCAGCCATTGCGTGATGATGTATTGGAGTTGATAGATGGCATGAAACCAACGATATTGGAACGTAAAAAAACGGGTGACAGGATACTAGCTAAGATTGTAGGGTTTGTGGAGACGTTTATTAATGGATTGACGGGGAAATAATAATAAATTAGTAAAACAAAATCACATGGCAAATAAATACGGGTTTTCTTTTTCTTGGAAAAGGGCTTTAGGGGTAACAGCAGCAAAACAAAAATTTGCTCGTGAAACAGGTATTCCAACTACTAAAGGTGGATTAGAGAAAAAGATCGGTAGTAGTATTTTAAAACTTTTATTTGGGAAGAAATAACCGCCCTTTATTTGATATGCTATTAACGAGGGGGATAGCGTTAAATTTAAAGGAGATAATTTCAAGGTATTTGTTTGCGGACGGACTGTTTCTTTTGATATTTAGCCAATGCCTAAGAAGGCATAGCCGTGAATAAAATCGTTATTTTGAGACAGAACCCTTACCAACACTGAGTTATCTAAAATATTAAAGAATGTGATAATAGTCTAATAAGCATAAAATACAGTTCTCAGCGACCTAGATAGGCCTCTCAGGGACGTCCCTGAGTCTTTCCCGGACGTCGCTAAGCCTCTCAACGACGTAGATAGCTCTCTCAGCGACGTCGCTGAGTCTTTCCCGGACGTCGCTAAGCCTCTCAACGACGTAGATAGCTCTCTCAGCGACGTCGCTGGGACTACAAAAAGGGTGTTTTTGCAACAATTGCTTTTACTAGTGTATTTCTTATATCTATATAGATTGTGCTACCAACAGGAGCAAACGAAGTAGATACATATCCCAAACCAACCGCTTTTCCTAGCCCAGGTATTTGTGTACCACTGGTTACTTTGCCAATGGTATTACCCCCTATGTCCTTTATCAGATAGTCGTGGCGCGGAATACCACGGTCTATCATTTCAAAGCCAACCAAGCGGCGGGTTACGCCATGAATTTTTTGTACCTCCATCAATAATCTACCATTAAACTCCTTGTTGAACTTGGTAATCCAACCCAAACCTGCCTCCAAAGGAGAAGTGGTGTCGTCTATATCATTGCCATACAAGCAGTAGCCCATCTCTAAACGTAAGGTATCTCTTGCACCCAATCCAATGGGTTTAATAGATAGTTCCATCATTTTATCCCATATAATATCGGCGGCATTGTTGGAGTCTTCAAAATAAATTTCTACACCGCCAGCACCTGTATAACCAGTAGCACTCACCAATACATTCTCTACCCCAGCAAAGATGCCCTTCACAAAAGTGTAATATTTAAGGTTGGATATATCCATTTCGGTAAGAGGCTGCAATAGTTTCGTCGCATTAGGCCCCTGTATAGCAAGTAAGCAAGTTTTGGGACTAATATTGTGCATCTCTACCTTATTGGTATTGAAACTGCTAATCCAGTTCCAGTCCTTTTCAATATTGCTTGCATTAACCACCAGCATATACACGTTGTTTTCTTCCACACAGTACACAATCAAATCATCTACAATGCCACCTTCATTGTTGGGCAAACAACTGTATTGAGCCTGTCCGTTGGTTAGTTTAGCTGCATCGTTGGATGTAACGCGTTGTATAAGATCTAATGCCTGTTCTCCTTTTAAAATAAACTCTCCCATGTGGCTAACATCAAATATCCCTACATCATTGCGTACTGCAGCGTGTTCATCAGTAATGCTGCTGTAACTGATGGGCATATTGTAACCAGCAAAGGGAGCCATCTTAGCGCCAAGTGCCAGGTGCTTTTCTGTAAAAGGGGTATTCTTAATCATAAAAATAAATTATAAAGCCAGTAAAAAGATGCCGCAAATGTAACAGAAGATAAGCGTGATTGGGGTATTGACCATTGCTTAGGTTACCCTTGTTGCAGCCTTTTTAATCACTTTATGTTAATAACCCCGTTATTTATATATTCTCTTACAGGCAAACTGACCGAATACATGATGATGATTGTTATTTTTACGGCATGGCTATTCAACAATTAGATTTATTTGGTAACCCTGTTACTATTTCCACTCCAAAAGAAGAGGTGGAGAAGGTACAGCCAACTAAAAAGCAAGAAGTATCATTGCAAGATAATACAACCGTAAGAACAACGGGTATAACGGTACTACCTGCTAGAGATAACGCAAATGGAAGGGCGGTAGAAAAAGGAAGTCTGACAGAACAAGAGAATGATATTGTATATAGTGACAATCGGATAAAGGTAAAACTAAAAGGAGGCTACACTCAAAAGTCACCCGCAACTGAAGATGATACTGCCATACCTGCTAGAATTATTAGCAAAGGTGGACACATAACATCAGAGGAAATTAGTGGTTCTTTCGATTTGATTAATATACCCGATGATGCGACCCTGAACCAGAAGATGTATTATAAAATATCTGTTGTAGCCGAATGGTTTGGCGTAAACAATTCGCTGATACGTTATTGGGAGAATGAATTTGACATACTAAAACCACGTTTAACACGTAAAGGAGATAGGCTATTCAGGGTGGAGGATATTAAGAACCTCCAGATTATATACCAGCTAGTAAAAGTTAGGAAGTTTAGCATTGAAGGGGCAAAAGCCTATCTAAAGCAAAATAAGCAAAAGGCAAATGTGCACATGGAACTAACAGATTCTTTAACCAGGATTAGAACTTTCTTGGTCGATTTAAAAGCAACACTAAACGTATGAGACATTTTGGGTTACTCCTTTTTTTTGCGGTCTTACTATCAGGAGCTTGCACTTCTTCACATAAATCGATGAAAGTAAATTATCTGGTATCCAAAGATAAGGATCACAAAATGCTGGTTGGGGTTATCAATCGTACATTATTAGCAACTGATACTGCCTTTGGGTGGTTTAATGAAAATAGTAAGTATGGTCAGCCAGACCCAATTGCCGTAAGTATATTTCAATTAGAAAAGCGTAAGTTTACAATGGTTGTCTTTGGTGGTACCTGGTGCGAGGATACTCAGAATCTATTGCCAAAATTCTATCAACTGGTTAATGCCAGTGGTTATCCCGAAAGTCAAATTTCATTAATAGCTGTAGACAGAAAGAAGCAAACCATCAATGACCTAAATAAGCGTTTTAACATTATCAATGTGCCCACTTTTATAGTATTAAAGGAGGGTAAAGAGGTGGGGCGAGTCGTAGAATACGGCAAAGAAGGCGACATAACCAAGGAGTTAGGAAAGATAGTGTCAGGAATTAAATAGCCTAAGGCTTACTACTCATTTAAATAAGATGGATTGCATCCATTATTTAACTACAAGAAAATCTAAGGGAGGAATCACAAACAACATAATGATGCAGAAAATTCCACCAAATAAAAAAGCCCTTGTGTACTTTGTTGAAAACGTTTTGTTTATTGGGATTAATGCTAATCGCCACCTCAATTGTTAAGCTATTTCTGTATTACCACTATATTACAATCGCTGGCAGCAAGCGGAACATTTCTATTTTCTAATAAGGCAATTATATCTAGGTTTACCAGTTCTCTCATTACATTGAAATCTGCTAGGGTTTGGCTAATATCTGTAAAGTACATCACTTCAATTAAATGTGCATTCTTGCCAGTATCTTTTAGATAAACAGAATAATTCTGAATCTCTATGTGTGGTTTCAACAATGCACAGATTTCAGGAGACAATTCCTTTAGCAATGCCACCTTCACCGAAACGCTAATCTCTAAATTAATAGTAACTCTTCGCTGATTCCTTAAGCTTAAATTATCTACAATACTATCCACCATCTGCTTGTTGGGAACAGAGATGTATGTTTTTTCTTCTGTTCTGATGCGGGTGCTACGCAAGCCTATCTTTTCTATTATTCCTGTAAGGTTGTTAACTTTAATGTTATCGCCCACCATAAAAGGTTTATCGAAGAAGATAATAAAAGAGGCAATCAAATTCTCCAGACTCTCCTTAGTAGCTAATGCCAAGGCGGCCCCAACCAAACTTAATCCAGTAACTAGATTACCAATTTCCTTATGAAATCCAAACTTTAATATGAGTAAAAAACCAATGATTCCAAGAATCATTTTAAAGAAGTCTTTGAAGAAAATAACTAACTGGCTTTCGGCATGGTCACTTGTTTTTATGGCGCTTTCTTCCAGAATCATTGCTATAAAGTCTATGGCACGTAAGCAAAGCCATGTAAAAGTTACAACTAAGGCGATGCTAGAAGCAGAATCGACTACCTGAAACAAGGAGACCTTATAAATATTGAAATCAAGCTCTTTGGGATAAGTGAGTTTATCTAACGCAACAAAAGAAATGAACAGGAAAAGGAAATTTTCTAATGGTGGTAGAATAAGTTGTATGAAGGCAGGTTTATTTAGCTTTTTGCCCGTTCTTGCAAACAACTTAAACAATAAAGTAGCGAAGTACTTTGAAATAAAACGCTTGAGTATCACTGCAAGCAGGATAGAAACAAATACACACAGATAGGTTGATACTGTGTTGTTATAAAACTCTTTGTGAAGAAAACTATACATCAGGCGCAATGTAAAGCAAGTTTTTGGAATGAGTTATTTATCGAGTGTTATTTTGTTTTTATTTAGGAGTATATACCCGAAATCAGTATTGGGTCTGCACAGAAATAATAGTAAAGCGCACCTTCTGTATTGTCTTAAACAACTGAAGAAGGTGCGCTTTTAGTAGAAGGTTTAACCTGGTTATCTTACAGCAGGGCCTATTGGAAGAACAACCTTTCCATATACTTCATTCAGCAAGATCGCAACGCCAGTGTAAATGGCAGAACCACCACAAATGATGCCTTCGAAACCTGTAAACTGTTTGATAGCAGCATTTCCTGTTGCATCACCAATAGCTAGCAAAAAGAATAAGAGGGTTAGGCTAGCAAACACAAATTGCAATGCTTTACTCAACCTTAAAGTTCCAAAGAACAGTAAGAACGTGAAAATACCCCACATAATGAGGTAAGCAATCATACCAGAGTTAGATGTTTTGTCGATCCAACCCAATTTTGGGAATACAATCAGGCCTACCAAAGAGAGCCAGAAGAACCCATAAGAAGTGAAAGCAGTCAGCCCAAAAGTGTTGTTCTTTTTGGCTTCGAGGATGCCAGCAATTACTTGGGCAAGTCCTCCATAGAAAATACCCATTCCTAAAATCATGGAATTTAGTTCGAAGAAACCTGCATTGTGAAGGTTTAGCAGAACGGTGGTCATTCCAAAAGCAAGTAATCCCAATGGGCCAGGATTAGCAGAAGTGTCTTTAAGCGCAATCGTTGTTTGATCCATAAATCGTTTTTTTAGTTAGTAATAAGCTGCTAAGATATTTTTTAAAAGGATAAACGACACAAAAGGATCAACTTTTTTTTCTGTCCCATCCGTTCTAAGTCCTAAACAGATAGAAGAGTGACTATTTACACCCAAGGTTTAATTACAGTATTTCTAAATTCTTAAAGTGGATAATAGCACTATTAATGGAAATTATATTGCCAAAAAGTAAGCAATAAACCATACAGCAGAAGCGGTGATAGTTAAATTTTGATTTCTAATCATATAAAAATTCATTGTTGACTATCACATCTCAAAGCAATCTAAGGAATGATGCAACTTTTGAGTTTTGGGCTGTATATGGAGGGCCACATAACTTCCTCCATTTAATGCAGCAATAGTAGATTTATCCAACCAATTGACATTGTGAAGCCCAATCAACAACGGACCTATTTTTATTGCAGTACCTATAAAAAGATTGTTTGTTGCTGTGTATTGCAACGGCATATAAAAGCCCCAAAAATGATTCTCCCACCGAGGTGTAAGTACCAGCAAGCTGAGTTCAGTCGTATTAGTTTTGTAAATATTGTTACTGTTCTGATTATAAATATTTACACTAAGCAATGCATTCACATAGAAATTAGTGCCAAGACTCTTATCTATAGAAAGCACTAGCCGGGTAGGAAGTCGCATTTTGAAAGTATTTTGATAGGGAGCAGTGCCTTTAAAGTTGTTAATCAATACTCTTTTTACATCGTAATGACCATAAGCGCCGTCAATTTGATTGATAAGTCCGGTATCGGTTACATTGGCTTTGGGCGAATCGATTATAAAAGAATACGGAGCTGTAATGAACTTGTTGCTACCTATATCCATGATGCTCAATCCAATTTTCCAGTAGTAGTTCTTGGGGTTATAAGGTTCATCAAAAACATTCTTTTTTACTAAATATTCCACCCCAACACTTGCACCTAGGCTAAGTTTACTTGCTTTTTTGAGTTGTATAGCATTGTTAACTAATGTATTCTTTTCATCTGTAACCGAATAAGTATCAGAATAAAGTATACTAACACTACCATTTCTGGCAACGCTTCTGTTAGGTTCTGAAACATACCGAAGATTGTTTACAGAACCATAAACACCAGATATTCCTCTTAGTATCCCAAGTGTAATCCCACCCGACCACCTACTTTCGTTATCCTCTTTAAGTATTCTAGAATAAGTGAAATCATTCTCAATCCATGCCTCATTCGTTAGCGTAGAATTGAATGGCGTAGAGCCTGCATTGTAACTTAGGAAAGGCAATAAGCCACTTGTGGTATCTATGAAATTAAAGGAAGTTGCTGCAGCATGAGAATAGGATCGCAGTCTAATTCCAAAACTTACGCATTGGATTTTGTCTATGGCATATCGTATATTAACCAGGTGAAAATCGGCATTGTTATCAATATGCCTGTTACCAGTTCCTGTTGTTGGCTGAAACAACACCGCAGTTGATGTTACATTATTCAAGTTTAGGTTTCTAACGGAAACTGCATTATTGGTAGTAGTTGATTGCGCCCCCAATATAGAAATATCCCATTTGAATGGAGTGTTGATGCCGCTAGCAGGATTGGTGAAATTACCTAGCACCCCGGCATAAGCAGATCCATTAATGGCATTATAGCTCTGTGCACTGGTTTTTATACAGGAAATAATGAACGATAAACACAATATATAGCCACACAATCTCATCATAAAGGAAGTATTTACGGTATCATCAGATACATTCCTTAGAGATATGCTTGAGTATATTGTTGTTGCCTAGTTATTTTTTCGAAGCGGTTAACGTCTCTTTTAATCGGCAGAATATACTTTCAATGCTTCTTGCAGGCAATCCATTGCAGCGTTAATGTCTGTTTTATTCAATACATATGCCAGCCTTACCTGGTTTAGTCCCAATCCAGGAGTTGCATAGAATCCCGAACCTGGTGCTAACATTACAGTAGCGCCCTTGTAACTGAAAGACTCTAATAACCACTGGCAAAACTTGTTGGCATCGTCAATAGGTAGTTCGGCTATAGCATAGAATGCCCCACTTGGTTTGGGACAATAAACTCCCTCCATCGCGTTGAGGCGTTCTACAATAAGGTCTCTTCTACTTTTGTATTCTGCTTTGGTTTGATCGAAGTAATCTGCAGGTAAATCCAACGCAGCTTCGCCAGCCATCTGTGCAAAGCTTGGAGGGCACAACCGAGCCTGTGCAAACTTCATCACGGTATCTATCAATGTTTTGTTGCGTGTTACCAATGCACCAATTCTTCCACCACAAGCACTATATCTTTTGCTTATGGTATCTACCATCACCACATTATCATCTACACCTTTCAGACTAAGTGAAGACATGGGTATGGCTCCTTCGTAATTAAATTCTCTATAGGCTTCGTCACAAAAGAAATAAAGTTTATGCTTGGCAACCATTGTTGCTAACTGTTCTAATTCTTCTTTGCTATAAACATAACCAGTAGGATTGTTGGGATTACAGATAACAATGCCTCTTGTGCGTGAAGTTATTTTCTTTTCTATTTCCTCAACGGGTGGTAAAGCGAATCCTGTAGAAATATCCGAAGTAATAGTTACTACTTCCACCCCTGCTTCTGCTGCAAAGCCATGATAGTTGGCATAGAATGGTTCGGGAATAATTACTTCATCACCCGGATCGAAACAGGCCATAAAGGCAAATAACAACGCTTCACTTCCACCTGTGGTAATGAGTATTTGTTTATAATCGACCTCTATACCTACACTTTTATAATAACCAACCAGTTTTCTACGGTAGCTTTCGTTACCAGCACTATGCCCATAATCCAATATCTTGAAATCGCTATGGCGTACTGCATCCAACATCAACTGAGGCGTCTCAATATCTGGCTGGCCAATATTTAAATGGTATACTTTAATTCCTTTTTCAACAGCAGCTTCTGCATAAGGAACCAACTTTCTAATGGGAGATGGGGGCATTTCCTGCCCACGCTTACTAATTTGTAACATAATTATTTAGTGGTTAGTTGTTAGTGATTAGTTGTTAGTGAAGAATCTTTTTAATTGAATTCAACTTATTAATCTTTAAAGACTAATCACTAACAACTAATCACTAATCACTATCTGAGTCTATCTGCGCTTTTTACTAATTGTTCGTCTTTCCAGATGCCCCTTGCGGCAAGCAACAAAAACAAGGGAATAAGGAAAGTAATAATGGATGTTATTGAAATATTGTACTGCCCTTCCTTAAATGTGCTCATTTGGGATAAGTACAGGATGATGTTGATTATAGCCACTACGGCAATTGCGCTAGTGATTAATAATTGTCTTTTTCTGTCTTTGTAAAGAAATATTGCAACAAATGAAGCGGCAGCAACTGCTACAGAAACTATTAGAATTGTAGGGCTGCTAAAAGCTGTGAACTTAACAATATTTGTTTCCCCAATCATTTCATTTAATGGTTTTGTAACTGCATAACCAAAAAAGGAAACCCTTAGTGTTAATAATGCAAAAATTGAAGCTAGCAAAAGCCATATTGTCTGGATACGCTGTATCATAATTGAAAATTGACAGTTGACAATTTATCATTTATAATTGACAATTGATAATTAAACACTCTCATGTCAATTATAAATTATCAATTGTCAATTAATTAAAGCTCTGGGTATAATTTAAAATGGGTCATAAAGTCGTTCACCTGTTTCTTAACAGCTGCAATCTCTGCTTCATTTTCTGCATTCATCAATACCCTGTCTATAGCGTCTACCACAAATTGCATATCGCTTTCTACCAAACCTCTGGTAGTAATAGCTGGTACACCAAAGCGGATACCACTGGTGATGAAGGCACTCTTATCATCGAAAGGAACCATGTTTTTGTTGGCAGTAATGTCTGCTTTCACCAATGCCTGCTCAGCTTTTTTCCCACTGATGTTTTTGTTTCTTAGGTCAATCAGCATCAAATGATTATCAGTTCCACCACTTATCAGGTGATACTCTTTATCCATAAATGCCTTAGCCATTGCTTGTGCATTCTTTTGTACTTGTTGTTGATATACCAAAAATTCATCGGTTAATATTTCTCCAAAAGCAACAGCTTTAGCAGCAATTACGTGTTCTAACGGACCACCTTGTATTCCAGGGAAAACAGCTAGGTCAATCAAGCTGCTCATCATACGGATGTTGCCCTTTGCGTCTTTTAGTCCAAAAGGATTTTCGAAGTCTTTACCCAGCATAATCACGCCACCACGAGGGCCACGCAATGTTTTATGGGTAGTAGAACTTACAAAATGACAATGCTCGAACGGACTGTTCAACAAACCTTTAGCTATCAAACCTGCAGGGTGTGCAATATCTGCCCAAACCAATGCACCTACCTCATCGGCAACTGCACGGATTCTTTTATAATCCCAATCGCGGCTATAGGCACTAGCTCCACAAATAATTAATTTTGGTTTCAAGGTACGAGCCTGACTTTCCAACATCTCATAATCAATCAAACCAGTCTCTTTTACCACGCCATAAAAATGAGCGTTGTATAGTTTACCACTATAGTTTACGGGACTTCCGTGTGTAAGGTGACCGCCCATGCTCAAATCCAACCCAAGCGTTGTATCTCCTGGTTGTAATACCGCCAATGCAATAGCAGCATTTGCTTGCGCGCCACTATGAGGCTGAACGTTGGCATATTCTACATTAAATATTTGTTTCAAACGGTCTATCGCAAGTTGTTCTGTTTGGTCTACTATTTCGCAACCAGCATAATAACGGCGTCCTGGATATCCTTCAGCATATTTATTCGTCATCACACTACCCATCGCCTGAATTACTTGTAGCGAAGTAAAATTCTCGCTCGCAATCAATTCTATACCATGACGCTGACGCTCTAATTCCTGATTAATCAGGTCGAAAACCAATGTATCTCTTTGCATGTATACTGTTTTTTAGGAAGCATTGCCCCCTCAATTAAAAATCGAGGCGCAAAAATAACAGTTGGGAGTGAGTAGGCAATAAAATTTAATTATTTGTTGTTGATAAGGCTTTGCATCTTTCATTTAGTACTAAAAAATTACTCTTACTTGGTTAATTGCACAAGCATATTTGGTATACTACTTCTTTTTCAATCATAAATGCTTCAAAAACTGATTTGTTTCTTCCGTTTTTAGTCCTGTTGTTAGGTAATAAAGTGTAAAAAACATGTTTCTTATTACCCCACAAATATTTTATGGGGCTATGGAAATGTTTTATGGGTTTGTGGAAATGTTTTCCGGTGCTATGGAAATATTTTCCGGGGCTGTGGAAATTATTTCCGGGGTTGTAGAAATGTTTTCCAGGGCTGTGGAAATATTTTATGGGGCAATGGAAATGATTTCCGGGGCAATGGAAATGATTGTTAAAGTAGCATAAATGGTTTATCTCTCACAATTGAATGACGATATGTTTAATTGAAAAAATAACTGCCATCAATTATTCATTGTCATTAAACATGACACAAAAATGACAGTGTATTGACGAATGTTGGATTTCTGCGAAAACCCCAACGGCTATTTTTGCGTAAATTGAGAGATACCACCTAAATGGTAATGATTATGCAGGAACTTTACTTTTACGCAGCGGGCATTAACTACAAAAAAACGGAAGCATCAATCAGGGGGCAGTTTGCTATTGGCACGGAGCAATACAGTGCATTGATAGCCGACGCAAAACAAGCAGGCATTACCGAAGTAATGGTGATTAGCACTTGCAACAGAACTGAAATCTATGGGTTGGCCAAGAGCTCAAAAGCACTCGTAAACCTATTATGTTCTAAAACAACGGGCAGTGTAGAAACTTTCAACCATCTTTCTTATATCAAAAAGGGCGCAGAAGCAATCGAACATTTGTTCTCTGTTGGTGCTGGGTTGGATTCTCAGATATTGGGTGACTATGAAATAATTGGTCAGATAAAACAATCATTCAAATTTGCAAAAGAACATGGCTCCATAGGTGGTTATATGGAACGCTTGGTAAATTCTGTGATTCAAGCTTCAAAAAGTATCAAGAACAATACACAGCTAAGTGGTGGTACTGTTTCGGTTTCTTTTGCAGCTATTCAATTCTTGAAAGACCACGTAGAGAACATCAGCGATAAGAAGATATTGTTACTCGGTACGGGTAAGATAGGACGGAATACTTGTAAGAATGTGGTTGATTATTTGAATAATACCAACATCACGCTTATTAACCGCACAGAAGATAAGGCAAAGGAACTGGCAGATGAACTAAACCTTAGAGTAGGTTCTTATGAACTGATTGAGCATGAAATAAAGGCAGCCGATGTAATTATTGTTGCGACTAATGCGTCTTCTCCTATTCTTAATAAAGCACAATTTATTAATAGTAATAATAAGGTATTGATAGACTTGTCAATCCCTAACAATATCCATCCTAACTGCAAAGAATTGACGCATATCACATTGGTGAACGTTGATGATTTGTCTAAGATAAACGATGCTACGCTTCAAATGAGGATTGATGAAGTGCCAAAAGCAAAAGCAATTATAGCTGAACATATTGCAGAATTTAATGAATGGTATGCGATGCGTAAGAATGTGCCTGTAATAAAAGCGGTAAAGAATAAACTGATTGCCATGCAAGAATGTGATCTATTTATCAGTTACTCTAACAGTCACCATACAACAAGCACTTGTGATTGCAATACCCGCATTCAAAAAGTGATTAATAACATGGCACAAAGCATGCGCAAGGAAAACAAAGGTGGTTGCAACTTTATTGAAGCAATCAATGAATTTATTGCAATCAGTGCTAACTAGAATTATGATTAGGGTGATTGAAATGATTTAATGATTCATACCCAACATCCTTCAATCTAATCATTAAATCATTCCAATCATTACATCATTATTATGGAAAGAGTTATTCGTATTGGCACCCGAGAAAGCCAGCTTGCTGTTTGGCAAGCAACACTTGTGCAAGATCTTTTAAAAGAAAATGGATATGCTGCGGAGTTAGTTTACATAAAGAGTGAGGGCGATATAGATTTGGTTACGCCACTATACGAAATGGGTGTGCAAGGAGTCTTTACCAGAAGCCTTGACCTCGCTTTGCTAAATGACCGGATAGATATTGCGGTACATTCTATGAAAGATGTGCCTACACAATTGCCAAAAGGTATTATTCAGAGTGCGGTGTTGAAGCGAGCAAGCTATAAGGACATATTGGTAGTGAATGGTGAGTTGTCAGTGGTGAGTAGCGAATCACTCACATCTAACAATTCACCACTCACAATAGGTACCAGCAGCATCCGCCGTAAGGCACAATGGCTGCATCGATACCCGAATCACATCATAGAAAACTTGAGGGGGAATGTAAACACCCGTCTTAGAAAAGTGGCAGAAAGCAACTGGCATGGAGCCATATTTGCCGCTGCCGGATTGGAACGTATTTATCTTCGTCCAGAAAATAGTATCGATTTAGATTGGATGTTGCCTGCACCCGCTCAAGGGGCGATAATGGTGGTTAGCAGAGAGAGGGATGCATTTAGTTTTGATGCCTGCCAGCACTTTAATGATATCAATACAGCACTTTGTACCAAGATAGAAAGAGATTTTCTACGGGTTTTGTTGGGAGGATGTTCAACCCCAATCAGTGCATTGGCAGAAGTAAAATACAACGCCATTCATTTTAGATGCAATGTGGTGGCAATAGATGGTTCTGCAAAGGCAGAAATAGAACAAACTATCACATTTGAAGAGGCGGAGAACGGTGGGGCATTAGCTGCCAATTCTCTATTAGAACAAGGCGGTCAAGTCATTATTGATGCCATACAGAAATTGTAAATTGTAAATTTTAAATTGGAAAGACCCATCAATATATTAAGTACCCGTCCAGTAGATACAATCTTGCTGCAAGAAGCTGCAACACATAATATTTATATAGAATGCTTGTCCTTTATTGATACGAGTGTAGCTATTAATCTAGATAAAAAAGAAAGAATAAAGGCTTTAGCTGAAACCCCTCAAACCATTATTTTTACCAGTATGAATGCTGCCGAGGCAATCATAGAAAGTCTGGAGGGACACAAACCAACCTGGGATATTTACTGCATGGGAGGCACTACTAAAACAATTATTAAGGATTATTTTGGGGATAACAGCATTAAAGGAACTGGTAAAGATGCACTTTCTCTTGCAGAAGGCATGATTACTAATGGAACTAAAGAGGCTACATTCTTTTGTGGGAACATACGTAGAGATGAATTGCCTCAATTGCTGAAATCTAATGGAATCGGTTTGGAAGAGATGGTGGTTTACGAAACTATGGTTACCCCACACCCTATCAGTAAAGATTATGATGCGGTTTTGTTTTTCAGCCCAAGTGCAGTAGATAGTTTCTTTTCAGTAAATAAAGTAGTAGAAAACACTATACTTTTCGCTATTGGCAATACAACTGCAAAGGCCATAGGCAACTATAGTAACTATATAATTGTTAAAGCTGATACCCCCGAAAAAGATAATCTGGTGAAGAAAGCAATTGCTTACTTCCAGAATGAATTTGCAACACATAATTTATAACTCATAATTAAGAAAGTGCTACAAAACGATTTACTATTAAGAACATTACGTGGTGAACCCACCGAAAGAGTACCCGTATGGATGATGAGGCAGGCAGGAAGGTACTTGCCAGAGTATATGGTAATAAAGAACAAGTACGGTTTCTTCGAGCGTTGTCAGACGCCAGAGTTAGCTGCCGAGATTACCATTCAACCCGTTAATATCGTGGGTGTAGATGCGGCTATCTTGTTCTCCGATATATTGGTGGTTCCTCAAGCAATGGGCTTAGAAGTTCAGTTGATTGAAAGCAAAGGCCCTATATTGCCTGACCCCATTGCTACCGTTGCCGATTTGCAAAGAGTGCGCGTGCCAGATGTAGAAGAAACGTTGGGTTATGTTTTTAAGGCCATTAAACTCATAAAACAAGAACTAAATGGTCGTGTTCCCCTGATAGGTTTTGCAGGTGCTCCATGGACATTACTTTGTTATATGGTTGAAGGCAAGGGTTCTAAGACGTTCGATAAAGTGAAGGAGTTCTGTTACACGCAGCCCGAATTAGCACATACTTTATTACAGATGATTACCGACACCACCATTGCTTACCTAAAGGCGCAGGCCAAAGCAGGGGCAGATGTGGTACAAATATTTGATAGCTGGGGTGGATTATTGAGTCCGCACGATTTTGAAACTTATTCGTTGCACTATATCCGTCAGATTGTTACGGCGTTGAAGGATGAAGTATTAACAATTGTTTTTGCTAAAGGTGCCTGGCAAAGTCTGGATGCAATGGCAGCAACAGGCGCAGCAGGTTTGGGAATTGACTGGTGCATAAAGCCTGCCACTGCCAGACAAATGGCTGGTGCTGGTATTACCTTACAAGGCAACTTCGATCCTGCTAAATTACTTGCCCCAATACCGGTGATAAAGAAAGAGGTTACAGAAATGTTACAGGCATTTGGCAAAGGCAGGTATGTGGCTAATTTAGGTCATGGTATCTTGCCTCATGTTCCAGTAGATCATGCAAAGGCATTTGTGGATACAGTGAAGGAATATCAGTTTTAAGATATAGATTATGAGTGAAATAAAGTAATGCTTTTCCAATATGTGAGACAGTGTCTCACATATTGACTTGGAGTCATAATTTGAATATGCGGGACAGTGTCACGCATATTGATTCTAACTAATAAATCATGGAAAATGAATCAACCGGTTGAAAGCAATGAAATAGTAAAAACAGTTGAAAATTTTTATGCAAGTCTTAAAAAACATACCAATCACAGATATATGTCTTGGGAGCATTGTTTTAATGCTTTTAATAACTCGGATAAATATGATATTGATTATTTAAGTCTCCATTTAGCTTTTTATTTAGCAAGTTGGGGGATGTATAGAGGTTCTAGTGCATTATTATGGAAAGATTATAAAGTACATAATGAGGCGGTAGATATTATCAAGAGTTATTCAGTTATTCAATGTAGTATAGGAAATGAAATTCAAGAAAGTCAAATTCCAATAATTCTTAAGGCTAAAGGGGATTTAGAAAACCATTATAGAAGCATTGGGTACACTAAGCCTACAAAGACAGGTTCGACAGAAGGGTTTGTATCAGCTACAGATACACTAATAACTAAAATATTACTTGGAACACTTGGATGTGTTCCTGCTTATGATAGATTATTAGTTATTGGATTTAAAGGATCTAAGATTAATAAAGGATTTAATGAGAAATCTTTAAAAAGTATTTTTGAATTCATAAATAATAATTTGGTTTCATTAAAAGAAATTCAGTCAAGAATTAATTTGGACGGTTCTTATTATCCTTTAATGAAGATTGTAGATATGTACTTTTGGGAAATTGGTCGCATTCAAAATCCGCAATTAATCGAAGTTGATTAGGAGTAAAAACGAACAATTGTTATTTAAACAAAAGGTTTCAACTCTCCTTTAAGGGTTGGAGTAATTATGAACATCAAAAAACATTGGGTAGACTATATTCATTCTTTGCAGGATAACATCTGCGCTGCCTTGGAAGCAGAAGATGGCAAAGCTACATTTGTAGAAGATTTGTGGGTAAGGCCTGAAGGCGGTGGTGGCAAAACCCGCGTTATTGCCAACGGAAATGTATTTGAAAAGGGTGGTGTAAATACTTCGGCTGTTGAAGGAGTGGTTACTGATGCCATGCGTAATCAATTGAAACTACCCACTCAGTATATTGATAAGGAATTATCTTGGTTTGCTTGTGGACTAAGTCTTGTTTTGCATCCCATCAATCCTTTTGTTCCCACTGTTCATTGCAATTATAGAATGTTCGAATTGTATGATTCATCATCCAAAGAAGGGGGACAGGAGGGGTTGATAGATCGTTGGTTTGGTGGTGGAACCGATTTAACACCCTATTATTTGTTTGATGATGATGCCATTCATTTTCATGGCACCTATAAAAACGTGTGTGACCAGTTTGATGCTTCCTTTTATCCTACTTTCAAAAAGCAATGTGATGATTACTTCGTAAACTATCATCGCAATAATGAACGCAGGGGAATTGGTGGTATTTTTTATGATTATCAGCGACCTTCATCCACAAAAGATGTAGATTTCTGGATGAATTTTGGTCAGGGTTGTGGCAATGCTTTTACGGATGCATACCTTCCTATTGTTTCCAAAAGAAAGAATTTTTCTTATACTGCAGAACAAAAACATTGGCAGGAAATACGTCGTGGCAGGTATACAGAATTTAATTTAGTGCATGATAGAGGTACTTTATTTGGCTTACGCACCAATGGCAGGATAGAAAGTATACTCATGAGCCTGCCTCCAACGGTTCGGTTTGAATATAATTACCAGCCAGTTGCTGGTAGTGAAGAAGATAAGTTGTTGCAGGCTTGCTTGAATCCACTAAACTGGATTTAGTAGTTTGCCACTAAGACTTAAAGACAGAAAGAAACACAAAGAAGACAAACAGTTTTTTAATTTAAATAAGTTATCATGATTATAGCACGCAGAAACAGAATCCTTCGCCAGTCGCCCGCTATCAGAAGCATGGTTGCGGAAACGATACTTACCCCTAACGATTTTATTGTGCCCCTGTTTATTGTAGAAGGCACTGGAGTAAAAGAAGAGATTGCCTCCATGCAAGGTTATTTCCGCTATAGTCTGGATAACACAGTCGAAGAGGTAAAAGAACTTTGGTCAATGGGATTGAAGTGTGTCTTGCTCTTTGTGAAATGTAAGGATGAACTTAAAAATCAGTATGGAACTGAAGCGACCAATACCAATGGATTGATGCAACGCAGCATTAAAGCTATCAAAGATGCTGTACCCGGTATGTTGGTGATGACAGATGTTGCCTTAGACCCATTTTCATCAGATGGTCATGATGGTGTAGTGATTAATGGCGAGATTGTAAATGATGTTACCGTAGATGTTTTGGCTAAGATGAGTGTGAGTCATGCCGAAGCAGGTGCAGATTTTGTAGCCCCTAGCGATATGATGGACGGAAGGATAGCAGCTATCAGGCAGGCTTTGGAAGAAAATAATTTTACCAGAACGGGCATCATGGCGTATAGTGCCAAATATGCTTCTTGCTTTTATGGTCCTTTTAGAGATGCGCTTGATTCTGCACCGGGCTTTGGTGATAAAAAAACGTATCAGATGGATTATAGCAACCGATTGGAAGCTGTAAAGGAAACCCTGATGGATGTAGAAGAAGGTGCTGATATTGTAATGGTTAAGCCTGCACTAAGTTACCTAGACATTATCCGTGAGGTAAAAAATGCAGTAGACATTCCCGTAAGCGCCTACAATATCAGTGGCGAATATGCCATGATTAAAGCGGCTGCCAAGATGGGTTGGATAGATGAAGATAAGGCAATACTAGAAACCATTACATCCATCAAGCGTGCAGGTGCCGATTTGATTGCGACCTATTTTGCGAAGGATGTTGTCCGATTGATTAATTGATAATTGATAATTATTAATTGAACCCTAATTGCTACTTTCAACCTCCTGTATTTGATTATTAGTAACGAGCGCTTTTTTATTATACCTCTCCTAATTATTAATAATGTTTTCAATTTGAAAACTATTTGCTACATTCACCGAATGAAAATACCTGTAAAGAGGACTATTCATTACTATATAAGCAAGTATCCTACGGCAGAAAAAGGGCTACTTCTTTGGGTTAATGAATTTTCTAAGTTCTCTTTTACAAATTTCAATGAAATAAAAAATATTTATGGTAATGCAAGTATTATAAATAATAACAGGGTAATATTCAATATCAAGGGTAATGAATTTAAATTGATTGTTTCCATCAATTTTATTCAACAAGCTTGCTATGTTATTTGGTTTGGCACTCCTTCAGAATATGACAAGATAAACGCAGGAACAATTGACTTTGATATTGATATACAAAACTTTAAAATGAAAGGACTATGAACTGGAAAGTTATAAAAACAGAAAAAGAGTACAACAATGCTAGTAATAGATTGATGGAAATTTTTCATGCCGAGCAAGGAACACCTGAAGGTGATGAGATGGAGTTGTTATCTGTTCTAATAAAAGACTATGATGATAAGTATTATGTTTTACCACAACTAAATCCTTTGGAAGCTATAAAGTATAAAATGGAAGAAAAGGGTATAAAAGCTAAAGATTTGGAACCAATTATTGGTAGTAAAGGACATGTTTCATCAATTTTGTCAGGCAGAAGGGAGCTGACTTTAAAAATCGCTCAGAAATTAAGGGACTATTTTCAATTACCGGCAGATATCTTCTTTCAATCATAGTAACTAAAATTGTTATTGTAGTCCTATCAATTATCCAATATCAATTACCTTCCTCCTTCGCTGCTTCCACCATTTTTATTGCTATATCAGAAAGAATATACTCTTGATTAGCAACCTTTTTTATCAGGTTCTTCTTCTTGAGTGCCCTGATATGCTTTACAATCCCATCTGCAGATAATCCAGTAAGCTTCATTAAGTCCTTTTGTGGACACTTAGGATTGGAGTACAACTGCGCTAGCGTTTGTGCGGCAGTACCTAGACCACGCGTAGGGCATTTAATCATAACCGCCCTCAGTTCTCCTGATAGTATACCCATATTAATCTTACTTACGCCTACCTTATTTTCAACGATGCCATCCACAACGTTACTTATGCCTATGTTATTTTTATCATAGGCGGAATCAGCGTTACTTACGCCTATCTTATTTTCTGGAATGCCATCCACAACGTTGGTTACGCCTATGTTATTTTTATCATAAGGGGAAACAGCGTTACTTACGCCTATGTTATTTTCGACGATACCATCCACAACGTTGTTTACGCCTACGTTGTTTTTATGGTAGGCGGAAAGAAGGATTTCTGTCTCTTGCAATTTTTCTGTGAGTACCTGAATAATGGTATTCAGGCGTTTGTTTTCTTCGCGAAGCAGTGTAATTTCATCTTTCATTGGTAGCAATTTAATTTTATAACCAGCAAATCTTCTTTTATCAGCCCAACTTATTTTTATCGTAAGGCAAATCCTATTCCCAATCCTATCCAATAAATAAACATACAATAACATGACTGTGAGAAGGCACTGTCAATTTTTACAAGTGAGTCTATTTCTCCAACGAAGCTCCGCTAATAATTAATTATGGGGGAATAAATCTTTTTGGGTTGATTTATTGAATTTTAGATGCCTGTTCCTATTCATTATAATTCCAATCCATTATGTAATAAAAATGATTATGCCTACCTTAGCTGCCTATTACAATTTCATTCATTTACATAAATTATGCTACACCAGTCTTTTCAACCGCATTTACCTCAAGTGATAGCACTTTTGGAGAAGCATAAGATTAAGCAGGCTTATGTTTTTGGCTCTGTAGTAACTGATAAATTCAATGATGAAAGTGATGTTGATTTTTTGGTGAAGTTTGATGATGGGCTTGACCCCCTCGAAAATGGGACTTTATGGTGGGATTTATACTATGCAATTAAGGATACTTATAATAGAGAAGTTCATATAATTACCGAACGTTCTTTAAAAAATCCTTACCGAAAAAAAGAAATAGACAGCACAAAACTATTAATTTATGGATGATTAAATAACCACATACTCAAAACCTACAACTTAATACCTAATACTTATAACTTAATATGAATAATATTACAACTAGTCAGGCTCTTTTTTCCCGCGCACAGCAATCTATTCCTGGCGGTGTCAATTCTCCTGTTCGTGCCTTTAAAAGTGTGGGTGGCACCCCCCTTTTCATTAAAAAAGCAAAGGGTGCTTACCTGTACGATGCAGATGACAATCAGTATATAGACTATATCGCCTCTTGGGGTCCTATGATTTTAGGGCATGCTTATGAGCCCGTTATCAAGGCCATACAAGAGCAAGCCATTTACTCCACCTCTTATGGTGCGCCAACAGAGCTGGAAATAAAGATGGCCGAACTGATAAAAAGTATGGCACCCAATGTAGATTTAATACGGATGGTGAGTAGCGGCACAGAGGCTTGTATGAGTGCGGTACGTGTGGCGAGAGGCTATACCGGACGTAACAAAATAATTAAGTTTGAGGGTTGTTATCATGGTCATGCTGATAGCTTTTTGGTGAAGGCAGGTAGTGGTTTGGCGACTTTCAATATTCAGACAGTGCCGGGTGTTACTGCCGGTGTTGCCAACGATACCCTCACTTGTGCCTACAACGATTTGGAAGCGGTGGAGCAATTGGTGAAGGAAAACAAAGACCAGGTTGCGGCCATCATCATAGAGGCTGTGGCTGGTAATATGGGTTGCATCTTACCGAAAGAAGGTTTTTTGAAGGGACTGAGAAAGATTTGTGATGACCATCATATTGTATTGATATTCGATGAAGTGATGACGGGCTTCCGTCTCGCTTTGGGTGGTGTACAAGAAAAATTGGGCATTGATGCCGACCTTGTTACCTACGGTAAAGTGATTGGTGCGGGTATGCCTGTGGGTGCTTTTGGGGGCAAGCGACACATTATGGAAGTAGTTTCCCCGTTGGGTAATGTGTATCAGGCGGGTACTTTGAGCGGTAATCCTATTGCGATGATTGCAGGGTATACCTTGCTCTCTATCCTGAAAGACAATCCAGAAATACTAAAAGAATTGGATGCAAAAACATTGTATCTCAAAGAGGGATTAGATAAAGTTTTGAAGGCATCAGGAACGCCGTATGTTATCAATCACCTGGGTTCTATGATTAGCATTCACTTTAGTGCGCATCCTGTTACTGACTTTGCGAGTGCTGCTGCTGCAAATAATGAACTGTTTAAAAAGTTCTTTCATGCGATGCTTAATCGTGGGGTATATCTTCCGCCGAGTGCTTTTGAAAGTTGGTTCTTAAACAATGCCCTCAGTTATGACGACCTGGATAAAACCATTGCCGCCGTTGCCGATAGTTTGAAGGAGATACTGTAAAATAATGGAAATTAACTTGGGTTCATTCTGCCAAAAGCAACTTTTAATTCATCGGGAGTAGCTTTCGCCATTACTTCGCTAAATCCGAAAGTAAGTGCTGTTTTTCCCTCTTTTAATTGACTAAAAATGGCTTCAATAAATGCACTCACGGGCGGTGCTTCATCATGCAATCCTTTACCGCCTAAGTCTGTATTCAGTGCAGGTGGAATTATTTCAATCACTTCAATACCTTTTGATTTCAACAAATATTGTAAGGAAAGGGTAAATGAATGAAAAAATGCTTTTGAAGCTGAATATACCGGCACTTTCGCCAAAGGAACAAACGACAAACCTGAGGTTACGTTAATGATAGTAGTTAACGATGGCAGATTTATAAATAGCGACGATAAGTGCAAAGGCGCTTCTATATTAGTAGCAATTTCTACCTTAGCCCTTAAATAGAAATCTGTATCTGTTACATTCATCCAGTTCTGAATCCCTGCATTGTTTACCAACACATTCAAATCGCTATGATGCTCAGATACCCATTCATACAGCGCAAGACGTTCTGTTTCAACCGACAAATCGCATTCTTTAGTAATTACGGAAGGGTACTTATCTGCAACTTCTATCAACACTTCGGCTCGTCTTCCACAGATAATCACCGTATTGTTTTCTTCTAGGAATCTTTTAGTTAGTCCTAAGCCAATGCCGCTTGCGCCACCAGTAATTAATATTTTGTTGTTTGCTAATTTCATCATTATATTTTAAAATTGATTATTGATTAATCATCTAATTATCACTAAAAGTAATAGCAATTAATGCACTCATTAATTAAGGCATATAGGTTTTTATAAACGAAACCATTTGTTGGTGCGCGTCTAATTCATCGGCACCTTTAAATCCATGTGGCTGATTGGGATATAACACATACTTATTTATTACTCCCAGACTGGTTAATTTATTGTGCAGATTCACGGACTCTCTAAACGGCACAATGGTATCTTTTCCTCCATGAAGTATCAATGTTGGAGGACTTGTTGAAGTAGCATAATTAATGGGGCTAGAGGAGTAGTATAAATTGGAATTATTAGTAGGTGTACCGTTTAACAAATAACTCAATCCATACTGAGTAATTAAATTCTTGCCATAAAAGTTATATAAATCTGCCATATCGGTCGGGCCAAATAAATCAACCACAACCTTCGGTTTAATGAGGGTATTATTTTTATACGACTGAAGCAAAGCCAGATGACCGCCCGCACTAAAGCCTAGTAAACACCAGTTATTAGATACAATATACGTTTTTTCACTATTAAAAATAAAGTTTACAGCGGCTTGTACATCCTGTTCTTGAGTAGGAAAAGCATTTTTGAAGGGCAAACTATTAGCTGCCAACCGATAATTGATATTAAATATGGCATAACCGGGCAACCTCTTCTGAAAAGTATCAATGTATTGGGCAAAATCATTTTTGTCGCCACCTGTCCAAGAACCACCATGAATAAGTACCAACACCTTGGTTGAGGTATCTCTTCCTGCTGGTAAATAAATATCCATTACCTGTTGCGAGTCTGTACCATAGGCTACATGTAGCATCACTTTGGCACCAATGTTATTTGGGGTAGAAGTATTAGACTTACTACAAGAAATAATAGTAACAATAATTGATAACAGTAGGAGATTCTTAGTCAACTTCATAATCCAGTATTAATAATCCACCACCTGTTCTTGTATCGTTTGAGGAATTTCTCTCCATTCATATTGCTGGTTGCGTAGTTGAGGTTCAAAACCTGCTTCACTAATAGCATCTTGAATAGTTTTATAGGTAAACCGATGAGGCGCACCCGCAGCACTCACTACATTTTCTTCGAGCATGATACTGCCAAAGTCATTGGCACCACCGTGTAAGGTTAGTTGTGCTGTTTGTTTGCCAACGGTTAACCAGCTCGCTTGAATGTTTTTGATATTGGGTAACATGATACGGCTGATAGCAATCATACGCATATATTCTTCGGGCGTTGTAAGGTTCTGAACGCCACGTATTTTAGTTAATAAGGTATCTACATCCTGAAAAGTCCAAGGGATAAATGCCAAGAAGCCCTTTGCATCAGCCGGTTTCTTTTCTTGTATCTCTCTGATTTTAACTAAGTGAATAAACCTTTCTTCTAAAGTCTCCACATGACCAAACATCATAGTAGCACTAGTGGTAATATTCAGTTTATGAGCTTGGTGCATAATCTCTAACCATTCATCGGCACCACATTTTCCTTTACTAATCAATCTACGAACACGGTCTATTAATATCTCAGCGCCAGCACCCGGCAAAGAATCCATTCCTGCATCCTGCAAAGCTTTGAGTACTTCGGCATGAGAAAGCTTCTCTAGTTTAGCAATGTGCGCCACTTCGGGTGGTCCGAGTGTATGTAGTTTAATGGTAGGAAACTCATGCTTAATGGCTTTAAAGGTATCTACATAATATTTTAAGCCAAGATCGGGATGATGTCCTCCTTGCAATAATAACTGATCGCCACCCCAAGAGATAGTTTCCTGAATCTTTTTCCGATAAGTAGGCATATCAGTAATATAGGCTTCAGCATGACCAGGAATACGGTAGAAATTACAGAATTTACAGTTAGCAATACATACATTGGTCGTATTTACGTTCCGATCAATCTGCCAGGTTACTTTGCCATGAGGTACTTGAATTTTTCTTAATTCATCGGCTACAAACATCAACTCGGTCAGAGGGGCATGTTCAAATAAAAACATACCTTCTTCTACACTCAAAAACTCAAACGCCAAAGCTTTCTTGTACAAATCTGCTAACTGCATCATAATTTCCTTTTAGAAAGAAACAAAAGTAAGGGTGTTAAGTTTGCCATGAAGATACAAAGTCAGAAATATGAAGTATGAAATATAAAATATGAAGTAATTGAATACTTTATTTACTCATTTTTTTTTGAAAAAACAATCCCGGTAGAAATCATATTTCATACTTCATATTTCCTATTTTATTCTGTCATTGTGGTTAGTAATCTATAATGCTTCAAATACACTTTTTGCAAAAACATCCAGACTAGGGTCTCTTGCACCCATCAATAACAATACACAATCATCCGTAAAATGTGGACGAAGTGTGTCAACCAGATAGTTTCTGTCTTCCAAAAAATAGGCATTGGGGTGGGTTATTTTAATCATCTGTATCAAATCGTTGGCACTTATGTCTTTGATGGCAGTACCTCCTGCATAGAATATTTCACTCATCCAGATCTCATCTTGAGGACGAAGAGCTTTGCTGATAGCTTCTATAAAATCGTTTTTCAGAAAGCGTGTTGGACCATACCCATGTGGCTGAAACCAGGCAATTACCTTCTTTGCCAAAGGTTGTACCCCAATAATGGCAGCAGCTACTTTTGCAGGATTGTGGGCATAATCATCAATCACCCATACGTTGTTCTTTTTGCCTAACACCTGATTGCGCCTGTAAATTCCCTTGTATTTTGCAATGGCTTTACTACATATTTCCAGGCTTACGCCCAATTTATTAGCAACAGTTACTGCCGCCAGCACATTTTCCATGTTGTGTTTACCAATAGCATTGAGCGTAAAAGGTATATGATTAATAAAGAAGCTGATGTTTAGTCCTGTTTGCACAAAGCCCGTTGCTTTGTATTGTGCATCGGCATCGGTAGAGCTAAAATCGTTGTTTCTGTTTTGAGAGAATGCAGCAGTAACCTCTTGAGAGGCATTCACGATAAAAGTCTGGCAATGACTCTTGAATGTTTTAAAGAGCTCTTCCAGTTCACTAATTTCTTTGTGGTCTTTATCTATATTGAGTAAAACGCCAATTTCGGGATGATAGTTTACTATAGATCCATCACTTTCGTCTGCTTCTATCACCAATAAATCTCCTTTACCCAATTGAGCATTCCCTATCCTCCCTTCTTCCTGAAGGCGTACTAATCCTGCACCACTAATGATACTAGGTTCCAACCCTGCAAAGTCTAATATGTCAAATAACATAGCAGTGGTGGTACTCTTTCCGCTTGTACCGCCAATCGCTACAGTACGCTTTTCTAGCACAATCAAACTCAATAACTCAGCCCTCTTGATAATTGGGATAGATAGACTTCTCGCCTTTTGTATCTCCACATTGCTTTCTTCTATTGCAGTAGAAATCACAATTACTTGTGTTTGTTCATCAATACCACTTCCATCTTGCAGAAAGCATTGTACGCCTTCTTCAACTAGCTTCTCTTGTGTTTCATTCTTCTCTGTAGGATGAAAGTAGCGGTCGCTACCTGTAATTGTCTTTCCTCCTGCCGAAAGATACTGTGCTATGGCACTCATTCCTGTACCTGCAACGCCAATAAAATGTAATTTCTGAATTTCCTTTAATGAAGTAATCGTATTCATAACGTCTTGTTATTAATAGGCGCCAAAGATAGTAGTTGAACAGATGTAGAAATAGTAATAGATATCAGTTGAATGGTTGCATTTAGTTAGGTTTCTTGTGAAATGAGTTATTACAGTAGATAAATTTATTGCCTTAATTTTGAACATCCCCTTCTCAAAAGGTGTTATAAGTCGCATGAATGAACGTATAAATCAGATAAACAGCGCAATAAATCCTTTAAAAGAACAAATTATCCATCATAAACTTTATTCAGTAATTAAAACTATCGAAGACGTAAAGGTTTTTACGCAATACCACATATTCGCCGTTTGGGACTTTATGTCTTTACTAAAATCATTACAACAAAATCTTACCTGTACAACAGTTCCGTGGTTTCCAAAAGGGACAGGAGAAATAAGGCAACTTATTAATGAAATAGTATTGGGTGAGGAATCTGATGTTGATTTGAATGGAACTATTAAAAGTCATTTTGAGTTATATAAAGACGCTATGAAACAATGTGGCGCAGATACAAACCAGATTGAAACATTCCTATCTGTTCTGAAAGATACTGGGAGCTTGCATCAAGCATTGGAGAGTTCCAATACGCCACAGGCTGCCAGAGACTTCATACATTTTACATTTAAAATAATAAACAGCAACAAAGACTATCTACAAGCAGCTATTTTTACTTTTGGAAGAGAAGATTTGATTCCTGCTATGTTTATGTCTATCGTTGAGGACATTCACAAGCAGTTTCCAGATAGCATTGCTGTTTTTAAATATTATCTAGAGAGGCATATAGAAGTAGATGGTGACCACCATAGTCATCTTGCATTGAAGATGATTTCCAACTTATGCGGAAACGATGATTTAAAATGGAAGGAAGTGGAGCAAGCTGCCATAGAATCTTTAAAGATGAGAATAGCACTTTGGGATGGTGTTTATAATGACTTGACAAAGGCTTAGCAACCTTAAATACGAATACTATACCGGGAAATCGAATATAGGTTGCATTGCTTTATCCAATCCCTTTATTGAAAGCGCTTCATTACAAAAATTTTCTTCAAGAGACTTTGCCATCTTTAGCATGTGGTCGCGTATTACAGTAGGCGCTAATTCATTGTAATGTGAGACGGAATCTTCAAAAACTTTGTGCAAATCATCGCCTGCATCAGAGAAATATGCTTTTTGGAATATATTGTTTATCATTAATAATACAACTAAATCACGCAGACTGAATCTTGTTTCATAATCTTTATTACGTTTCGTTGCTTTAAGCGACCTTTCAAAAATCTTCTTTGTTTCTTTAATTTCGGTAATACAATAGAAGTCAGCTTCCCGTACACGTTCACTAAAGTTAGACGTACCAAGAATGATAAGGTAATCAAAAAAACTGAATAGTGCTACTATGTGCTGGCTTACTAAATCGTTTGCAAGTGAAAAGTAGACTACTTTCTTTCTCTTATTAAGACCAAGTGTTTTTGCTTCCTCTTTTAGTTTTTTCTCAGCGTTTTCCATTTCATAGAATACATCTCTAATAGTTGGAAAAACAAGAAATACATCATCACTTATCTCAATTATCTTTTGCATCACTTCGTCATACATCTCTCTTGATAATATTTCTTCTTCCGTGAGGTTTTCTTTACCTTCTGTATTTGGTAGCACTGCGTGATTGTAGTAAAACTTTATCACACCCATCATTTCACACATAGCCAAACACTCAAGAAAATTCATTAACAAAGGAAATTCGGTATCGGCATCTTTCATCCTTGCTTTCAACTTATTGTTATCTTCCTCAAAAGCTGGATTGCAAGTTAGTTCAGGAACTACCCTAGTAATATCATTAACCAAATTATATAGAGGGAGTATTACATCTTGGGCAGTATAGGGGGGCAATTCGTAATAGGGTATTTCATCAGCATCTTTCATACATCACTTTCGTGCAAGGTATGTGTTAATACCAGTAGATAGTCACTTCTCGAGAATCTTTTTAAATCCTTAATAAAAATAACATCAATATACAAAGAAAAGACACCGATTCAGATGCTTATGAAACCAAGTAAGTAAATCATTCTTTTAGGCTACCTGAGCATTGGCACTAGTATTAGTATATTCCTCCAACTTTGCTTGTGCTAGTTTTTTCATTACATAAACATTCGCATCCAGCCAATCAACTTCAATACGCACATTAGCCCCATTCTTTTTAAATGTTTTGGCTACCTTCTTCTTCTTTGCTACACTTTTAAACTTGTTTATAATCTCTTGTTTATCATTGATAAAAAATACCAGATAATGGTTTCTAGAATTAAAGGCACTCACCTTTTTTATATTACTCCACGGAATAAAACCAACCGATTGGTTGCTAACCTTATCAGTAACCCCTTTTTCATCTATTATAAAAACGGGCTTCTTTAGGGTGTACTTTTTATTCCAGAAACTAAATATTTGAAATACAAAATAATACATCATCAAGGCTAAGCCACCCATTACAGCAACAATGGGCAGATAGACCTTTACCTCATGTGGCGACCGCTGAAAAAAGTCGTATAACAGTTTTATAGCACCAAATGGTATAAATACAAGTAAACAAGAAAGAGGGATTAAGCGTGTTTTAATCTTAGATTTATTATAATAAACCTCCATAGAATTATTCTTCATAAACAAGTGGGTTTTAAAATCGTTATGACAAATATATATTTTTTTATATTTTCTGAAAATATTTTTATATCTCTTGCCTGATTTAATATGAAGACCCTCTTTTTCATCCGGACAAAACTTTCCTACGTATTATTCGTAAATAATAGTATTAATTAATTTTTCAATCAACTTAGTTTCTTAGAACTATACATTTGTACATCTTAAAACAAAAAAATGGAAGGAAAAAATATTAAAAGAGGGGTCATACTCATGAACCTAGGCTCACCAGATAGTACAGCCACAAAGGACGTGAGGAAATATTTAGCGGAGTTTTTAATGGATGGAAAGGTTATAGATATTCCCTACTTGGTGCGATTGCTATTGGTTCGTGGCATCATCGTTCCTTTCCGGGCACCTAAAAGTGCAGAGGCTTACAGAACAATCTGGTGGAAAGAAGGATCACCCTTAATTCAGCTAACCAAACAATTGCAAACAGCAGTTCAGGCAACCATGGATGAACCAGTTGAGATTGCTATGCGTTATGGTAATCCAACACCTAAATATGCGTATGATAAAATGCTGAAGGAGAACCCTTCTATAGAAGAAGTGGTTTTGATGCCTTTGTATCCGCATTTTGCCATGAGTAGTTATGAAACGGCTGTCGATTACATGAAAGAAGTGCATCATAATCAGGGATATAAGTTTTCATTAACTACCGTAAAACCATATTACAATAACCCAGATTATATACATGCCTTTGCAGAACACATCCGCCCCTATCTGGAGCAGGATTATGATCATATTTTATTTAGTTATCACGGAATACCCGAAAGGCATTTAATGAAGTCTGATCCTACCAAACAACATTGTTTGCAAGTGAATGATTGTTGTAATGTAGATTCGGTCGCACACGAAACCTGTTATCGCCACCAATGTCTAACAACTACCAAACTTACCGCTGAGGCTTTACAACTGCCTAAAGAAAAGTATAGCTATTCATTCCAGTCGAGATTGGGAAGAGACCCTTGGTTAAAACCTTACACCGACTTCCGCTTAAAGGATATGCCTAAAGAAGGCATCAAGAAACTATTGGTTATTTGCCCTGCTTTTGTGAGTGATTGCTTAGAAACATTGGAAGAAATTGCCATACGTGGAAAAGAAGACTTCATGGAAGCGGGCGGTGAAAGCTATGAGATGATTCCTTGTTTGAACACCGACCCAAATTGGGTTGCGGCAGTGAGTAAGTGGGTGAAAGAGGTGGTGTAAAAGGATAAATGTAAATTGAATTGTTTGCTCAAAACGACATAATGCCCAATCATCATCCCAAGGATATTTCTATTTTAGATTATACCTATTCGCTCCCCGATGAGCAAATTGCAAAGTATCCTTTGCCTGAAAGAGACGAAAGTAAACTACTCGTTTATAAAGATGGGATGTTGGAAGAAAGTGCTTATAAAGCTCTAGCTTTTCATCTTCCTGCTGATACTTTATTGATATTCAACAATACCAAGGTGGTTGAGGCAAGACTACTCTTTACCAAAGCAACAGGTGGTGTAATAGAACTATTCTGTCTGGAACCTCACGACCAATATCCTGATATTACCACTGCCATGCTCCAAAAAGGAAAGGTTTTGTGGAAATGCCTGGTAGGTGGCGCAAAGAAATGGAAGGCAGAGGCATTGGTAATGGATATAGAGGAAGGAGGAATAACAATTAAGCTTTCGGCGTTGATGGTTGAGAGATTAAATGATTATTTTCTTATAGAATTTTTGTGGGATAATGAGACACTAACCTTTGCAGAAATACTTCATATGGCTGGGTTGATACCACTCCCACCCTATTTAAACCGTAAAGCAGATGAAGCAGATAAAACTACTTATCAAACCATCTATGCACAACACGATGGGAGTGTTGCTGCTCCTACTGCCGGACTTCATTTTACAAAAAGATTGTTTACTAATCTAGCAGAGAAAGGTATTTCGCACAATTTTGTAACACTTCATGTAGGTGCGGGAACATTTAAACCGGTTAAGGCAGCTACCATGCAGGAACACGAAATGCATGCTGAGTATATTGATGTTTCTATGGATTTGATTGAAAGTTTATTAACCAATAGAACAATCATTCCCGTAGGTACTACCTCTCTAAGAACGCTAGAGAGTTTGTATTGGCTAGGTGTAAAAGTGGTGAGTAGTGAGTGGTTAATAGTAAATGAAAATTTGGGATTAACTCAATGGGATGCGTATGAGTTACCACAGGATATTAAAAAAGAAACTGCCTTACTGGCTATAATTAATTGGATGAAAGAACATCATCTTACCCGTCTGATTACTAAAACACAACTATTAATTGCCCCAGGTTATAAGTTGAGGATAGCAAAAGGAATAGTTACTAATTTTCATCAACCACAGAGTACGCTCTTATTGTTGGTGGCTGCTATTATAGGCAATGATTGGCGCAAAGTATATGATCACGCACTGGCAAATAATTTCAGATTCCTAAGTTATGGGGATGGATGCTTACTCTTCAGTGAATAGTAAAAAGTAACCAGTGAACATTTAGGAAAAAGCATAAATACTGTTTACTCCTCACTAATTACTGTTAACTGTTTAGTTCAACTGCGGATCCAAGGGATAATTTACCATCATTTTATACTCTCCCTCTAATTCCTGCAAAGCAGACTTCCAACTATTTTCAGGCAAGGTATTAAACAGTAATTGCTTACTGCATTTGGATAATATCCAGCTTTTATCGTCTATCTCTTGTTGTAATTGAGCAATACCCCAACCACTGTAACCCAAAAAGAAACGTATATTTTGAGGGCTCAATTCTTGCTTTAGTAACAAGGTTATTACCTCTGCAAAGTCTCCTCCCCAATAAATTCCTTTTAATACCTCAATTCCACCAGTAATTAGTTGTGGACATTGATGCAAGAAATGAAGGGTGTTGGTTTGAACAGGCCCCCCAAAATAAACAGGAAAAGTATTACCCTCTAAGTCCTCGATTAAGTCGCCCAAAACTTCTTCTTTCTTCTTGTTTAGCACAAAGCCAAAACTACCGTCTGCTTGATGGTCGCATATCAAAACTGTTGTTCGAACAAAGTTGGGATCCTTCAAAAAAGGATCAGAAATAAGTAATGTTCCTGATAGTATGCTATTTTCCATTGGAGAAAAGTACGAACTATTTTTTATTTAACAAATAGAACTTCATAGTTAAAATGTAGGTAAAGGTTTTTTTCCTGTTTAAATACCTATTTCTAGTATTTATATTTGCCATAATGAAGAAAACTTTACCCGTTATAGTCATTCTCATAACACTTTCTCTTTTAGGGCTTTTGCTTTTACAAGCTTCTTGGCTTAATAATTTGCTGGTGCTTCGTCGAGGGCAATTAAACAATAAAATTAATGAGGCAGGAGTATCTGTTGCAGTTGATTTATATAAAGGAATAAATGCCGCTCCTTCTCTAAAGTTAAGAAGTAATCTTGGATTCTCTAGGTTTGGTAATGGTATGCCTTTTATTCTAAATGCCCCAACGGTAGAAGAAAAATATAAACTGGATGATGTAAAACAGAAATTGAACAAAGCCTTTGCAAAAGAAGATTTACATTACCTACAATTTGAGTTTGCCATCATCAATAGCACCGAAGACTTCGAGATGCGAACCCCCGATTTTGAACAAGCATATTGGGATACTGTTTCCAACAAAAGACTTTTTGTAGGTATTGGTCCCGAAACTGCTGCTGACCTAGAAGGAATTAGTGCACCAGAACACCTTATCATTATAGTACCTGACTTTACCAAACAAATATGGGGTTCACTACGTTGGATTATATTGGGTGCAATTGGTTTTATGCTCATAATAGTTGCTGCATTCTTTGTTACCCTTCGCACTTTATTTAATCAAAAGAAATTGAGTGAGATAAAGAGTGACTTCATCAACAATATGACGCACGAATTCAAGACCCCTCTTGCTACCATTTCACTTGCTGTAGATGCGCTTAGGAATGAAAAGGTACAAAGTAACAAGGAGAAGATGGACTATTTTACGGGTATAATCAAAGAAGAAAACAAGCGGATGAACCGCCATGTTGAAACTATACTTCAAGCGGCATTACAAGAGAAACAAGAAATGAAACTCGACTTAATTGAGCTTCACGTTCATCTTGTTATAAATAGTGTATTAGAAAATTTTAAACTCCAACTAGAAGAGAAAGAATGCAGTGTCGCGCTGAAACTGAATGCTCAAAACGATTTGATTGTTGCAGATGAATTACATTTTAAAAATTTACTATCAAACCTTATAGATAATGCAATTAAATACAGTTATGAAAAGGTATCCATCAAAATTTCGAGCCATAGTACTTCTAAATATTTTGTTGTTTCGGTGCAGGATAATGGCATAGGGATGAGTAAGGAGAGCGTGAAACACATTTTCGAAAAGTTCTACCGCGCCCATACTGGTAACGTACACAACATAAAAGGTTTTGGATTGGGAATGAGTTATGTAAAAATGGTAATTGATGCGCACAAAGGAAAAATAAAGGTAGACAGCACCCTGGGTAAGGGTACAATATTTACGATTGAAATACCACGTAAACAAGCATAATTAGCTTTAATAAATAATTCAGTTATAAAGTATGAGATTACCAGATTAACAAAGGAAACCCACAATTAGGTTTTAGACTTAAAACAAGCCACTTCCCTTATAAAAACTAAATACCAACAATCACGCAATTAGATTATTACAATGCTACAGTTTTACCGTTTAACAAAAAAGATGATTTTGTTTTAGAAGATGCCTATTTTCATTCCTCACAATTAAAACTTCATACAATGAAAAAGCTTTTTATTCTTGTTTCAGTTGCACTTATTGGCATTAGTAGTATTGCTCAAAACGAGAAAGATGTTTCTACCAGTAAAGAAAGAAACATTAAGGATTTTGATAAGATTGAATTATCAGGTGCTATAGACCTACTACTGATAGAAGGTAAGGATGAAAAGGTTGTTGTAAGTGCCTCCTCAGAGGAGTATGCATCTAAAATTAAAACAGAAGTACAAGGAAATGTGTTGAAGATTCACTATGAAGATAAAAGTTTCTGGCATAGTGAAAAGAATGGTAAAATGAAGGCTTTCGTTACTTTTAAAAGCCTTAAGGGGCTAGAGGTATCGGGAGCGTGTAGTGTAAAGGCAAAGAACATTACTGCTAAAAATTTAAAGATTGAATTATCCGGCGCTAGTAGTTTCGACGGAAATGTTTCTATTGGAAATGCGTACTTAAACCTTAGTGGCGCCTCCTCCATGCATATAACGGGAACTGCATCGGTACTTAAAATAGATGCAAGCGGTGCCTGAAATTTAAAAGGGTATGACTTAAAAGCAGACTATTGCAAACTAGACGCTAGCGGTGCTTCAGACGTAAGAATATCGGTATCTAAAGAATTAAGTGCTGAGGCAACAGGTGGAAGTAGTGTTTACTATAAGGGCAACTGTGTAGTTAAAGAATCGGATGCAAGCGGTGGAGCAAGCATCAAAAGAAAGTCTGATAATGAATAAGAAAAGATACTCATTACACCATATCTTATCTCTCTTTGCTTCCTGACCTATATCTTTGCGCCCCACAAAACAACAGGTAATGAGTGCACATTTAAGTGAACAAGAACTAGTAAGAAGAGAGAAATTAGCTAAGTTGCAAGCGGCAGGGATAGATGCGTATCCTGCTGCATTGTACCCTGTAACGCATTACTCCAGTACTGTAAAAGAAGCCTATAATGCAGCGGTAAAGAAACTAGAAGAAGCAGGTGTTGTAATAGAAAACCCATTGGAAGGCTTTGCCAACGTATGCTTGGCAGGAAGAATCATGAGTATTAACGATAAAGGAAAAGTATTCTTTATTAAAATACAAGACAGCAAAGGCATTATTCAACTATACGTAAAACGAGATGATATCTGTCCCGAGGAGGACAAATCATTCTGGGATAATGTAATTAAACACGGACTAGACCTTGGTGACTTTATTGGTATCACCGGTTATGTATTTATCACGAAAACTGGCGAAACATCTATTCACACCCAGTCTATAACTTTACTTGCAAAGTCTTTAAAACCTTTGCCTGTGGTAAAAAGAGATGAGGAAGGAAATGTTTTTGATGAAGTTACAGATCCCGAGTTCCGCTATCGTCAACGCTATGTAGACTTAGTTATTAACCCTGCCGTAAAAGATACGTTTGTAAAGCGTACGACCTTGATGAATACCATCCGTACCTTTTTAAACAATCAAGGGGCTTTGGAAGTGGATACCCCTGTATTACAAAGTATCCCGGGTGGTGCGGCAGCTAGACCTTTTATTACGCATCATAATGCATTGGATATTCCTTTATATCTGCGTATTGCCAATGAATTGTATTTGAAGAGACTGATTGTGGGAGGATTTGATTGGGTATATGAGTTTAGCCGCAATTTCCGAAATGAAGGAATGGACAGAACGCATAATCCCGAGTTTACTGTATTGGAATGGTATACAGCCTACAAAGATTATTTCTGGATGATGGAAATAACAGAGCAATTATTTGAACAGATTGCTATTGCCTTACATGGTACAACAGAAGTATTAGTGGGCGATAAAATAATCAGCTTTAAGGCACCATTCAAAAGAGTGAGCATTCATGAGGCTATTAAAGAAAATACAGGCATTGACGTAAGCGATAAAGATGAGACTGGATTAAGGGAGGTTTGTAAGCAACTGAATATTGGTGTACCCAACAATATTGGAAAGGGCAAACTGATAGATGAAATCTTTGGTGCTACCAGTGAACACACTTATATACAACCAACTTTCATTATTGATTATCCAGTGGAGATGAGTCCACTAACGAAGAAGCACCGTAGCAAAAAAGGATTGGTAGAGCGTTTTGAACTAATGGTAAATGGCAAGGAAATAGCAAATGCTTATAGTGAATTAAACGACCCTATCGATCAACGGAATAGATTTGAAGAACAAGCTAAACTAATGGAGCGTGGGGATGATGAGGCAATGTTTATAGATAATGATTTCTTGCGTGCCCTGGAGTATGGCATGCCGCCCACAAGTGGTATTGGAATTGGAATAGACAGACTATGTATGCTGATGACGAATAGTCCTAGTATTCAGGATGTGTTATTATTTCCGCAAATGAGACCAGAAAATGTAGGATAGTTTTAAGTTGTAGGTTATAAGTATTAAGTTATACGTTAGTAAAAAGAGAAGGGAGGTACTATTAAGTACCTCCCTTCTCTTTTTACTAACTAATTTTTGCTAACGTATAACTTAATACTTATAACCTAAAACTTCGTTATGGTTTCAACTTCCTCAAATATTCGCCATAACCACTCTTGGCATAACGGTTTGCTAAGTCCATCAATTGTTCTCTATTAATGAAGCCCATACGGTAGGCTACTTCTTCTATACAACCTACTTTCTGGCTTTGGCGCTTTTCTATTACACGTACAAACTCACTTGCATCAGCTAAAGAATCGAATGTACCCGTATCCAACCACGCAGTACCACGATTCATTACACCAACAAGCAATTTATTATTGGCTAAGTAAACCTTATTTACATCTGTAATCTCATACTCACCACGTGGAGAAGGAGGAATGTTCTTTGCAATCTCTACCACCTCATTGTCATAAAAATACAAACCAGGAACGGCATAATTAGACTTAGGACTGATTGGCTTCTCTTCTATGGATAGAGCCTTAAAATCAGCATCAAATTCAACCACACCATAACGTTCCGGATCATTTACTTCATAAGCAAAAATGGCAGCACCCTCTACGTCACTAAAAGATTGAACCAATTTACTAAAACCTGCACCATAAAAGATATTATCACCCAATACAAGCGCAACCTTATCAGTACCAATAAAGTCAGCACCAATTACAAAGGCCTGTGCCAATCCATTTGGTTTCTCTTGAACTGCATAATTAAAACTGCAACCCAAATCTTTCCCATCGCCCAACAACCGTTGAAACTGGGCAGAATCTTCGGGAGTAGTTATGATGAGTACTTCTTTAATGCCAGCCAGCATCAGTACAGACAAAGGATAGTAAATCATTGGCTTATCATAGATAGGCATTATTTGTTTACTAATTCCTTTTGTAATGGGGTACAACCTTGTACCGCTTCCACCTGCTAATATGATTCCTTTCATAATTTATATTATTTGATATGAATGATTCAATGATTAGAATCATTTAAAATATACGGTATCTTTTATTTGTTCAAATGTGGGTTGATTGGCATCTTTCTCAGATAGAATCAATTCACTAGTATCCATCTTCCAATCGATATTAATGGTTGGATCATTATAAATAAGTCCCCCGTCACTAGCTTTGTTATAGAAGTTATCGCATTTATAAAAGAAGGTCGCTGTTTCACTCAATACGAGAAAGCCATGACCGAACCCACGAGGAATAAAGAACTGTAGGTGATTTTCACCAGTTAATTCTACTGCGACATATTCACCAAACGTAGGAGATTCTTTTCTTAAATCAACCGCCACATCTAATACTTTCCCTTCTAATACCCGCACCAATTTAGCTTGCGCATGTTCGCCTAGTTGAAAGTGAAGTCCACGCAATACCCCCCTTGTTGATTTGGATTGATTGTCTTGAACAAATGTGGTGTTTGTACCCGTTAAAGTATCAAACTTTTGTTTATTAAAACTTTCAAAGAAGTAGCCTCTGCTATCTTCAAAAACAGTATCGTGGATGATGAAACAACCCAATAATTTAGTTTCTTCTACTCTCATTTAATTGTGATTAAGTACTCAGCCACAATTAAGTTTATGATAAATAAACTCTTTTCAACCTTCAACTTAGAATTTTATCTATATTATAATTATGGCTGGGTACTTAATATGATTTAGATGATAAAATGATTTATAGTAAATTATCTATCAGCGTACATGCCAGTATAATAATTTTGATACGCACCACTCGTTACATTGGTCAACCAAGTAGTATTTTCCAGATACCAATCTATAGTTTGGCTTAGTCCTTCTTCAAAAGTTACAGAAGGTTTCCAACCCAATTCCTGATTCAGCTTAGTGGCATCAATAGCATAACGACGGTCATGACCCGGACGATCTTTTACATAAGTAATCAATTGCTCACTTTCACCAGCAGTTCTTCCTAGTTTTTCATCCATCAATGTACAAAGAAGTTTTACGAGGTCAATGTTTTTCCATTCATTAAAGCCACCAATATTGTAGGTATCATCTACTTTGCCATTATGAAAAATAACATCAATAGCGGTTGCATGGTCTTTTACAAATAACCAATCCCTTGTATATAAACCATCTCCATAAACAGGAAGCGGTTTTTTGTGAATGATATTATTAATAAACAATGGAATCAACTTCTCTGGAAAATGAAAAGGCCCATAGTTATTTGAACAATTAGAAATGATTGTTCTGATGTGATAAGTCTCTGCGTAAGCTCGCACAAAATGATCGGATGCAGCTTTACTAGCAGAATAGGGCGAGTTGGGATGATAAGGTGTAGTTTCTGTAAAAAAACCTTCTGCGCCCAAGGCACCATACACTTCATCCGTTGAAATATGATAAAATAAGTGATTGCTAAAATCAGCACCCCATTTAGTTTTGGCGACATTCAATAGGTTAACTGTACCTACGATGTTGGTATACACAAAATCTAATGGACTTTCAATACTTCTATCTACATGGCTTTCTGCTGCCAAGTGTATTACATCGGTAATGTTATGCGTATCAAAAACACCCTTTAAGGCAGCAGGATCCAATAAGTTCACCTTCTCAAATTGATAGTTAGGCAACTGATCAATATCTTTTAAGTTTTCTAAATTACCTGCATAGGTAAGCGCATCCAGATTAACTATTTTGTAATTGGGATACTTAGTCACAAACAACCTAACCACGTGGCTACCAATGAAACCTGCACCTCCTGTAATTAAAATATTTTTCATACTATTCCTTTATGTCTATTTAGTTTATTTTTCCAGTTGTTTCAAATATAATTGCTTCAAACGCTCTATCTCCTGCTGTTTAGAAAACTTATTTCTGGCAAATACTTTCGCTGCTGCCCCCATCTCCTTTCTCAACGGCTCATCTTCTATTAATAACAATAGTTTCTCCGCAAATATATCTGCATCTGTCGGACTAACAAGAAAACCTGTTTCCCCATCAATAACCGTGTCTGGCACCCCCCCTACATTGGTAGCAACTACAGGTATACCAACATATTGGCTCTCGGCAAGTGACAAGCCTGTTCCTTCATTATTAGACGTTAATACCACAATATCCAAAGCAGAAAGCGCTTCACCAATATTAGATATCCAAGAAGTAAAGATTACCGAAGCATCTATATTAGGAAACTCGTTACTACTCCAACCAATTCCTTTGTCTGATAAGAGTTGTTGAATATCTGCCTTCAAATATCCGTCTCCAATCACAAAGAAAACAATCTTTTTCTTTGTTTTTTTCAAGACTTTAGCAACTATCTCCACAAAAAGAGGGAAGTTCTTCACTTTAACAATCCTAGCGATGATGCCAACAGCAATGGTATCGGCATTTACCTTGTATTTAGCTGCAAATGAAGCAGTACCTTCTTGAGAGGAAGCGGCTAAAAAAGCATCATCAATCCCCAATTCAATAACAGTAACTTTATTGAGGGGTGCAATTTTGTATTTATCAACCAGATCTTTTAACTGACGGCTACTCGTTGCAATAATTACCGTACTTATTTTAGACAACGTTTTCTCTATTAAAATAATAGCGTTAGAAAAGGCTTTATTAAAATAAGAGTGGAAGAAATGCCCGTGATAGGTATGGATTATAACAGGAATACGGCAAAAGAAGGCAGCCAATCTGCCCACTACACCCGGCACTGCACCGTGTGTATGAACAATAGAAGGTTTAAATGAATTGATGATTTTTATGACAGAGAAAAAAACAGCTATGTTCAGAAATGGGTTGATAGAACGCCTTAGGCTAGGTATCTTTTTTAATTGCAGATTGGGATATTTACTCAACAAATAGGTCGCTTCTACCTCATGCGATTCCTTTTCGCCATAAATGATTAAGAGTTCGAAATCATTTTGCAAAAAACCAGCCATCGAAATAACATCGATGGCTGGCCCGCCTATTACCAATCTGTTTAAAAACAACAAAACCCTCGGTTTCGCTCCCTCTTTAGTTCCAGTCATTATCTTTTATATCATCGTAAACAGCTTTGATACCGTTTTCTAAGCTAGTTGTTGCTTTCCAACCCAAATTTGTTAGTTTGGTAACATCCATTAGTTTGCGAGGTGTACCATCCGGCTTGGTTGTATCAAATTTTAATTCACCTTTATAGCCTACGACCCTTTTTACGATTTGTGCCAATTCAAGAATGGTTACATCATCTCCCCAACCAACATTTACCAACCCTTTCTCGTTGTAGGTCTCCATCAAATACAAACAAGCATCTGCCAAATCATCTACATACAAGAATTCACGCTTTGGTGTACCTGTTCCCCAAAGCTCTACTGTTGGAACATGGTTCTTTTTGGCGGTAATAAATTTGCGAAGTAAGGCTGGCAACACATGCGATTTTTCTAAATCGTAGTTATCATTTGGTCCATACAAGTTGGTTGGCATGGCCGAAATGAAATTGCAACCATATTGCGCCCTATATCCATCGCACAACTCAATGCCTGCAATCTTTGCAATAGCATAGGGTTGATTGGTAGGCTCTAAGTAATCACTCAACAAGTATTCTTCCTTCAAGGGCTGAGGTGCCAACTTGGGATAAATACAAGAAGAGCCTAAGAACAACAACTTCGTTACTTTATTGATGTAGGCTGCATGAATGATGTTCGATTCAATCATCAGGTTTTCATAAATAAACTCTGCACGGTAGGTATTGTTGGCAACGATGCCTCCTACTTTGGCAGCAGCCAGAAAAACATAATCTGGCTTTTCGGTTTCAAAGAAGTTGTTGACCGCTTGTTGATTGCGCAAATCCAACTCTTTCGAAGTTCGGGTAACAATATTTTCGAAGCCATCCTTTCTCAGCCTTCTTTCTATGGCGCTTCCTACCATTCCGCGGTGACCCGCTATATAAATTTTAGCTTGTTTCTCCATTATTCTATCTCATTTTTGTGAGCAAAACCATGGTCTCTCAAGTGCTTTTCTTTCTTGAACAAGTCCAAATCACTAGCTACCATTTCCTTTACCAAAGCCGGCAAATCGTACGTTGGTTTCCACCCTAGCTTTTCGTTTGCTTTTGTTGGATCACCAATTAACAAATCTACTTCTGTTGGACGATAATAGTGAGGATCTACCTTAACCACTGTCTTGCCTATCAACAAATGATGGTCGCCTTTGATAGCCGTAATGTATCCTTCTTCTTGTTCTGCTTCGCCTCTGAAAGCAATTTCTATCCCTACTTCTGCAAAAGCCATCCGTACAAATTCACGTATTTCGGTGGTAATACCCGTTGCCAATACATAATCTTCTGGTGTTTCTTGTTGTAGTATCAGGTACATTCCTTCTACATAGTCTTTTGCGTGCCCCCAGTCTCTTTTAGAGTTCAGGTTACCCAAATAAACGATGTCTTGCATACCTAAAGCTATCTTGGCAACAGCCCTAGTTATTTTACGGGTAACAAATGTTTCGCCACGAACCGGACTTTCATGGTTAAAAAGGATACCGTTGCAAGCATACATACCATAAGCCTCCCGATAGTTTACGGTAATCCAATAGGCATACATTTTTGCAACTGCATAAGGACTACGTGGATAGAAAGGCGTGGTTTCGCTTTGAGGAACTGCCTGAACCAATCCATATAACTCGGAGGTAGACGCCTGGTATACTTTTGTTTTCTTTACCAAGCCCAACAAACGTACCGCTTCCAAAATTCTCAGCGTTCCTATACCATCTGCGTTAGCCGTATATTCGGGTTCTTCAAAGCTTACATGAACATGGCTCATGGCAGCGAGGTTATAAATCTCATCTGGCTGAACTTCCTGAATAATACGAATCAAATTGGTGCTGTCGGTTAAATCTCCATGGTGCAAAACCAAGTTACGGTCTGGAATGTGTGGATCTTGATAAAAATGGTCTATCCTTCCTGTGTTGAAAAGTGAACTACGGCGTTTGATGCCGTGTACTTCATACCCTTTTTTAAGCAGTAACTCCGCCAGATAGGAGCCATCCTGCCCGGTAATGCCTGTGATAAGTGCTTTTTTCATTGAATGTGTTTATTGATTATTGACTGCAAGGTTAACTTATTTATGTAATTAAATCAAATGTTTACTTTTTTAAATATTCAAAAGCAACCTTTAGCAGATATAATTCATTCAATTTTGTTATTGCACACACTTAAAAGCCTCTTATTTACCAAATAACTATATTCGGGGCAAATTATAGCTACGCAATCATTGTTATGAAAAAATTTTTACGGGTATTTTATTCCCAAATATTCAATTCATTCTTTCCCATACTCATCGTGGCTATTTTAATAGGTTTAAAAAACAAAAGTGATGTTGCCCCAATTTTCCTGTTGCTTAACTTCGCCAATGTGTATCTTTTATTTTCTGATTACTCTTCCAATATCAATTTTCTTAAAAATGCCATGGCTGCGGGGGGAATTCACCAAACCACTGCACCAAGTATTACCAAAGACATCGAGCATTATATAGGCATCAAAACGATAGTATTTGCTGTAGGTTTTGTTGCTTGGATAGTTATGTGCTTCTACGTTCCGTTGTTGCACCAGAATATGCTGGCAAGTATTTGTTGTTATACTTTTATAATTGGTTATAACCTGAATTTTTATTGGGTATATATGAGTAGTAGTAAAGAATATCTGTTCATAATTTCTAACTTCTTCGCACGTCTACTGCTTTTATTGTTGTTGCTGCTATTTATAAAACTGCAATATAACTTATCTTATCTGATGGCATTTGTAGGCATTGGCAATACACTCATGGCCATATTGTTCTTTAGGAACTTCTGCAAACTTCACCAGCTAAAAATAAATTTCAATCTAAAAACTATTCAAGAATCGGTATCCATTATAAAAAAAGATGCCCCCTTGGTAATGAACAGCTTTTTGTTGATGAGCCCCAACACTTGTGCTACTTTCTTTATTGGCTATGTAAAAAATACCGAGCTGATATTGGTTTATGGTCTAGCTGAAAAGATTTTCCTGGCATTCCGAGCCATGCTAGCGGTGTTTGTAAATAGTATTTATCCTGTTTTTTGTTCGAAAGAGGGGGTAAGCAAAAGCAAAGCAATTAAAATATTTGGCGGATTTTATGCTTGTATAGCCTTAGCTTGTGTCAGTATCTATTTTATTTCGCCTTACCTGTTAAGCTATTTTCACCTTCCGGCTAGTAGTAACCACGTTTTTTACACTTGTCTGTTCTTTCTGTTGGCTACAATTATTGCCGTTAGCCTGAATGTGCCTCCTTTTATTTGGATATTGCTCAAACATCAACTAAATACGGCTTTTGCTACGGTTGTTTTGTTTGTTACGGCTTTAATTGTTGTAGGAGGCTTTGTGTATAACACCCTTTACTTTAATGGGGTTATCTCCGTTACGCAAAGTTTATGGATAGCCGAAAGTTTGGTAGTTATTGCTTTCTTGGTTATTTATTTTACAAAAAGGAACGCATCAGCTAGTGCATGAATTTGAGGTAGAAGAAAAACCATAAATAATTTTCAAACCTATTTTTTAACAGTCAGCAAATCTGTTTGTAGTCCTTCTTGATTTAAAAATGATTTCAATAAGTTGTCTGATGTAACAAATAGTTCAATTTCTTTTGACAAAGAAATTGCACTCGAAAGTTGAATGCTATCCAAAGTCCTCAACCCTTTCAATCCATATTTTATTGTCAATTTTCTAGCTTTTTCAATTATCATACTATCAGTAGCTATGAAAGTATATTTCGAACTATCATTTTCAAATAGTTGCAAAGTAGTAGTAGCTTCTAATGCCGTAATTTCTCTTGTTCGTACTTTTTTCCACACAGATGATGCAAATTCGACTTTTGATATCTCCGATAAATAAACCTCCGTAACTAGTAGTTGAGAAAATATTTGTTCAATAATTTCAGTATCTGCTTCCCGATGATACAGTTTGAATAATGAAGAGGTATCTATAAAAATTTTCATAGGTCAGATCTTCTTTCTTCCATCACCGTTTCACTAAATGAACCTTTAAAGTTTTCTAGATTTTTTTGGCTTTGTGTAAATGAAAAGTCTGAAAGAGAAAGACCCTTTTCTGTTTGTGCAGGTATTTCTTCTAAAAATGTAACAATTACTTTCACCGGATTATTTGAGTGATATTCTTTATCAAGCTTTACATATCCATTTTGATAAGTTCCAACTACTGCCACCATGATTAATAAGTTTTTGTTGTTTTCAAAGTTAAGAGAATACTTAATAAACGGAAGTAGATTATCAAATTAGGTTAGTACTTAGGGGTTTATGGTCACTTTCAGTTTATCAATTAACCGCTACCACAACATGATCGCCTACACGGCTTTCTTTTAAAACTACTTTCAGTTTGAAATGAAGACATATCTTTTCTAACAAATCCAAGCTGTACACATGATGATGCAAGCAACGATTATTGATGTTATCCTGCGACCTTTTAGTGAAATTTTCTAGCCCTCCTGCCATTGGATCGAAACGTAAATCGTGGAGTTGCAATATTTCTGGCAGATGGGTTAAATCATCTTCTCCAATATCATTTTTATAATCTTCCAATACATGTTCAAACGTTGTTGTAGGGCGTTTGTGATCGAAGTTTGATTCTTTTCTAGGCAACACCAACAATATGGCACTACCATTTGGTTTCAACAACTTAATCCAATTTTCGACTGCCTTCATAGGGTTGGCAATATGTTCGAGATTATGACATGAAAGCGCAAAATCAAACACGCCTTTAGGGATAATTGGCACATCTACCCCATCACAAATATATTGATGACCCATTTTACCCGCTTGATACTCATAGGTATCTCCCGGCTTTATTTCACCCTCCCAAGCTGTATGGCTACTAAAGTTGCAACCATCCACCTTTTTTGCTAAATCGTATAAGGGTATGGGCTGACTAGTGGTAAATTTTCTACTTGGCCCGCCAATTTCAATCCCTGTTTTATTCAAAAAATATTTTTCTATACTAGAGAAGTTCTTCAGTTTCTTATCAAACAACTTTTCTACTACCAATTGTGCCAGCACACTAGGTTTTTTGTTACTAATTATCGCTAAAGGGTTCATAAATCTTATCTGAGCATTATTTTAAATACCAATTCTTTCAATCACGAAAATAGGGGTTGATGGGTAAGGGAATTTATAATTTTTTAGAAGTCTTCATCATCTTTAGAGGACAGTATCTTTTATTGGTTCAGCAATCAGTTTATAATTAGCATAAAAAAGGCTATCCGGTATGCCAGATAGCCTTTTTAGTTAGTTTATCAACTTGGTGGTGGCAGGCCCTGCGGCACTAATGCCTCCTGCATTCTGGGTAAGTGCCAACACCGTAACAGTGGTGCCAATCTTTAATCCAGTAACAATTTCACTCAATTTTCCTTTGGTAACAATGATGGCATCTGTAGTGGTGCGCACATAATTATCTCCCACAATCACCTCTCCTACTACACCCACAAAAATAATAAAGATGTAAGAAGCTGCATCTTTCACTTTTTTAATACCCAAATCTAAAACTCCACCGCCCGGCGTTATCGTTAATACCGGCCCCGGTGCATCTGTTTTAGTTTTCTTTACTTTATCGTTACTCGTTGCCGTAAACCCCGACAAAACGATAATAGCCGAATTGCCCTTTGCTATACCATTTACATAGGTAGCTTGCGAATGCAACAGAACATCCAGTGCTTCCGCAGCGTTTTTATATTCTACACGCCCTACATCGCCATTCTTTCTATTATTATACGCAGCCTGAAGCCTTGCAGCAGCTGCTGTTAAAGCCGTTAAGGAAACATCGGGTGTAGCAAATGTGGTCACATTGGTCAACATCAACTTTGCAACACTGGTGGCTAAAGCAATCATTTTAAGCTGTTTGGTAGCTAACCAACTGATAAGTACGACTATAACTTTTGTCATATCGGGAAAATGAAGCTAAGTTTTATGCTTCACCGTTGAAGGTAGACATTTAAGCACTTGTAGGGGTATGATGGGGTACTTATTTTGATAAATGGAGTACACAATCGTCATTTAGCTACGTAATTGACACACATTAACATTTCATATAGCCTAAAGACCCATTAAAACACTTTTAACGGAGAAATAGTTAGGCATAAACAAACTTTAGTTATGCCTATTTAAACTTTAGTTATTAGTAATAAGTAAATAATTATTAATAATTATTCTTTAGTTATGCCTAACTAAAGTTTAGTTATTAGTAATAAGTAAATAATTATTAGTAATTATTCTTTAGTTATGCCTAACTAAAGTTTGTTTATGCCTGATATTTCTGCTGGTAGGCGTAATTAGTAGCTGGTTATTATTGAAAATAGTCCGAAACTAATAAATATTTATTCAATACAGATCCTTAGCTTATATTTGTTGCATTCTAGACCTAAGAAGCTGTACGGCTTTGGCTGGCCTGGACCAAATCCTCGGTTTGGAACCGGGGTTTTTTTATGCCCTTATGATACCATCTTCATTTGCTAGATGAGATACAAAGCAAATTTTTTCAAGCTTTCTTTGAAATATCCTGTCTGCTTGAAATTTTTTTCTAGATGTTTGCGGAAAGTCTTTTTCCTTTAATGTATATGCAATTACATCAGCCGATTGAACGAAAATAGAATCTGACGAAACCCTGAAAATTGGGTCCTCAATCACCCAACCAATACGAATATCCGGTATTGTTTCTCCACTTGCCCCTGTACCCAATAATTTTCTAACATGTGTATTAATATGCTTTTCGTTTGCCCTATCAAAAAACAAAAGACCATATCGCTTTTCATTTTTTAGAAATTCATCAAAAGCCTGATATAGTTTTGATACCGCTGTAGTAAGATAACTTGCTGGTGCAACCACGCTTTTTCTTTTATCTATTACCACGCTAATTATAGAAAAAGCACCGTATTGACCAATAGTTTCTGCATATCTTTCAATTAGTTTCCATCTATCTGGCACACTGATGGTGCTGTACTCTTTTATTTTATGTGGGTCTATCATTTCTGCACAATGAAATTCAACATCATAAGGCAAATAACTTTCTCTAGCCAATTGCTTCCGAAAAGATTTTAAGATACCTAATGCTATTTTCCATTTAGAAGAATCTACAATCAATCCACACAATATAAAATAGGGCGAACCTGTCTTATCTGGAATAGATGCATCGTATTTGCCACAGTCTCTACTTTCATCAACATAGCAGAAATACATAATTATAATTTATTAGAATTATACCCTAAAAATCACCTCTATCTTTCCCTACTTTTCCTCTATCTACAACTGTATCGTCAACAACTCACTTGCTAGTTGATGAAGCCCCGTTTCAATCTTTTTAACTTGCGTTTTTCTTGGCTTTTTCAACCCATTAGCATAGTGTTGTAACTGACGTTGATTGATACCTGTAATTCTTTCTAGGGCTCCATTTGTAAAGATGCCCTTATAATAAGAAAGAAGGCTTTGGGCATCGAACCTGTAGACGATATCGAAATTGGTTGTAAGAATAGCAGGGATATTTTCTGGTTTATTATACGCCGTGTACCATTTAATGGCATCTAATACAGATTGCTTGGCTTCTTCAACGGTGCTTCCACCGCCATAAATACCTGCTACATTTTCGGCATAAGCCGAAAACATATCCTTACTTCTTTCGATAACTATTTGTATGGTAGACATTTTATGTAAATTATTTTGCTTTATGAATGATGACTACTCTTTTAGATATTTTTAGAGAATTATGCAAAGTCAATACCATACTTCAACAGTTACTATCCCCTCGGCAACACATCTATCTTTCCATACTTGCCCTTGAAACCATCGTTCCATCCTTTAATGATGTAGCGCAGATAGGTCATTCGTTTATCGACAAAGAACAAGAAAACAATTACTCGACTGATTGAAAAAAATACCTCTCGCACCTTGTAGCGCCAATCAATGTATCCAATCTTTACCATAAAAACGGAGTTGCGGGCTAAGTAGTAACGCCTTAATGGACTATGAATAGAGATTTCCCTACCCAACATCTTCATTCGGTCGTCGCCTACAATGTGCAGCATCCGTGCATTGGGTATCACATAAGATGGTAAGCCATAGTGTGTAGCCCTAAAACTCCATTCGATGTCTATATAATCTATAAAAAAGTCTTCCCGCATTCCTCCCACTTTTTCGTAGGTGGTACGCGGAATTAAAGAACCCGATGCTATCAGAAATGAAGCAGCAATAGGGGTATTATCACCCGGTATAGGATATTTCTTAATTAGTTTAAAGCCCGAGAATACAGAAATAGGATAGTTGTTTTCGGTGCGGGGATCCATATATACAGGACCCAAAGCACCTACTACCATTCCTTTGGCAGTCATTTCCTCGTAAGCGTTGCCTACAACCGTAACCATGTCGGGGCTAGGCTGACTATCATGGTCAAACAATAAAACCCCTTCAATGCTTGGGTCAGCAAACACTGCTTCAATACCTCTGTTCTGGGCATAGCCAATGCCCAGATTGTCGTTCAACTCAATGATGGTTACATTGCTGAAGGAAGCAGCAAGTGCCCTGATTTCACTCAGATTTTTGCTGCCATTGTCGGATAGAATAATTGTTTTTACACTGCGGGTAGTGCTATCAATCAGCCTCTCTAGAACTTCAATTTGTGGGTTGTAGGTTACTATTACGGAGCCTAATATCATAAAATCTTATCTTGGTGAGTAACAGTATTAATACAGAAAAGTATATCCAATTGGAAAACCATCGAAAATATTGGTCATCAAAAAATTGCATAATCAATGGGAAGATAAGTAATGCGTTTAAAATAAAAGAACCCAATCTGCCTTTATTTGCCCTGAAAAACATGTAATTGTTTAAGAATCCGATTATTAATGGCAATAAGAAAACACCTACATAGCCGAAATCTGTAAAATAGGGCTTCACATAAGAAAAAACATTGGTAGGAAGGGGCGTATAGGTAAATTGTAACAGAACAGGGGAAATGGGTAAAGAGAATCCAATTTTATTCAACCACAAATAGATAACCCTGAATGTTTGGTATCCAAAGAAGGGCGATGAGGCACCGTGTGCTGTAAGCGCCAAACCGGGCATAGAGGTGATAGAATAGATAAGTAATACATCGGAAAGAAAACTTAGGTCTGTGTTATAGGAACTATCTGTTCTCAGCAGGGTAATAACCACAAAAAGGCTAAAGATGAGTGCAACTGAAAGGACGACTTTAGAAATATTAATTTTCTTTTGCCACAACAAAACATATAACAAGGAGGAGAAAAAGAAAAGAAAAGCCGCCTTAGCCCCTAACAATGCTGTGAAATAAAAGAAAATAATATAAAACAGGGTGAACCGATAATGGAACTTAGTTTTTGTGGCTGCATATAAAAGCAAGTATATAGATAAGAGAAATTGTATGAGTCCATACGTTCCATACTTCTTACCATCATCTTCTGCTAGATTTTGTCTGATATCTGCCAGGTTTGCCAGAGAGATAGAACCGGATGTTCTTGCTAAAGCAAGAAAGGAAACACAAAGGATACAGAAGAAAAAAGGGAAAAGAAATAATATATTCTTTTGAACAGCCTCCAAAGAAAATACACTTAATTCCTTTTTCTCCCACACCGATGATTTCTTTGAGAATAAAAAACATAAGAAACCTCCTAATGAAAAGCCAATAGATTGCAATAAAATAAATGCATTCACCTGCTCAATCCGTACATCATACACTTTGATGTTGGCTGCCAATAGTACATAATAAATAAGCCATAAAACCGATTGTAGAAATATCGGGTTTAAGCTAGATTTATAGATAAACCTATTGAAGAGCGCTAGAAATAGAAGAAAGAAAATCATTTATTAGAAAAATCAGTCCAATTGCTAAAAATAATCAGAATGATGTTTTGAAAGAAATTAAATAAACTAATTTAACTAGAATTCCATTGAAACTTGATTGATAACCTCTTTTTTCTTAGCAAAAACAGAGTTACGCAAAGATGTATCCATTACATCATTCAGCTTCTTGCTAATGATATCGTAGCCATAATATTTTTCATAAACCTTTCTGGCATTGCTAGAAAGTTGACTAATCTTATCATTCAAATAATAATTGGTAATATGTGCTGCCAAGGCCGTCTCATCTTCTACTTGTATAAGATTGCCATTTTCATTATCAAAAACAATTTCATTGATGCCACCTGTATTGGTAGCAATTACGGGGATGCCGTTTTGTAATGCTTCTATTAACGACAAAGGCAAACCTTCGTAATAGGTAGGGAGTATTACAATGTCGGCATTACTATAATAGGTATCTATTTCTTTTGTTTCGCCCACAAGCGTAACAAAGGAGCTAAGGTTATTTTCGGTTATAAAATTTTCGATCACACAACGCTTTGGGCCATCTCCCACAAAAGTGAAATGTATGGAAGGAATCTTGTTTGCCTCGATAATAATACGCAAAGCTCTCAATGCGGTAAGGTGGTCTTTTTGTGCCCTAAAACCTCCTACCATCAATACATTGTGTTGCAGGGTCTTACTTTGCAGATAAGGTTTTTCTTTTTTCTCGTGCATATTGGGGCAAGCATATACCCGAGACTTGCTAAGCGGCAACTTAGACAATCCAAATTCTTTTGTATAGTTGGATACGCACACATAGCTATCACTAAAAGGAATCAGCAATCGTTCTACAGCCAATGCAACTACTTTCTGATAAAAGGGCGTACCGTTTTCAAATGGCCATCCATGAACCGTGAATATATTGGGCGTCTTT